>CAYVQL010000098.1:0-32664 GCA_964454135.1 uncultured Enterobacterales bacterium | reverse complement strand
GGACACCGCCTCTCCCCCCCATCTTCGCCGCTTGATGAGCGGCGCAGGGCTGCCTACGCAGCCCTGAAACAGCGCCGCGGAAGCTCCTCGAACTGTTGGCGGGATGGGTGTTTTTTGTTCAGTGCCCATGGCGCTATACTGAGCGCGACGGTTCTTCGAGAGCCTCCTCCCCCATTCGCCTGCGAGGGCAATATGCGCTTCTTCCTCCTGCTCCTGATCGGCGTCGCCTGCAACGACACGGACAAGGACTCCTCCCTGGAGCCTGCCGACACCGACACCGACACCGATACCGACACCGACACCGATGCCGACACCGATGCCGACGCGGATACGGACACCGACGCGGACAGCGACTCCACCTACAAGCCGGGGACCGAGTCCTTCGAGGCGGTCTTCGGCGGCAGCTCCTGGGTAGGCGAGTCGGGCAACTGGTTCGGGAGCAGCAACTTGAGCTCCGTCTACGCCAAGCAGGCCTCGGGCGAGGTGGAGGTCCAGATCAACATCGGGGCCGACGCCTCCTACGCCGGCAGCTACGAGATCGAAGAGGTGATCTGGTCCGACTCCAAGGCCCAGGCCGGCTTCGATTTCTACTTCCAGAGCAGCGGCGCCACCGGCGCCTACCTGGTCGTGGATGGGCACGACGTGAACCTGGACTACCTCTGGGCGCACCTGGAGGGCACGGTGAACCTGAGCGATACCGAGGGTGGAGGCGGAGACACCACCCTGGATTCGCTGGTCGTCGAGAGCTGGCCCAAGCTGGGCGTCTGAAGCGCCGCATTTTCAGTCTTCGGCGGCCGCCCAGCCCGCTGCGCTGCGGTAGAGGGTGTGGAAACGATCGCGCTCCACCACCAGGGCGCGCCCGCTGTGGGGCCCATCCGGGCAGAAACCCGCGTGGGGGCCGCGCACCAGGATGGGCTGGCCCTGCTGCAGCTCCAGCTGCCGCAGCTGGCTGCCGTCGTGCAGCAGCATGGTGATGCGCCCCTGGATCAGCAGGAAGAGCTCGGGGCAGCTGTGGCGCTCCAGCTCGGGGCAGTCCTCGGCGCGGCTCTGCTCGGGGGACCAGACGCCTACGCGCCAATGCTCCTCGTCGCCGCAGAGCACCTGCCAGACGCGACCGGGTTCGACCTGCAGGGGCGTCTCGCTGGGGGCGTCGGGGAAGGATGGAGGGACCACGGTGACCTTGTGCATGACGGTCTCCCTTTGCGCTCAGCGCATGCGCGCGATGGCGGCGGCTCCGTGGCGGCATAGCTCCTGCCGCCCGTAGCGAACGGGCACGCCGCGTAGCTGGCAGAGGTGCAGCACGGGGGCCAGGGTGCGACGCGCCTCGTCTTCGCTGGCCCGCAGGAAGATCTCCTGGGGATCGCGATTGATGAGCGCCCGCACCACCTCGTTGATGTGCAGGCGCCAGCCCGGGGGCAGGGGCTCTTGATCCTCGACGCGTTCTTCGGGCAGGGCCGCAGGGCGGACCTGGGCGATATCGGTCCAGGCCCGCACCAGCTCCGGTCGCTGCAGCTCGGGGGGAAAGAGATAGACCCGGAACATGCCGCCATCTTCGGTGGCGAAGCTGCGCGAGAAGCCCAGGGTCTCCGGAGCCGTGAAGCAGGCGGAGGGGATGAAGAGGTCCTGCCGGCTGGCCGTGGCCTGGGCCTGGCCGCGGGGATCCAGCAGCACGGCCAGCCTGGGGCCCCTGCCGGCGGTGAAATCCGGCCGACCCGCCTGGCACCAGCGCTGGTGGGCGCTCCGCAGCTCGCGTGCCACGCCGCCGCGGCTGGTCCAGCCGTCCACGAACCAGATCGGCCGGTCCGGGTGCAGCGCCAGGGCCTGGGCGAGGGCCTGGTCGTCCCAGCCCAGCTTCTGGAAGAGGGAGATGGCCACCAGGGGGACGGGCTCGCCATAGTGCCGCTCCAGGCGGCGGGCCAGCAGGTGACCCACGGGCACGCCCGCTCGCAGGATGGCCAGCAGCAGCGGCGCCCGATCCGTCTCGGTCAGCACGCGCTGTGTCAGGCGCTCCACCAGCGCCGCGACGAGCTCTTGCCTGGCGCGGATGGATCGCAGCAGCAGACCGGCGAACCCATCGTCGAGGGGGGGCTCGGGAGAGGGCTTGGACCAGCGCCGCCAGCCCACGATGTGCGGCGCGAAGGCCTCTTCGCCCCGGAATAGGGGCCGGTTGGCGGGATCGTAGGGGTGCAGGGGGCCGGCGGAGCGCGCCAGCACCTGCAGGTCGGGCCAGGGATTGCGGATCATGCGCAGCGGAACTCGAAGCTCTCGGCCCGCACCGCCTGCGACTCCAGGTGACGGCAGAGGCGCTCGGCCACCTCCATGGAGGAGGGCGCCGCCACCACCAGGGCCCTGGCGTTGCGAGGAGGGGACCAGTTGTAGAGGAAGTAGGGCGTGCCGGTGCTGTCGAGACCCAGTTCCAGCCTGGAGCGGATGCCCTGCTCGTCCACCAGCCAGGGGCTGCGGCTGACCTGCTGCAGGGCTGGGCGCAGATCGGGAGGGAGGGCGTCCCAGACGGCCAGGGGACCGTCGACGCACTCGCCCACCATGTACATGGTTCCCGGCCGCAGCCGCCTGCAGGTTGTCTCCAGCGCGCAAGTGGCCTCGTGCCGCTGCGTCTCCGTGGCGCAGAAGGGCGTGGGTAGCGGCCCACGGGGCGCGCAGCCGTTCAGGGGGGATGCCGCGCAGCGGGACAGGTCGATGAACTCGAGCTCGATCCCCGCGGCGGCGAGGTCCGTGGCAAAGCTGGTCCGTTGCTCGTCTGTGCGCAGGTCGGTCAGGGCCACGATGTGCATGCGCCTGGAGAGGTCGCGCAGCTCGAGCGCCAGGTTCTTCAGGGTGCGGCCGGTGGTCACCTCGTCCTCGACGATCAGCACCTGGTCGTAGCGGCGGTCGACCGGCAGCGGGAGGTAGTGGCAAGGTCCGTGGGAGTGGGGCTCCTGGAATGTGCGGGCTCCCTGGGAGCGGTCCGTGTCGCGGGTGGTGAAGCAGAGGTCGGCGGGCCGCTCCAGGCGGCAGGCCACCCAGGCGGCCAGCACCAGGGATGACTCCGCCAGACCCAGCACGAGCGTGGTTCCACGGAAGGCGGGCAGCGATGCCAGGGCCAGCTGTGAGATGCGATCCAGCGCGCGATCGTCGAGGGGCTTGAGCTTTCCGATATGGGGCGAGACGTGGCCGTAGCGCCGGCGGGGATTGCCGTCGCGGGTCACCCGGATCAGTCGGGTGAGCGACGGGGAGGGGCTCTTGTTCGGCAGCGGGGACAATTCTCCTCCACCCGTACGATGGGCTGCAGTGCCCGGGCCCCCCTTCTAGCGAGAGATGGCGCTGCGGTCCATAGCGAGCGCTCCTTGGGGGCGGGTGCACCCCCCATCCCGCCGGCTAGCGCTTTCCGTCCAGCACATCAGCCAGGGTGAGGGAGTCGAAGTAGTCTTCCAGGACCCGGGAGGCCTCTGACCAGACGCCATAGGTAGGGCACTGGAGCATTCGGTCGCAGGCAGCGGCGTCGCGAACGCATTCGGCCAGGCCCAGGTCGCCCTCCAGGGCGCGCAGGATATCGCCCAGGCGGATCGCATCGGCCGGTTTGGCAAGCATATACCCACCGCGGAAGCCCCGCACCGCGCGAACGAGGCCGGCACGTCGCAGCTCGGACATCAGGTGCTGCAGGTACTTGCGGGATACGGCTTGTCGCTCGGCGACCACGCCCAGCGCCAGCGCTTGGCCGGGTTCGCTGGCCGCGAGCTCCAGCATGGCCCGCGTTGCGTAGCGACCTCGAGAGGAGATATCCATCGTCATGCTTCCGTCGGGAGAAGATAGGCTCCTGATCACGGCTTGTCCAATGGGCCGGCGTCGAAGGTGTTCTCACAGGTTGCAGGGAGGCTCGTTCGCGATGTCAGAATTCCCCGATCCCAAGCTGCTGGCCGCTGTGGCCGGCACGGTCCGCGCCCGCGCTGCGGCCCTGACGGCCTTGGCCAAGAGCGCCGCCAACCCCTCCAGCGCCGCCGTGGAGAAGGCCCTCGCCAAGCTGGACGAGAACGAGCCTGTGGAGTTGGACGCCATCCTGGCCCAGGTGCGAAGCTGGCTCACCGAGCAGGAGCAGAGCCGACGTCGGCGCCTGAACGCCGAGCTGCGCGCGGCCTGCCAGCAGGCAGAGCTGGAGCTGCTCGTCCTGGCTCGAGAGCCCCTGGAGCTGCGCTTGCCACCCATCTCGGTGCTTGTGGACTACGAGCGCAACCGCGCCGAGCTGCGCTTCGCGGATGGCGTGCTGCAGCGCTGCGAGGTCGAGGCCGGCGCCATCATGCAGGCCCGCAAGAAGGCCCTGGATCAGCTTGAGGGACGCCGCTGGGATGCGCCGGCCTTCCTCGAGCTGCTGCTGAAGGCCTGGCGGCGCGTGGCCAGGGGCGCGGGAGGCTGGGTGGAGCTGGTTGATGTGCTGCCCGAGCTGACCCTGCTGCGCCAGGATAAGAAGTTCCGTCGGGATCCCAGCGCGCGGAACTTCAAGCCCTATCCGCGTGTTTGTTTCGCCTACGACCTGTGGCGGCTGCGGCGCGACCGCTGTCTGTCGCACGATGGCTGGCGCCTGACCCTGGGCACGGCCACAGGCGGCTCCACCCGTGACAAGTCCCGCGTGCTGCGCCTGGAGGACGAGCGAGGCCAGGGCCAGTACCACTTGAGCCTGCGCTTCGTCCGCGAGGAGGCCTCCCATGACCCGAGTTGAGATCGATCCCGCGCTGGCGCGCGACATCCTGGGCCGCGTGGGAGAGGCTGGCCAACCTCCCGAGGTGGGCATCGAGCACCTGAACGTGGGCAATGGCAGCCTGCTGTCGACCTTGGAGCGGGAATACCTGGAGCCCATCGCCCGGGAACGCCGGGGCTCGTCGTTCAAGCTGGTGCAGGCCTACTTCGGCGGCGGCAAGACCCATTTCCTGTTCGCCGTGCGCTCCCTGGCCTGGCGCTACGGCTTCGCCTCGGCCGTGGTGGGGCTCTCGCCCGACGAGTGCCCCTTCGACGACCCGGTGCGCATCTACCGCGCCGTGGCCGCCGAGGTGGGCTGGGCGCCGCGGGATCCCCATGTGCCGCCGGCGCGGGGCTTGGACAGCGCCCTGCGCACGGCCCTGGAGGAGCGCGTGGCGCAAGCCGATGCCGCCACCGTGGAGCAGTGGATCCGCAGCGAGCTGCGGCGCGCCCAGGTGGACGCCCCCTCGTACCGGGTCGCGGTGGTGCGCTACCTGCTGGCCCTGCTGCAGGGCGACATGGAGCGAGAGGATCTGCTGGCCGCCTACCTGCGCGGCGAGGATCTCACCCTGTCCGAGCTGCGGCCCCTGGGCGTGCGCGAGGTGCTCTCCCGCGAGAGCGGCTTTCGCTTCCTGCGCAGCCTGTGCCAGTGCCTGCAGGCCATCGGTGCGCCCGGCCTGCTGCTCTGCTTCGACGAGCTGGATCGCAACCTCTCCCTGCCTCCCCGGCGCCGCCGGGCCGTGGCCGACAACCTGCGTCAGCTGATCGACCTGGCGGGCCGTGAGGCCCTGCCCGGCCTGCTCTGCCTCTACGCCGTACCCCCAGAGTTCATGCGCAACGTGGTTGTGGAGTACCCCGCCTTGCAGCAGCGCCTGGAGGGGCCCTCCATCCTCTCGGAGCGCAGCCCCCAGGCGGCCCTGATCGACCTGGAGCGCCTGGACCTGGATTCCGGTCCCCTGCTCTGCGCCATTGGCCTGCGGCTGCTGGAGCTCTTCGAAGCCGCCCATGCGCCCGGGCTGGATCGTGAGCTGCAGCAGCGCAACCTGGAGCGTCTGGCCAAGGAGGTCTCCCTCACCTCTTTCGAGGTGGCCCATCGCCGGGCCTTCGTCAAGGCCGCGGTGGAGCTGCTGCACCGCCAGTCCTCCCTGGAGGAGCCCCTGGACGACGGGCAGCTGGCCGAGTTGACGGGCCAGGGAGCCGAGGTGGTGCCCCTGAACGCCGTGGACGATTTCGAGGAGTTCTAGCGCATGGCCAAGACTGGCGACCGCGTCAGGCACGCCTTGTGGGGACCTGGCCGCATCCTGCAGCTGCTGGATGGCGGGCGACGCTGGCGCGTGCTCTACGACGCCTTCCCCGGCCTGCCGCAGACCGTCAAGGCGGACCAGATGGAGGCACGCAGCCAGCCCGACCTTCCTGAGTTGGACTTCGAGGCCCCTCCCGCCGACCTGCGGCAGTCCCTCGAGGCCCTGCGGCTGGGCGTGGTGCCGGCGGCGGGCCTGGAGGGCCTGACCATCGCCCGGGACAAGGAGCTGGCCCGCATCCGAGAGCTCATCGAGCGCGCCAGGGGCATGATCCTGCTGGCCGGCGGCTACGGCACCGGCAAGACCCACCTGATCGAGGTGGCCGAGAATCGCGCCCTGCGGGCCAATATGCTGGTGGCGCGCGCCACCTTCGATCCTGTGGAGGTGCCCCCATCCCATCCCTTGCGCCTGTACCGCGCCCTGGCACGGGGCATCCGCTACCCGGACAGCTCGGGCATGGGCCTGCAGCCCCTGCTGGATCGCATGTCCTCTGGTCGCAGCCACCACAGCCCCAAGGGCCAGCGCTTCCACCGCTACCTAAGCCCTGCCGCCTGGGCCCTGGAGTTCGGCGACGACGTGCTGACCGAGGACCTGGTGGCCTTCGTGGAGGGCCAGCTTCCGCGGGTCAATCGGGAGCTGACCGCCGACCTGAAGGGCTTCGGCTGGGGTGGCCCCAACCTGCTGGCGCTACCGGACTACAGGACCTTTGGCCAGATCATGTCCTACCTGCTGGGGGGAATCGCCACCTGGGCGCGGGACGCGGGATACCGCGGCCTGCTGGTGCTGGCGGATGAGGCCGAGTACCTGGATCAGCTGGGGGCGGCCGCACGCGAGATGGCCTCCAACGTGCTGCGCTACCTGGCCATGGGCAGCCTGGAGGCGACCCAGCTGGCCTTCGAACCCAGCGCGGTCTACCGTGGAGGCCAGCGCATCCACCGTTCGCTGTCCCCCTGCTTCACCGACGATCAGCCCCTGGCCGTGATGGCGGCCTTCACGCCCCACCCGGGTATCAGCGAGACCCTGGCCAGCCTGGTCTCGGACCAGGAGCTGATCGTTCCCCTGGAGCCCATTCCCCTGCTCGAGCTGGCGCGGCTGGCGGACCACATCCTGGCGCTGTACCGCCAGGCCTACCCCAGCTTGAACCCGCCAGACGCTCACCGCCAGGCGGTGATCGGGTGCATCAAGGGCGGATTCCGACGCGGCCTGATCGAGACCACCCGCCAATCCGCCCGCCTGGTGGTGGAGTTCTGGGATCTCTACCGCTGCAGCCCGGAGCGCGCGCTGGCGGCCATCCAGCCATGAATCCGGCCCAGTTGCGCGCGGCGCTGCCCCGTACCTGGGACGCCTTGCTGGCGCGCCACCCGGCGCCCAACCAGGTGCAGCTGGAGGCAGCGCCGCCCCTGCTGGCGGGCCGCGACGTGCTGATCTGCGCGCCCACGGCCGCGGGCAAGACCGAGGCCTATCTGGCGCCGCTCTGCGAGCTGCGCTGCTCGGCCCCGCAGGGCGAGGAAGAGGCGCCTCCGCAGCTGCTGCTGGTGAGCCCCACGCGCGCCTTGGCCAACGACCTGCACCGTCGCATCCGGGGGCCGCTGTCCCGAGCGGGGATCGCCGTGGGTCGCTGGACCGGCGACCACCACGACCGCGGGCGCCTGCAGCAGGTCACCGTGCTCACCCCCGAATCGCTGGACAGCCGGCTCTCGCGGGCCCGCGAAGCGCTGCGCAGCGTGCGCGCGGTGGTGCTGGACGAGCTGCACGTGCTGGACCGCACGGCGCGCGGCGATCAGCTGCGCATCCTGCTGCAGCGCCTGCGCCATCGCCAGCAGGTGCAGCTGGCCGCGGCCAGCGCCACCGTGGCGGATCCGCAGGGCATGGCCGCGCGCTACCTGTGCGACGCCCAGGTGGTCACGGTGGGCGAGCGGCGGCGCGTGCTGGCGCGCATCGCCGAGGCCGCCGGCCCCGCAGCGGTGGCCGGGCAGCTGCGCAACGAAGTGAGCCGCGGCTTCCGCAAGCTGCTGGCCTTCGCCAACAGCCGCGAGGACGTGGAAGAGCACGTGCGCTGCCTGCGCGGCCGGCCCCCTTTCGGCTCGGCGGTCTTCGCCCACCACGGCAGCCTGGCGCGCGCGGAGCGCCTGCGCGTGGAGCGCCAGTTCCTGAGCCGGCCGGTGGCGCTCTGCGTGGCCACCTCGACCCTGGAGCTGGGAATAGACATCGGCGACATCGACCTGGTGGTCATGCTGGGCGCGCCCGCCAGCGTGGCCTCGCTGATGCAGCGCACCGGACGCGGCGGGCGGCGCAGCGAGGGCAACGCCTTGCTGGCGCTGGCCAAGAGCCCCTTCGAGGAGCTGGTCTACCGCCAGATGCTGCTGGCCCATGGGCGGGGAGAGCTGCTGGCCGCGCCCTACAGCTTCCGCCCGGGCGTGCTGGTTCAGCAGGCCGTCTCTCTGCTGCACGAGAACCCGGGACGTTGGGTCAGCGCGGCGGCGCTGCAAGCGCGCCTGCCCGCCGAGCTGCGGCAGTACTGGACCCTGGAGCGCGTGGAGCGCGTGCTGGATGCTGCCGAGCGAGACGGCTGGTTGTTCGGCTCGGGGCGCCGTCGCAGCCTGGGCGAGCGGGGAGAGCGGCGCTGGGCCCGGGGCACGCTGCACGCCAACCTCTCCGAGAAGACCGTCGTCCAGGTGAGCGACGCCATGACGGGGGACGTCATCGGCGAGGTGGCCAACCTGGAGGGCCTGGGGCTGGGCCTGTCCGGTCGCGGCCGCAGCGTGCTGGCCAGCGATGACGCGCGGGTGGTCACCCGCGCCAGCGGCACTGCCGAGCTGGCCCGCTTCGGAGGAGGCGCCCGCCCTCCGGTCAGCGCGCCCCTGGCCCGCTGCCTGCTCGAGGCCGCCGACATCCCGGCGCCCTCCAAGGCCTGGCGCGATCCCTGCGCCATCTTCCACGGCCTGGGCAGCGCCGGAGGTGCGCTGCTGGGGGCGGTCTTCAAGCTGCAGGGGGCCAAGCTGGTGCGCGCCGGGCCGCTGGCCGTGCTGCTGCGGGAGCCTCCCGAGATCTGGCCGGGCCCCGCCTCCGTGGACCAGGGCCTGCAGCGCCACCACGCCGGCATGGCCGCTGCGCTGGGCATGGGAGCCTTCCACGGCCAGCTTCCCGAAGAGGAGCAGCGTGCCGCCGTGGCCGCCGCCGTGGACGCGCAGGCGCTGCGCGAGCTGCTGCTGCGCGGGCCGCCCGACAAGGCCACGAGTCCCTACATCGAGGATGCCGCCTGGTGGTAGGCCCGGCCTTGCGGGGGAGTTCACCGGGAGGGCCGACCCGAAGGGCCCGGCGGTCCGTTTGGTGATAGCAGTGCCCCCTACCCGCAGGGAGCACGGATGGCAGGCAATCCTCCCGCAGTCGCCTTCGTGGGCCGCAAGAACAGCGGCAAGACCTCGGTGCTGGTGCAGGTGGTGCGCGAGCTGAAGCGCCGCGGCCTGCGCGTCGGCACCCTCAAGCACGCCCATCACCATGACTTCGAGTTCGACCGGCCCGGTCGCGACTCCTACCGCCACTTCCAGGCGGGAGCCGACGTGTCGGTGGTCTCCTCCAGCGTCAAGCTGGCCATGGTGCGCCGCGTACAGAGCGAGCCGCTGGCCCGCGAGATCGTGCGCGACATGTTTCCCGATGTCGATATCGTGCTTGTGGAGGGCTACAAGACCCAGGATCTTCCCAAGATCGAGGTCTACCGCCGCGTCGCCCACCGCCAGCCCCTGCCGCCGGATCCCTGGCGCATCGCGGTCGTCAGCGACGACGCCCTCGATCTCGGTGTGCCGCTATACGGCTTCCAGGATCTATCCCTCCTTGCAGACATGCTGGTGGAAAAATATTCTCTCGACTCGCGCAGTGCCTAGTCTGCGCAGACGGCCCGTGCCGACAGCATCCGGAGAGCGCAAATGAGCAATCCCAAGACCCGTCCCGCCGACCTGCCGAAAGAGCTGCCGCCAGGTTCCCACTGGGTGGTACAGCGCGACATGCAGAAGTGTTCCCTGTGCGAGGTCTGCACGAAGCACTGCCCCACGGGCGCCTTGGAGGCCAGGCAAGAGGGCGAGCTGCTCTTCATCATCTTCCACGCCCAGCGCTGCGACGGCTGCGGCGAGTGCCTGGTGCGCTGCCCCGAAGACGCCAGCCTGCTGGGGCTGGCCGAGGGCGAGCCCTCCGAACAGGATCCCGTAGAGCTGGTCCGCAGCCAGATGCTGCGCTGCACGGTCTGCGATGCCTACTTCGCCCCGCAGTCCAAGCTGGCCGCCGCCGCTCGCAAGCGGTCGGACGATGCCGCCGAGCTGGTCTCCGAGGAATGCCCCTTGTGCCGCCGCACCGAGATGGTGGCTCGCTTCATCGAGGACAAGCGCGCTTTGCCAGAGGGCATGCGCGCCCGCTACGTCACCGGCCGCAAGTGGCACTGGAAGCCCGTGGTGCTGGGCGAGAAAGACGGGCCGCCTTGCTGGGAGATCCTGGTGGACAAGTAGGGGAGGGCGCGAGGACTGGCCCCGGGGCCTGTTGAGATGGGGCGCGGACGCGCTGACGAGCGCTCGAGGCTCAGAGCGTGAAGTACACCGCAGCGCCTGTGCCCTCCTCGGACTCGGCCCAGACCCGCCCGCCGTGCAGCTCCACGATGCGGCGCACCAGCGCCAGGCCGACGCCGACGCCCCATTGGCCGCCGGAACCGGGCACGCGGTAGAAGGCGCGGAACATCTTCTCGGCGTGCTCCCCGCTGAAGCCGGTGCCGGAGTCTTGCACTCGGTAGACCGCCATGCCCCGCTGCCTCCCCCGTAGCGAGACGGTCTGGGAGGCCTGCTCGAAGGAGATGCGGGCGGCCCTACGATGGCTGGTGGAGTTCCAGGCGTTCCGAAGGAGCTTCTCGGCCACGCGGCGCAGCAGCGTGGGGTCGCCGCTCGCCGTCAGGTTGGGGCGGATGTCGAACTGGACCACGCGCTCGGGATCGGAATTGGTGAGCTCCTCGGCCACCTGCCCGAAGAGGACGCTCAGGTCCACGTCTCGCTTCGCCAGCCCGCCCGCCTGGAAGCGAGCCAGCTCCCCCAGCCCCTCGACGAGGTCGATGATGCGCTCGGTGTTGGCGCGCAGGCCTGCCAGGTGCTCGCGACCCTTCAGGCTCATCTCGGTCTTGTGCTCCTCGGCCAGCGACTTGCTGGCGTGCTCCACGCTGCGCAGGGGGGATCCCAGAATCCCGTAGACAGAGGACACGAAGGCGTCGATCTCCTCGTTCGTGACCTGGAAGCGCATGGCGGCCTCGCGCTCCACGCGCTGGATCCTCTCCTGCAGGTCGCGGATCCTGGAGGCAGCCTTCTTCTTGCCGGAGACGTCGCGCATGGAGACCAGGATGCGTCGATTCTCGCCCTTGGGGACCTTGATCGAGGCCAGCACGCACTCCACCGGGATGTACCAGCCATCCCTGCTTCGCAGCTCCAGCTCGTGGCGCAGCACGCCCCTCTTGCCGAGGCCTGCCACCATCAGCTCGAAGGAGGCCTGGCCCTGGCGGGACATGAAGCCGGTCAAGCCCATGCTCAGCAGCTCCTTCTCGGAGTACTCCAGGCGCTGCAGGGCGGCCTGGTTGACCTTGCGGATGACGTCGTAGCCCTCCAGCACGAAGACCAGGTCCGTGGTGGCCTCGAACAGGCAGCGGAAGTCCTCCTCGCTCTCCTGCAGGGCCTCTTCCGCCCGCCGGGCGTCGTGCTCGTGTTTCCACTCCACCAGCACGCGCCTGGCCACGGAAGGGATCGAAGCCATGGAGTCGGAGGACTTGATCACGTAGTCGCGTACGCCGGACTTCAGCGCCTCCACCGCCACCCGCTCGTCGCCGAAGCTGGTCATCAGGACCAGCGGATAGCGGTCATCTTCGGAGATCAGCTCCATCCCCTGGCCGTCGGGCAGCATGAGGTCCGAGATCACCAGCTGCGGAGGGGTGCTTGCGATGAACTCGCGCGCCTGCTGCAGGCTCTCGACGAAGCTGAGCTGCACCGAGCTGCGGTCTGGCTGGCGCGCGAAGGCCCGGCGCAGCAGCGCCAGGTGGGCTTTTTCGTCATCGACGACCAGGATCCTGGTGATCTGTGTTGCCATGTTTGTCTCTTCCTGTGTTCTTTCGCGTCACTCGGGCGGGAGCGTGGGCAGGACGAAGCAGAAGCTGGCCCCCTGGGCTCGCCCGTCCGACTCCACCCAGATCCGCCCGCCCAGCACCTCCACGATGCGCTTGGAGATGGCCATGCCGACGCCGGTCCCCTTGGTGGACAGGTCGAGCTTCTTGAACATCCCGAAGACCGTCTCGTGGTGCTTGGGTTCGATGCCGATGCCGTTGTCGCGCACGAAGCAGACCTGCTCGTCTTCCTCCTGGCGCACGCCTATCTCGATCCTTGGCTGGGACTGGTCGCCCATGAACTTGATGGCGTTCTCCACCAGGTTCTGGAGCACCTCGCGCAGCCGCACGCGGTCCCCGAAGACCGCTGGCAGGTCGTCGGAGATCTCCACCTGCACGCCGCGCTGCTCGATGTCGGCGCTGAGCATGGACTTCACCTCGTAGGCCAGCTCCACCAGAGGGACGGACTCCGGGGCGTTGACGATGCGCCCCACGCGCGAGAGACGCAGCAGGTCCTCGATCAGCTGCACCATCTTCTTGGCCGCGTCCGTCACCCATTGCAGATCCTCCTTCATCTGCTCCGTGTCCCCGGCGGCCAGATCCTCCTCCAGGGCGGCGAGGAAGCCGGTGATGGTGATCATGGGGCTCTTCAGGTCGTGGGAGACCGTGTAGGTGTACTGCTCCAGCTCGGTGTTCTTCTGCTCCAGCTCCGTGATCAGCTGCAGGCGCTCGGTCTCGGCGCGCATCAGGCCCGAGACATCCATGAAGCTCTCCGCGATGCCCACGATCTCCCCCCTACCGTCCCTCAAGGGCGTGGCGATCATCATGCAGTTGACCTGCTTGCCGTTCTTCGTGCTGAGCTCGATCTCCTCCTCGCAGCGAGCCGCTTCCCCTCTTCCCAGCGCCTCCAGGGGGCAGTGCGCGGTCTCGCACAGGCCGTAGCTGAGCACTTCGTCGCACCTGGAGCCCTGCAGAGCCTCGGGCGTCAGCCCGAACTGGGTGCGGAAGCTCTGGTTGGCTCGCAGCAGCTGCCGGTCCGTTCCCACCACGCAGAGCGGGATGGTGGCGTCGAAGACCTGGCCCAGCTCGAGGTTGGCGCGGGAGAGCGCCTCTTCGGCGCGCTTGAGGCTGCCGATGGTTCGGCCCTGGCAGAAGGAGAGCCCCGGCAGGACTACCAGGTAGCCGAGCACCTTGTAGACATGCGCCGCGCCGAAGGGGGCGTCGAAGAGCTCGTGGGAGAAGGACATCAGCAGCTGGCCCGCCATGCCGACGCCGATGGAGAGCGAGATCCACCACACCAGCATGTCGCGTTGCCTGGCGTAGGTGCGCAGGAACAGCGCCAGCGCGGCGGCCAGCAGCAGGGCCGGCAGCATGTCCACGGGGCGGGAGATGAAGCGCTCGGGCCGCATGAGGGCGGGCAGGGAGGGGAGCACGAAGGTGACGGCTGTGGCCAGCACGCCGATGGCGATCACCGCCAGCGACGCCCAGCGCGTCTCGGCTTCGGGGTTGCTGCTGCTGCCGAGCAGCCGCTGCGCGATGGGCGCGAAGAGCAGCAGGCAGGCCAGCAGCAGGCGACCGACCACGTAGGTCCCGGGCACGGCCTGCTCCAGGGAATCAGGCAGCGACAGGGTTGAATGGACCGTCTCGAAGCTCAGCAGGCCGTGGACGAAGTCCCCGGCGCCGGCGACCAGGAAGGCCATCCCCACGAACAGGAAGAAGCGATCGCCCAGGGTGCGGAAGCGCGTGATCATCCCCAGGCCGGCCACCGCGGCGACGCAGGCCCCGACCATCTCGATCAAGGCGTGGGCGTCGCTGCTGCACTTGAGCCCCGAGGAGGCCAGCCAGATGACCTGGCAACCCAGAAAGAGCACGAAGACGCCCAGGGCCAGCAGGTGGCGCCGCACCTCGAGCTCAGAGTGCGTCATGTCGAAGGAACGGTCTTCGGCGGCGGGATCCTGCTTGGTCGCTTCCATGGCCGGGCCTTGTCGTCGGGGTGGATGCCGTCTTTTGGCCAGTCTCCATCCTATCAGCAGGTGGGCTTGGGGTGTCCATGGGAGGGCCGGAGGGGCCTCTGCTTCCCCCCCAAACGCAAAAAGGCCGCCGACGCGCAAGGCGCCAGCGGCCTGGATACGGTAGCGCCGTGTTGGCTAGATGTTCCCCGGGGGAACCATCCCGCGATCGGGCTTGGGCAGCTTGGGCACGGAGACGGGCTTGAAGGCCCAGCTGTTGACGTACATCGGGTAGTGGGCACCACCCGAGAGCACGACCATGCGCAGGAAGAGACCGCCGAGCAGGCCCAGCAGCGCGGCCAGGGCCGCAGCGGCCAGGGGCAGGCCCGGGATGACGTCGATGATCAAGGGCAGGGCCAGGCCGCAGACGGCCACGCCGCCCCAGAACATGGCAGCGCCATCACCCATCAAGGCCCAGTGGGCGGAGTGACGGGAGATGGGCAGCCGGTAGGCGCCGTAGAGGTAGGCTGCCAGCACGCCGGCTTCCGCCAGGATGAAGGCGACATCAACGCTGGCCAGGAAGTGCAGGTTCTCCTCGCCCACGGCCATCAGGCCGCCCATCTTGGCCACGGAGCCGCCCAGGATGACGAGCATCACGCCGGTGGAAAGCGCCGACATGAAGAACAGGATCGGCAGCAGCACCGTGTTCCAGAAGGGGAAGGGGATGGCATCGCCCAGCAGCAGGCCGGTGTAGACCATGGTGGCGAAGGCGAAGATCCCGGTGACTATGGCCAACGCCAGGGCCGCCGGATCGCCAGGAGCGAAGACGCCCAGCACGATCAGCAGGCTATGGATGAAGCCCAGGATCATGAAGAGCGAGATGATGATGGTGCCGCGGGCCATCCACGAGGTGCCGGGCTTCATCCAGACGCGCCAGGCGTTCTGCATCTTGCCCAGGTCGAGCAGCAGCAGCGCGCAGCCGATGCCCACCAGGGGCCAGCTGAGCACCGAGCCGATCTTGGCCACACCTTCCCAGCCGGCGTAGCTGGCGTAGATCCCGGTGAGGAAAGCGCCGCCGCCCGCGCCTGCGAGCCACAGGTAGATGGCGATCAACCACCGCCACTCGGTCTGAACCAGGCCATGCATCTTGGTATTCATGGCATTCTCCTATTTCGAGTTTTAGGTTTCCTCGGTGGGGCTGGCTACCTGGGCGGCAGGTAGTAGACCTTGGGTTCGGTGCCTTGCTCGGGCTTCAGCACGAAGCCGCGGCTCTGCCTGACGAGGATGGTGATCTCGCTGGTGGGATCGTCGAGGTCGCCGAAGATGCGCGCGTTGGCCGGGCAGGTGCTCACGCACTTGGGCTCCTTGCCCTCTTCGCGCCGCGGAGCGCAGAAGCTGCACTTGGTGGCCACGCCCATGCCGGAGCGCTCTTCGAAGGTGGCTTTGGCATGCTTCTCCAGCTCGGTCTCGGGCAGACCATCCGGGAAGTAGCTCTCGTAGTCCTCTACGATGTAGCGAGCGCCGTAGGGGCAGCCCATCAGGCAGTACTTGCAGCCGACGCAGATGTCCTTGTCGACCACCACCACGCCGTCTTCGTCGGCGAAGGTGGCGCCCGTGGGGCAGACCTTGACGCAGCCGGGATCCTCGCAGTGGAAGCAGAGGATGGGCAGCGCCTGGCGAATGGCGTTGGGGTACTTGCCGGATTCACCCTTGAGCAACCGGCTCCAGAACACGTTGGGCGGGGTGTGGTTGGTGCCCTTGCAGGCCGTCACGCAACCGTAGCAGCCGTAGCAGCGCTTGAGGTCGATGACCATTCCGTACCGTGGCATTTTTTGCCTCCTAGAAAAGGGAATCGATGAAGACGGCTGCTCTACTCGGTCGCCTTGTAGATCTTGACAGCGCAGCAGATGTCCTGGTTGAGGGTCAAGGGGTCGGTGTGCTCCTTGTCCATTTCCACCAGATCGTTGAAGAAGGTGCCCTTGCCCTTGGCGATGGGCTGGTACTCGCCCCAGTGGCCGGCCACGGCCGAGATGGCCAGGTGGTAGGGCTCGATGCCTTCGGTGGTGGCGACCCAGCCTTTGACGCGGTGGCCTTCGGGGTTCTCCAGCCAGACCCAGTCGCCGTCCTTCAGGCCCTTGTCGGCCGCGGTACCGCGATGCATCTGGATGGCGTACACGTAGGGGTCTTCCTGCGCCATCTCGTCCAGCATGGGAATCTGCTGGGTGAGGGAGTTGCAGTGCATCACCGCGCGCCAGTAGAAGGTGTGCATGTCGTACACCTTGCGGTCGGCCTTGTGGGTGGGGCAACGGTGCCAGTCGGGAACCGGCCGGTAGAAGTCCTTCCAGCGCAGATCCAGGGGCCCGCCGTCGCCGACGGCGCCGTAGGAGTCCATCAGGTTGTGGATCTTCTCGCCGCCCTCGATGAAGAACTCGAAGTACAGCGGCACGCGCACGGGCTGGAACCACTTCCAGTAGACATCCTCGGGGCGCTTGGGCCAGCTGAAGCCGCCCTTCTTGGCGACCTGCTCCAGGCCGTTCTCCTCGCCGAAGCGGTCCTTCAGCAGGCGGTCGGTCACGTCACGCCAGGAGACCGTGTCGAGCTCGGGATGGTCGGCCGTCTCGGGCAGCTTGTACTTGTCCTCCATGGGGCCGCCGTAGCGCATGGGCACGGTGTCGTTCAGGCCCTTGAAGTACTTGTGCAGGATGCCCAGGCGCTTGCAGATGTCCATCATCACCACGTTGAAGTCGCGGCGCTCGAAGAGCGGCTCGACCACGGGCTGCCTGATGGTCCAGGTCCACTCGCCCTCGCCCTGGGGATGGGAGAAGGTGGAGGGCCAGCTGACCGCCGGGGTGTAGCGTTCCAGGTAGCAGGCGTCGGGGAGCACGATGTCGGCCACGGCCTCTTCGAACTCGGTGACGTACAGCTGGAAGGAGAAGATGAACTCGAACTTCTTGAGGAAGTTCTCGGTCACGATCTCGGCGTTGCCCATCGTCATGACGGAGTTGGAGCCGAAGTTGATCATCGCCTTGGGGCGATACGGGATCTTGAACTGCTCCAGCAGGTCGAACCACTTGGGGCTCATGATGGTGATGGCGTTGTAGATCGACGTGGGGAACATGTCGTGCAGGTCGAGCCGCTGGGGCTGCCTGGGCTCATGCAGCGGGTAGGGCAGGTGGTCGTAGACCCAGGCGCCCGCCACCATCATGCCGTCGGGGCAGGGGTAGGGCATCTGGAAGGGCTTGCCGGTGCCCTTGTAGCCGCCGCAGACCGCGCCACCGAGACCGAAGGCGCCACCGACCGTGTCGGCCGCGCCCACGACATGGTTGACCATGTCGATGCTCAGGCAGGTCCAGCCGGAGTTGGTGTGGCCCTGGGAGCCGCGGAAGAAGTGGGTGGCGATGGGGCGCTTGGGCACCTTCTTGGGGCCTTCGTCGGTCTGGATTACCACGGTGGAGCCGATCTCGGCGTACTCCGTGATGTTCTTGGCCACGCGCCGCAAGGTGTCGACCGGGATGAAGCTGATCTCGGAGGTGTACTCCGGGGTGTACTTCTTGACGTGTTCCCTGACGAGGTCGAAGCCGGTGGCGCACTCCATGCCGTTGACGGTGTACTTGCCCTGCAGGGCCACGTCGTGGGCCACGTCTTCGTACTGCACGCGCGTGATCTTGGGATCGTCGTGGGCGCGGGGGCAGCTGTCGTCGAGGTCCCAGACCAGCGCCTTGCCGGACTCGGTGTCCCGCATGTACTTGCCGTTGTCGGGCCGGATCAAGTAGGGCCCGTTGGTCTTGTACTTGAGGTACTCGGCGTCCCAGACGCCCAGCTCGTTCATCATGACGTTGATGAGGCAGAGCGCGATGGCACCGTCGGTGCCGACGCGGGTGGGGACCCATTCGTGGGCCTTGGCCGCCTGGGCGCTCTGGAAGGGGTCGAAGGTGACGGTCTTGCAACCGCGGGCGCGGGCGTCGGCAGCCTGGGTGGCGTTGCGGACAGCTGAGTGGCCGGCGCCGTGCCCCTTGGAGCAGCCGAAGTTCAGCGCGTAGCTGCAGTTGGCGAAGTCGGGGATGATCGACCAGGCCATGTGCATGATGCCGTTCATGAAGTGGGCGCCGTTGCCGCAGTGCAGCCCGCCGCCGGACACCCAGTAGTTGGGGGTGCCGAAGCCCTTCATGAAGCCGATGACGCCGAAGCGGATCTCGGAGGCCTGGGTGGTGGTGGCCTGGAAGTAGACGCTGCGCGGGTCGTATTCCTGGGCTTCCTTGAGCTTCTTGACGACCGTGTCAAGCGCCTCTTCCCAGCTGATGCGCACGAACTTCGGGTCTTCGCCGATGCCCTTCTTGGGGTTGGTGCGCTTGAGCGGGTAGTTCACCCGGTAGGGATCGTAGAGCATCTGCGGCCCGGAGTGGGCCTTGACGCAGATCTTTCCACGCCCGGTAGCGGCATGAGGGTTGCCCGCTACCTCGGTGACTATGCCGTTCTGGCGCCGGACCTTGATGCCGCACATGCAGTAGCACTGCCCGCAGCAGGTCGAGATCCAGACATCCTCCTTGACGTTTCCAGCTGCCATGGTCCTGCCTTTCGTGTAGTGGCGCGATAGCTCGCTGACGGAAAAATGAGAAAATAAGTAGGCCTGCATACAGCAGCGAGGGGGTCCTTGTCAACGTCGCCAGGTGCCTTTTTGGAGTGAAGACTGCGATAGATCGGCGATGTGGAGAGGTGCTCGGTGCGCCGGGTCCTGCAGCGAGACCTGGGGCGTATCTATGCGCGTGTGGCTCCTCATGAGAGCAACCTCGGACGGCAGAAGCGCAGCTCGTGGCGGAAGCCGCAGCTGGCGCAGGCGTGCTCCAGGTGGATCTCGTTGCACTTGATGCCGGGAACCTGCCAGGCGCGTCTGTCCAGGGAGACGCCGCAGGTGCAGCGCTCGGGGGCTGCCACGTCCAGCACCAGGCCGTCGTGGACGACCTGACTGATGCGGAAATCGTAGAGCCCGTCCTCTCGCAGGCTGTCGAGCAGCTCGCAGAAGTAGCGCCGGGTCTGGGCGGCTCGCCGGCGGGCGAGATCCCTGCCAGCGGCCGTGTGCAGGCAGTCCTGGGCGTGGCGGGCGTAGGTGAGCTCCACCGTGATGCCAAAGAGGCGCGCTCCGCTGACGCCGCGCCCCCTCAGCCCGCTCTTGACGAAGTAGTTGGCCACGCCCAGCGGACCCAGCTTGTCCAGGTTGTCGGCGTCGAAGAGCACCTGGGCCAGGGGAGAGGGGTCGGGGTCGTCCCTGTACAGCTGCAGGATGGCGTCGCCCACTTCCTCGACCAGCGCCGCCGGAAGGTCGCGTTGCTGCGTCAGCTCACGCAGGACGGCGACCGAGAGCTCTTCTTCGGCCACTTCGCCCTGGTGGTACTGGCCGGCTGCGAACTTGCCCGCGTCGTGGAAGAGGCCCGCCAGGCGGCAGGCCTGGGGGTCCGCTCCTTCCTTGCGGCCCAGCGCTTCGGCGAGCCGCGCTACGCGCTCCAGGTGGCCCCACAAGCTGTCCGTCTTGCGGTCGCGGCGCGCGTACGAGGCCTCTTCGGACCTTATTCTCTTGCGAAGCGCGGCTTCCAGCTCGGCGAGGTCGGACATGGCGCGGCGTGACTCCTGCGTGCACAGCGCGAAGAACCCGCACGCTGTCTGCAACCCGCCTCCGGTAAGCGACCCCATGGGGTCGGTGCAAGCCCGACTGCGTGCGGCCGATCGGTCTAACGCTGCGTCGCTCGCAAGCTTTCCTGCACTTCTTCGAGGAAGGGCGAGCTGATCTCGTAGGTAAGATCCAGTCGCATGGGCTGGCCCTCCAGGCTGGCGCGGGCCGACAAGAGGCCGTCCGAGCGGCATTTCGCGCAGTAGCGCAGCGTGAGCTGCAGGTGGTCGTCATCGTCGGAGCCCGCGGCCAGGCGCTCCAGGCGCTCGGCATCCACCAGGGTCATGGCGCGTCGGATGTCCTGGGCGGCCTCGAGCGGATAGCGGGCGCCCAGGGAGGTGGCGGGACGGCCGCAGCGCTCGCAGCTGGGCACCTGGCGCAGCCAGAAGCATGTGGTGGCGCCCAGGACGGTCATCACCAGGCCACTGAGAAAGGTCGCCAGCCCCAAGGGATCGAGCCCGGACGCCTGCCTGCCGAGCAGCAGCCCGAGGGCGGCCAGCGACAGCCCGGCAAAGATCGTCAGCAACCCCCTGTACAGGGCCGCTCTGTCGATGCGTCGTGGAAAGAGGGGGGGCTCCATCAGCGGCTCCGCAGGCGCGCGCAAACATGCCCGGAGTACGGGATGGAATGGCCGTGCCTCATGTAGCATGTCTTTGGACGAAGCGCTGTTATTCAGGCGGGCGGCCCGCTATGATTCTATATTCTTCCCGTCCCTCTCCCCTGAAGTGAGTGCATCATGCGTAGAACAATCGTACTCGGTTTCCTCTTGCTGGCGGCCTGCGACGATGGCGCCAAGGACAGCGCCGGCCCCGAGGCCGACACCGACACCGACACCGACACCGACACCGACACCGACACCGACACCGACACCGATGCCGACGCGGACAGCGATGCGGACGCGGACATGGGCCCCTGTCCTGACGTCAGCGGCATCCAAGGGGTCGGCACCCTCTGGGCCTACGAGCTGACGGACGTGGATCTGTTCACCAGCCTGGACACGGTCGTCGTGGATTTCGACACCGCGAGCGGCAGCGTGACGACGGAGACCAGCACCGCGGGCACCGCCTCCGGGTACGACTTCACGTCCGTCGCCACCAACGAGCTGCGCTGCGACGACGAGGGCTACTGGCTGCTGTCCACCTACCAGGTCCTGAACTACGAGGTCGGCGGCACGAAGTACAGCAGCTGGTCGTCGATCACCTACGAAGACGGCGGCGCGCTGCAGGCGCCGGCCGAGGTGGCCGTGGGCACCACGTGGACCACCCACAGCGTGGGCACGGTAGAGGCCGAGGGCGCGCCATCTACGGCCTTCGACACCACCACCCAGAGCGAGGTGACGGGCCAGGAGGCCGTGGACGTGCCCGCGGGCAGCTACTCGGACGCCTTGCGTGTCGAGATGACGGGCGATGCCAGCGCCACCAGTTGGCTGGTGAAGGATGTGGGCCCCGTGATGGTCGTCAGCGGGACCACCTCCACCGTCTTGACCGAGTACACGCCATGAGCGCCGCGTTGCTCGGGTTCTTGCTGGCCAGCTGCGGCCCCCCCTGGACCGCCGGCGCCCCGCCCACGCCCGCCCCTGCGCCTTCCAACCACGCCCCCGCCCCCGAGGTCGACTCGCATCGGGTGCTCGCGGCGGGAGGGGCGCTTGATGCGGCGCTGGAGAGCTTCGGCTCCCTCTACGCCGCCCAGGGCTCGCCCAGCGTGGGGCTGCTCTTCCTGGGGCCCGAGCAGGCGCCGGTGTCGTCCGGCGGATCCGGCTCCCTGGCGCTGGCCGTGCCGGGCGTAGCCGTGGTGGGCAGCTACGAGAGCGCCTCCGAGCAGGTGGCCGGCTTGCCGGCCTGGGGCAGCTATGGCGAGGCGGCCCAGGCCCTGCAGGAGCAGCTGCTGGCAGCGGGATTGAGGCTGGCGGACCTGCCCACCGCCGCCCTGGCCCCCGACGCCCCGGCCCTGGCCGCCGAGCTGCTGATCGAGGTGCGCACCATGCCCGATGAACACATGGCCCAGGTGCAGGTGCGCCTGCTGGAGAGCGATAGCGGCCGCATCCTGACCGTGGCGCGGCATCCCGCGGTGGAGCCTGGCGATCCCTTGCTGCAGCGCAGCGCCGTGGAGCAGGCCCTGGCGGCGGCTCTGACGAGCCTGGTGGCCGACCCGGCGGCCTGGGAGGGCCAGCCGTGACGGACAGGGCCTTCACCCACAGCGTGCTGCCGGGCCTGGGCAAGCGCGCGCTGCGGCTGGGCGTGGCCGGCAACTACGGCCTCCGGACGGCCGACATCCGCCACGCTGCCGAGCGAGGCGTGGACTTCTGGATCTGGACGCCGCGCTTCAAGACGGTCACGCCAGCGCTCAAGGAGCTGCTGGCTGCCGACCGCGAGCGCCACGTGGTGGCCATGCTCGGGGTGGCCTACACTGCGGGCATGGTGCGGCGGGGCGTGGAGAAGGCGCTGCGGCAGCTGGGCAGCGATCACCTGGATGTCTACCTGCTCTCCTGGCTCGGTCGGGGCTCGTTCTTCAGCGAGGGCGTCCAGCGGCAGCTGCTGGCCCTCAAGGACGAGGGCAAGGTCGGGCTGGTGGGCACCAGCATCCACGACCGGCAGCGGGCCGGCCGCCTGGTCCAGGACTCGATCCTGGATGCCTTCATGCTGCGCTACAACGCCGCCCATCCCGGCGCGGAGCAGGACGTCTTCCCCCACCTCGGCGCACGCGATCCGCTGGTGATCAGCTACACGGCCACGTCCTGGCGGCAGCTCCTGAAGCCCATCAAGGGACTCGAGCTGCCCCCCTGGCCTGGCGGGGAGCCTGCGCCGCCGCCGTTGAGCGCGGCCCGGTGCTACCGCTTCGTGCTGGGCAGCCCCCAAGTGCACGTGGCGCTCACCGGTCCCAAGGACCGCGCCCAGCTCGATCAGAACCTGGAGGCCTTGGAGGCCGGTCCGCTGCCTCCCGAGGAAGAGGCCTGGGTGAGGGAGTACGGGCGGCAGGTGCGGGCGAAGAAGAAGCTGCCTTTCATGTAGGGCTCTTCAGGCTCTCTTCTTTCTCCGCGTCCCCGGACCCTGGCTGCGCAGCTCCTCCAACTCAGCCAGGTTGCGCGGCCAGTCCTTCTTCAAGAGGCGCGACAGGGCGCGGTCTGCCAGCAGGCGGCCCTCGTTCTGGCAGGCTGCGCAGTAGTTGGTCTCGTTCTCGGCGTAGACGATGCGCTGTACCGGAGCGCCGCAGTCGGGGCAGGGCTTCCGAAAGCGGCCGTGCACCGCCATCTCGGCGCGGAAGGCGGTGACCTTCTCCGGAAAAGCCTCGCCCACCTCGGCGCGCAGGCGCTCGGTCCACTCCTGCAGCACGTCCTGGCAGGCCCGGTGCAGCGTGCGCACCTGCTCGTCGTCCAGCTTCTGGCTGAGCTTCAGCGGCGACAGCCGCGCCCGGTGCAGGATCTCGTCGGAGTAGGCGTTGCCGATGCCGCTGAAGAGCCGCGGGTCGGTCAGGCTGCGCTTCAGGGTGTGGTTCTCGCGCCGCAGGGCCTGCCCGAAGGCGGCGGCGTCGCAGTCCAACACCTCCAGCCCGCCGCGATCGAAGGCCGCCAAGGCTTCGCCCCCCTGCACCACGTGCAGCGAGGCGCGCTTCTTCTTGCTGGCCTCGGTCAGCAGCAGGCTGCCGCTGGGGAAGTCGAAGGCCGCCAGGCCCATGCGGCCGGGGATGCTGGCGCCGGGCTTGCGCCAGCGCAGCCGGCCGGCCACCATCAGGTGCAGCACCAGGTGCAGGTCGCCCTCCAGACAGAGCACGATGCGCTTGCCCAGGCGCCGCACAGCCAACAGCTGGCGGCCATGGGCGGCGCGCAGGGGGGGCTCCACGCTGCGCAGCAGGAAGGGGCTGCGCAGTCGCACGCGCTGCAGGGGCTGTGCGCCCGCCTTGGCCTGCAGGCGCTCGACGTAGACGACGACGTCGGGGAGCTCGGGCACTTATCCGCGCCAGGTCTCGTAGAAGCTGTCCTCTCGCACCAGGTCCTCGTAGGCCACCAGCATGGCCGTGGTGAAGCCCACCAGGGAGAGGATGGGACCCAGCAGGGGGACGTAGCCCAGCATGGTCAGGATGAGGACCAGCAGAAAGGTGTAGATCAACACCTCCAGAAAGCGGGGCTTGACCAGGGCCCAGGAGATGCGCAGCGACTCGATGGCGCCCACCTCGCGATCCGCCATGGCCGGGATGGCGAAGAAGAAGGCGGCGCCTACCAGCAGCGCCGGGAAGTAGCAGAACAGGGCGGCGGTGATGCCGACCGCGAACTGGATGAAGAGCAGAAAGAGCACCGAGCCGGCGTGGCGCACGCCCCAGAGCAGGTCGCTGCGCTGGGGTTGCTGTCCGCGCAGCAGCAGCAGGGAGTAGCGCACGTAGCCCAGGTAGAGGGGCTGGACGGCCAGCATCAGGGCCAGGAAGATCAAGGTGCTGACCACGGCGATGCCGATGGACAGCCCGGCCGACAAGGTCTCGTTGCTCGTGCCCTCGGCGGCGATGATCACCGCCACGGTGGCCGCTCCGATCAGCAGGATGCTCAGGAAGACCGCCGCCAGGATGCCTCCGAAGAGCACGGCGGCCGGGAAGACGTGGCCCTGCCATTGCTGCACCAGGTGGTCCGAGGTCTTCTTCAGCCACTCGCCGAGGTGGTTCATGCCTCGTTCCTCCGCTGCTGCTGCTTCTTCTTCTTCTTCTTGCGCTTGTTCTTCTTCGGCTTGTTCTTCGCCAGCCTCTGCTGCTCCTGCTGCTTCTCCAGGCGCCGCCAGGAGTCGCGCAAGGAGATGGTGCGGTTGAAGACCGGGGCGCCGGGCTGCGAGGTGACCGGGTCGGCGCAGAAGTAGCCCAGGCGCTCGAGCTGTACGCTGGCGCCGGGTTCGGTGCCGGCCAGGCTGGGCTCCAGCTTGCAGCCCTGCAGCACCTGCAAGGCGTCGGGGTTCAAGAACTCCTTGAAATCCTTGGCGTGCGCCCTGTCCAGCGGGTTGTACTCCATGAAGAGCCGATCGTAGAGGCGCACCTCGGCCTCGATGGCGTGGTGGGCCGAGACCCAGTGCAGGGTGCCGCGCACCCGGCGACCGTCCGGGGAGCGCCCGCCGCGGGAGTCGGGATCCCACTCGCAGCGCAGCTCGGTCACCTCGCCCGTGTCCGGGTCTTTCACGACGTCGACGCAGGTCAGCAGGCAGGCGTAGCGCAGGCGCACCTCGCGCCCCGGGGCCAACCGGAACCACTTGCGGGGCGGCTGCTCGCGGAAGTCGTCGCGCTCCACCCAGAGCTCGCGGCAGAAGGGCACGGGCCGCGTGCCGTAGCTGGGGTCTTCGGGGTGCAGCGGGCAGTCGAAGACCTCTTCCTGGTCTTCGGGGTAGTTGACGATCACCAGCTTGAGGGGGCGCAGCACGGCCATCATGCGCGGCGTGACGCGGTTCAGCTCTGTGCGCAGCGCGTTTTCGAGCAGGGAGACGTCCACGATGCCGTTGCGCTTGGCCACGCCCACGCGGTCGCAGAAGGCGCGGATGGCCGCGGGGGGGTAGCCGCGGCGGCGCATGGCCGACAGGGTGGGCATGCGCGGATCGTCCCAGCCCTCCACCAGGCCCTCCTGCACCAGCTGCAGCAGCTTGCGCTTGGACAACACGGTGTAGCTGAGATTGAGCCGGGCGAACTCGTACTGTTTGGGCGGATCTTCGAAGCCGATCTGTTCGACGAGCCAGTCGTAGAGCGGCCGGTGCTCCACGAACTCCAGGCTGCACAGAGAGTGGGTGACGCCCTCGATGGCGTCGGACTGGCCGTGGGCCATGTCGTAGGTGGGGTAGACGTGCCAGCGCTGGCCGGTGCGGTGGTGGGGATCGGCGCGGATGCGGAAGATCACCGGGTCTCGCAGCTGCATGTTCTTGGCCTGCACCTCGATCTTGGCCCGCAGGGCGTGGGCGCCCTCGGGAAACTCGCCGGCCTGCATGCGCTGGAACAGGTCCAGGTTCTCCTCCACGCTGCGATCGCGAAAGGGCGAGGGACGGCCGGGCGTGGTGTAGTCGCCGCGGTAGGCGGAGATCTCCTCGGCGCTCAGGCTGTCCACGTAGGCCTTGCCCTTCCGGATGAGCCCCTCGGCCATCTGGTAGAGCTGCTCGAAGTAGTCGGAGGCGTAGAGCTCCTGCTCTCCCCAGTCGAAACCCAGCCAGCGGATGTCCTGCATGATGGCCCGGACGTAGCTGCTGTCTTCGGTGCTGGGATTGGTGTCGTCGAAGCGCAGGCTGCACTGGCCGCCGTACTGCTGCGCCAGCCCGAAGTTGACGCAGATGGCCTTGGCGTGGCCGATGTGCAGGAAGCCGTTGGGTTCGGGGGGGAAGCGCGTGGTGACGCGCCCGCCGTGCTTGCCGTCGGCCAGATCCCGTTCGACTGCCTCTTCGATGAAGTTGAGGGGGGTGGCTGGGTCGGTGCTGCTCATCGCGAGAACCTCTTCTGGGCTGGGCCTGGGCCGCCGGATTTGCAATTGCTGAAGTTGAAAGGTGGTTCCTTGTTGGGAGGCCTGCTCTGCGGGGCCAGGGGAGTATAGCGCGGCGAGGCGCTGGCTGGGAACCCGCTCCGTGATAAGCTCTCCCCTGCGGTGCGCAGCGCGCCCCGCAGCTTGACAAGCGATCTGCACGCGACGTGGTGACCCGTCCCCGGACGGGTCTCGAGGGAAGTCCGGTGAAACTCCGGCGCGGTCCCGCCACCGTGAGCGGTCATGCCCTGCCACGAAGCCACTGGACGCTGTGTCTGGGAAGGCGGCAGGGATCAAGGCCGCGAGCCGGGAGACCTGCCCGTCGCCGACCATCACAGCCCCCGGATCAGGGGCGCGGGTGGCCCGTCCTCCGCGTCTCCGCCCTTCAGGGGGTCGGAGGACACCGATGAAGCGTCTGAGATGGATCTTCCCCGCCGCGCTCTGTGCGCTGGCGGCCTGCGCCGCGGATGACCAGGACCCGCAGGCCTCTTCGTTTCCCGGCGACTGGACGCCGCCTGCGGGCTTCTGGAGCTACGAGGGGCCAGCTCGCCTGCTGAGCACCGAGGCGGATAGCACCTACCAGACCGGCAGCTACGGGGTGGCCGATCCTGCCAGCGGCAGCTGGGTGCTGGAGGGAGAGCTGGCCCACGCCGACGCCGTGGCCAGCTGCGCTGGGGCCTGGCTGCTGGTGATCAACAGGCTGTACGGCGACAACCTGCAGTTCGTGGACCCGGTCAGCGGCCTGACCGTGGGCCAGTGGTCCACGGGCAACGGCAGCAACCCCTACGCCGTCGTCTTTCACGGCGAGCGGGCCTTCGTCAGCCTGTACGACGCCGACTACCTGCTGGTGGCCCACTGGGCCACGGGCGCCGAGGAGGCGCGCATCGACCTGTCCGCCTGGGCCGACGACGACGGTCTGCCCGAGGCCGGCCTGCTCTTCGCCAGCGAAGAGGCCATCTGGCTGGTGCTGCAGCGCATGGATCGCACGGGCAGCTGGCTGCCCGCCGACCAGGGCCTGCTGCTGGGCATCGATCCCCAGGCGCTGGAGGTCTTCGCCGAGATCCCGCTGGGTCTGGAGAATCCCAGCGGCAGCTGGACCGTGGATGAGGGCGTGGCGAGCTCGGCCGCGGTGGGGCGCTACGGCAGCTTGAATGGCGAGCCCCAGCTGGACGGCGCCGCCTTCGCCGTGGAC
The DNA here is from genome assembly GCA_964454135.1 of uncultured Enterobacterales bacterium. Taxonomy (GTDB): domain Bacteria; phylum Myxococcota_A; class UBA796; order UBA796; family JAFGLY01; genus CAYVQL01. The sequence continues at coordinate 5,251 of CAYVQL010000098.1, read as the reverse complement.
CTCGAGAGCGAGAGCGTTCAGCTGCTACTGGGCGAGGAAGCGGTAGGGCGCGACATCTACGATGCGCTGCCCATGGGCGAACGGCTCTGGCTTTCCACCTACGACCAGGACTGGCAAAACCGGCTGGAGATCTGGGACGCGCAGACCCAGGAGCAGGTGGCGGAGGTGGGCAGCGGCTACTTCTCCGGCTGGGCTGCCGGCGACTCGGTCATCTGGGTGGCGGACTACGAGAACGCCCAGCTGCTGGAGCTGGACCAGGACGGGCAGGAGCTGGGATCGCTGGACACGCTGCTGCGGCCGGCGTCGGTGGCGGGCTGCGGCCTTTGAGGGCTCAGGCCGGCTGCTTCGCGCTGGGCTCCATCCGGTGGATCGCTACGTGGACCAGGTTCTCCCTTGGGATGGCGGGGATCAGCAGGTCCACGCCGCCCTGCTCGCTCTCGAGGTAGGCCGGGACCTGCAGCTGGGGTTTTCCGGCCTCCAGCGCGGCTTCCACGGTGTTGCGCACCGTGCAGGTCTTGCAGTGCACGGTCTTGCCGCAGCCTTCGGGCAGGCGCGAGTGGACGCAGGCCATGGCCTGCCCGCCGAGCAGGCCGCAGGTCTGGCGCTCGCTCTTGCCCAGCGCGGCTGCCAGGGCCTGGTTGCCCGCCACGACGCGCGCGTCGGCGTCCACCACCAGCACGGGCACCTCGAACTGGTCCAGGTACTCCCCCAGGGACATGCCTTCCCACATCCGCCGGAAGTGATCGGCGCATTCGGGGCACATGCCGTGGCTCGTCTGGCCGCTGGCCAGGCCTGCCTTGTGGCCGAGGGCCTTGCCGCAGAAGGAACAGACGACGTTGTTCATGGAACCACGGTATCAATAGCGCCGGTGCAGCACAAGGCTCCTGAAGTCGCGGCGAAAGCCGAAATCATGCAGCGCCTGGCGGTAGGGGCTGTCCAGGGCGGGGCGCTCGTCGATGGTGCGGACCTCGACGCGCGACAGGGGCCGGAAGCGGCGGTCGAGCAGGGCTTTGAAGAGCCGCAGGCAGCGCGGCAGGTCCGGGTGATCCGGGGGCAGGTGGAAGAACAGGTCGCGGCCCTGGGCGTGGGCGGCCAGGGCCAGCGTCGACCCGCGGTAGACCAGCCAGGAGCTGGCCAGGCGCTTCGGCAGGGGCAGCTCGGGCAGGCCCAGGCCGCAGCACGACGCCGGGTCCGTGGCGTTCACCCAGTACACGGCGTCTTCGGGCAGAGGTCGCCGGAGGGTGCGCAGGGCCTGGTGCGAGACGAACTGCGGTCCGGGTAGATCGCGGAAGAACCAGCCCCCCAGCACCTCGCCCGAGAGCTCCATCAGGCGCAGGGCGCGGAAGAGCGCGCCCCAGCGCAGCGCGGGCAGCTCGCGGGCCAGCAGCTGGCGGAAGAGCAGGCCGTAGCGCTCCAACAGCAGGCGCACGCGGTCCTTGCAGCGCTCGATGGTCTCCAGGGCGTCCGCCTCCTCGTCGGGCACCGGCGCGGGCAGCGGCTGCCAGCTGCCCTGGAAGGGGCGGCTGGTCGCCCAGCGGTTGAAGCTGGTGCGCCCGCGGCGGGGCTGGCGCTTCAGCTCGACCGGCTCGAACTTGGTCTCCACGCCCTTGCGCAGGCTGGCGAAGCCCTGGTGGCAGAGCTGGCCCGCCCAGACCCGCTCCCAGAGCGCGCGGGTGAGCTCGGCGCTTCCCAGGCCCGTGGCGCGACGGGCTTCGTCGAAGCTGAAGCTGCGACCCTGTTCCAGCAAGGGCTGCAGCTGCTCGCGCGGGGCCTGCAGCAGCTCCAGGTCCTCGGGGAAGCAAAACGCCACGCGCTGGGGGCCGCAGCCGATCCACAGCAGGTCGCTCTGCTGCATCAGGCTGTCGAGCCAGGCGGGGTGGTAGGGCTGCAGGCGTGCGGGCAGCAGCCACTCCTCCCAGGCGCGCGCCGGGGCCGGGTAGCCCAGCAGGATCTCCAGTCCGCGCTGCAGATCCTCCATGCCGTCGCCGGGGCGGATCAGGCCCTGGTGGGTAGCCAGGAAGAGGGGCAGGGCCTGCAGTGGCAGCGCTTCGAAGGCGGGGCGGGCCGCGGCCCGCTTCATGCGCAGCAGGATCTCCAGGTTCTCGGCGTCGCAGAGATGGACCTGGTCGCTGCCCGCCAACAGGGGGCCCTGCACCTGGCTCTGGTCGGCCAGCAGGCCCTGGAGCGCGTCTTGCAGCCGCTCCCTGGGCAGGCCCAGCTTTCTTTCGATCTCCTCGAGACGGATGGGCCCGTAGAACTGCAGCCACTGGGCCAGGAAGGTCCCCAGGTCCTCCCCTTCGAAGACGCCCTGCAGCCGCTCCCTGTGTTCCAGCGCGCAGACGCCCCGTCCCAGCCGACAGAGGCGATCCCCCAGCTCCTGCTGCAGCGCCTCCCATTCTTCGGCAGGCACGAAGAGCCGCTCCTTGACGTGCTCGCGCAGATCCAGCGCGTCCCCGGGAGCGTAGCCCGGGGCGGTGCGCTGCAGCTTGGCCTCGAAGCGCGCTACCAGTGCCGGATCCAGCTGGGGCCGCAGGGCGGGCGTGTTCACGACCTCGCGCAGCAGGTCCTTGCGCAGCGGCGTGCCTCCCACCGCTTCGGGCACGTCGTCGTCGTACATCTGCTTGTTGGTCTGGCGCCAGATCAGGCCGTCGGCGAAAGGTGAGGCCGCCTTGGTGAAGCACTCGCTCACCTGGATCTCGCCGCGCTGCAGCTCCTCCAGCAGCTGGGCCAGGGCCGGTAGATCGAAGCTGTCCTGCAGGCAGGCGCGCCAGGTCTCGAGCACGATGGGGAAATCCTCGTGGCGGCTGACGGCCTCCAGCAGCTTCTTGGCCCGCAGGCGATTGAGCCAAAGGGGCATGCGCTTCTTGATGTTCGTGCGCGGCAGCAGCAGGGCGCGGGCGGCGTTCTCGCGGAAGCCGGCGCCGAAGAGGCCCGAGCCCGCCAGGTGGGTACGCAGCAGCTCCTCCACCCGCCCGGGGCGCACCAGGGAGAGCAGCTCGTCGGCGGAGAACGCCTCGGGCAGCTGCAGCAGCACGGCGTCGTTGTTGTGGAAGACCTCCAGCTTGGTGCCGTGCTCGAGGCGCCAGGCCGCGGCCATGGCCAGGGACCAGGGGTGGTTGACCTCGCCGCCCCAGCAGCTGTGCAGGATGACCTGCTTGGAACCGGATCGGTTGAGGGGATCGTCGAAGTGCTCCACCAGCAGGTGGTGGCGGTGGGGCAGGGGGCTGTCCGTGTGCTTTCGTTGGCGCTTCAGGAAGCGGATCAGCTCCTGGGCCGCGGCCGGCTCCATGGCGCTCTCCCGCTCCAGTTCGCGCTGGAAGGAGGCATCTTCCAGGCGTCCATCGGCGTCCTCCAAAAAGCGGGCCACGCGCTCGGAGAAGTGCCAGCCGCGGTTGCGAGCCTCGGCGCGCCAGAAGGGGATGATGGAGGGGGGCGAGTCGGGACCAAGGGGCAGCACCTCCACGTCGTTGTGGGTGATGCGCTGCACGCGCCAGGTCTGCACGCCCAGGGCGAAGCTGTCGCCCAGGGAGCGCTCCCAGACGAACTCCTCGTCCAGCTCGCCGATCTTGGCCTTGGTCTCGGCCAGGCGCAGGTCGTAGTAGCCGCGGTCCGGGATGGTGCCGCCGCAGGTGTAGACCAGGCGCAGGGCGCCGCGGCGGCCGGTGATGGTGCCGTCCACGCCGTCCACGGCGGCGCGGGGCTTGAGGTCGCGCAGACGCGTGTCGGCGTAGCGGCCGGTCAGCATGTCCACCACCAGGTCGAACTGGCGCCGGGAGAGCTGGCGGTAGGGGGCGCAACAGCGCAGGAAGGCGTAGAGCCTGTCCAGCTCCCAGGTCTCGCCCCCCACCATGGCCAGCAGCACCTGGGCCAGCACGTCCAGGGGGGCGCGGATGGGCCGGATGGGCTCGATGTCGCCCCGGGCCACGGCGCGGGCCATCACCGCTGCGTCGGCCAGATCGCGCCCGAACATGGGGTAGAGGGCGCCGTGGCTGGTGGCCCCCACCTGGTGGCCGGCGCGGCCCAGGCGCTGCAGGGCCGAAGACACGTCGTGGGGCGAGGCCACCAGGATCACCTGGTCCAGCTGGCCCACGTCGATGCCCAGCTCCAGGGAGCTGGTGGCCACGATGGCCTTCAGCTCGCCGGCCTTCAGGCGCTGCTCCACCACCAGGCGGATCTCCTTTGACAGAGAGCCGTGGTGCGACCAGGCCAGCTCTTCTTCTTCGCCCTCATTGAGAAAGCGTGTCAGCTTCTCGACGATGCGGCGGCTGTTGGCGAAGACCAGGGTGGAGCGGTGCTGGCGGATGCCGGGCTTGAGCTCGTCGGCCAGGCGGCGCCAGAAGGGGCTGCCCTTCTCGTGGTGCGCCGGCCGCGCACGCTCGGGGTCTGGGAAGCGGACCTGCAGGGCGTAGCGCTTGGGATCGTCGGCCCGCAGGATGGTGACGGGGCGCGGCCGCTCGGCGATGGCGCCCCCCACGTACTCGGCCACGGTCTGCAACGGCCGCACCGTGGCCGACAGCGCCACGCGCTGGAACTCGCCGCTCTCCAGCACCAGGCGCTCCACGGCGGTGATCAGGTGGGTGCCGCGCTTGGAGGGCAGCACGGCGTGGATCTCGTCCAGGATGACCATGGCCACGCCCTGCAGCATGCGCCTGCCATTGGGCGAGGTGATCAGGATGTTCAGGCTCTCGGGCGTGGTGACCAGGATCTCGGGCGGGTGGCGCAGCATGCGCTGGCGCTCGCTGCCCGGCGTGTCGCCGCTGCGGGTGCGCACGGCGACGCCGGGCCAGGGTTGGCCCGCGGCTCCGAAGCGCTGGCGCAAGGCCGCCAGCGGCGTGAGCAGGTTGCGCTGGATGTCGTTGTTCAGCGCCTTGAGCGGCGAGATGTAGACCACGCGCACGCGCCCCGGCTCCCACGCGCCGCTCAAGAGCTGGTGGATGGGCCACAAGAAGGCCGCCAGCGTCTTGCCGCTGCCCGTAGGCGCCGTCAGCAGCACGTGCTGGCCGCTGGCGATGGCGGGCCAGGCCTGCCGCTGGGCGTCGGTGGGCGGGCCCAGCTCTTCGGTGAACCACTGCCGGATGATGGGGTGGAAGAGGGCCAGGGAGGGGTGTTCTTTGGGCATGGGAACGGCTATCACGGCGCGGGCGGGAGAGGACGACCGTGGCGCGCGGCGGCGGTGTTCGGGGTTCTGGCAGCGAGAGTCGTCTCGGGGGGTGGTGCTGCCAGAAACTGGTCGTCCTCGCCGTTGGCGCTG
>CAYVQL010000097.1:0-32748 GCA_964454135.1 uncultured Enterobacterales bacterium | reverse complement strand
AAATGGCGCCGGGCATTTCCGCCGACAGTGTCGGCGGAAATGGTCGGTGCCGGGCGACGCGTTCACCGTCGGCGGCGTTATGCTCTTCTCTCACTCTCTCGGCAGAGGACCGCGTGAGCCAGAAGCCTCCCACCATCTTCGACGGCCCCATCGTCATCGTCGGCGCGGGCGTGACCGGCCTGGTGACCGCCCAGCTGCTGGCCGAGGCCGGCGCCGAGGTGGTGGTCATCGAGCGCGACGATGCCCTGGGCGGCTTGGCGCGCTCCTTCCACTACGAGGGCTTCGTCTTCGACGTGGGGCCCCACCGCTTCCACACCGCCAACCCCCAGGTCTCGGCCTGGCTGGAGCGCGTGCTGGGCGAGGACATCGTGCTCTTCCCCCGCCGCAGCGAGGTCTACTTCCAGGGCAAGTACTACCTGTGGCCCCTCAAGCCCCAGCAACTGGCCCAGCTGCCCCCCGCCATGGCGGCCAAGAGCGGCGTGGACCTGCTGCTGAACACCTTCCGCTCCTACGACGACGACTCCTTCGAGAACTACATCCTGCGCCAGTACGGCCCCACCCTCTACGCTCACTTCTTCCGCGACTACACCGAGGATTTCCTGGGCCTGCACCCGCGCAACGTGCACCCCGACTGGGCCAAGGCGGGCATCAACCGGGCCATCATCGACGACAACCTGCAGATGCAGAACCTGTCGCAGCTGGTCAAGTCCACCCTGCTGCAGTTCAAGAAGTCGGAGATCGAGTTCATCTACCCACGGGGCGGCATGTCCACCATGTGGGACCGGGTGGCGGCCATCATCGAGAAGAAGGGCGGGCGCATCCTGCTGGGTCACGAGGCCACCATGGAGGCACGCGGCGATCGCGTTGTCTCCGTGCAGGCCGGGCCCGCCGGCGAGGCAAAAGCCAGCGATGAGCGCATCGAGCCCAGCCTGGTGATCTGGACCGGGCCCATCAACCAGGCCGCCCGCTGCCTGGGCCTGGAGCCCTTCGAGCTGCAATACCTGGGCCTGCTGCTCTACAACGTCATGGCCGAGCACGACGTCCAGCACCCCTACCAGTGGTGCTACTACGGCGAGCGCGACATCGTCTTCAGCCGCATCTCCATCCCGCGCTTCTTCGACGCCAGCACCTGCCCGCCCGGCACCACGGGCCTGTGCGTCGAGGTGACCTGCATGGAGGACGATGATCGCTGGCAGAACGGCGAGCGCCTGACCGACTGGGTGGCCGACGACCTGGTGCGCGTGGACCTGATCCCGGATCGCGAGTGCATCCACGACGTGCGCCTGGAGCGCATCCTCGAGAGCTACCCCATCTACCACAAGCGCTACCCGGCCCACCTCGACCAGGCCCAGAAGGCCTTCGCACGCTTCGAAAACCTGCACATGGCGGGTCGCACGGGCACCTTCTGGTACAACAACATGGACCACTGCGTCGAAGCGGTCTTCGTGTTGGTGCGCCGCCTGCTTCGTGAAGCGGGGCGCGGGCGGGTCAGTGAGGAGGAGCTGGCTGCGGGCGGACGGACGCAGAGCTGAACCCCGCCTCCTCCTGCAGCTCCTCCATCGCGAACCGCAACGCGGCCAGCCGCTTGTCCAGCTCGATGGCCTGGTCGCGCATCAGCAGCAGCGAATGCAGCCGGCCATCGTCAGCCACGCCCCGGGCGGTGGCCTGCAAGACGCCGGCCGTCTCGCGCAGCTGTTGGGCGTAGTGCTCCACGGCGCCGGCCCGGGCGCGCGCTACGCTCACCTCGCCGCTGGGCCCGCTCCCCAGCAGGGGCAGCGCGCAGACCAGCAGGAGAGCCCATCCCCTGAGAGGCTCGGCGCCCGGTCCTGCCTTACGATCCCCGTCCGAATCGCCGCTCCCTATTGAGCGGGCAGGGCCGAGCGCCACCCCCTCTGACGGAGGGGCCTCGGCTTCATTCGAAGAAAATCGCCGCTCTGTTGTCACGAGCTGTCACACGGGAGCGGTGCGACTCTTGGCGCTGAGCAGCTCCAGCTTCGCGATGGACAACAGGCCCCGCGTCAGGCGCTTCAGCTCGGCCGTGGAAGAGAGGCCCAGCAGATTGCGGGCGAAGACGCGTGGCCGCATGTAGAACTTGCGGTGGGCGATCTTGAGCAGCTCCATGATCTCGGCGTTGGACAGGTGCTCGTTCCAGGCCGCCGGCACCTGCTCCCCCGAGAGCGGTTCGCGCATCAGCTTGTCCCAGCAGTCGGCCGGGTACAGGCCCTTGCGGGCGCCCTCCTCGAAGCTCTCGGTGCCCGGATAGGGCGAGAACACCGCGAACACGGCGTAGTCGGCGTCGAGCTTCATCATGGCGTCGATGTTGTCCAGCGCCTCTTGCATGGAGCGCTCGTGGGGCCCGGCCAGCATGATGTAGGCGATGGAGCGCACGCCCTCTTCGCGGCACCAGCGGAAGACGCGGTGCACGTCGTCGGTGTCGCAGTGCTTGCCCCAGACGTCCAGGCCCTCGTTGTTGGTGGACTCGACCCCGAAGTGGATCTTGGTGCAGCCCAGCTCGGCGCAGCGCCGGATCTGCTCGCGCGTGGTGCCGGCGATGGTGGTCTTGTAGCCCCACTGGAACTTCAAGCCCCGCTGCTCCACGGCGTCGCAGAACTTGAGCACCCACTGGCTGTTGGGGGTGAACAGGTCGTCCACGAAGAGGATCTCGCCGATGCCCAGGGACAGGCAGTCCTCGACCTCGTCCAGGATGTGGTCGATGCTGCGGATGCGGTACTGCTTCTTGTAGGTCAGGCAGAAGGGGCAGGAATGGGGGCAGCCGCGGGAGGTGATCAGCGTGGTCACCAGGGGCTGCTTGGCGCCCGGGACGTAATAGTCCTTGTAGCGAACGCGCCGCCGATCGGGCCAGGGATAAGCGTCGAGGTTGCGCGTGGAGGGCCGGTCCGGGTTCTTGATGATCTGCTGGCCGTCCTTGAACCAGACGCCCTGGATGCCCTCCCAGCTCTTGCCCGCATCCGCCCTGCGCAGCATGTCGGGGAAGGCCTCCTCGCCGTCGCCGGTGAGGATGGCCTCGACGCCGGCCAGGCCCATGGCGTACTCGGGGAACATGCTGGGATGGGGCCCGCCCAGTACGATGCGCGCCTTGGGGTTGATGTTCAGCACCGCGTTGATGGTGCGCTGCACATCGGGCAGGCAGTGGGTGAAGGCCGAGATGCCCACCACGTCCAGCGGGTAGGAGCGCAGCTGCCGCTCGAAATCCGGGTAGTCCAGATCGTCCACCACCGGATCGAAGATCTCCACGCGATAGGGCGTGCTCTTCTCGACGGCGGCCTGCATGTGCATCAAGCCCAGGGGGGGGAAGCAGTAGACGCCGTGGGCGTGGGCCTTGGGGATGCCCGCCCAGACGCGCATGCGCTCCGGAGGATTGATGAAGGTGATTTCCATGGCGCGCTCCTTGGCGATCAGGGCGTCCGATGGCGTCGGGGAAGGAAGATCTTCCAGGGGATGAAAAAAGGCACCTGCTGGCGATAGCGCACGTACGCCTCGCCGAAGACGGCCTCGTTCTGCGGCTCCTGGCGCCAGAGCTTTTCTATCAGCGAACCTGCCAGCAGCAGTGGCACCAGGATGAATGTGAAGCTGAAGGAGTTGAGCAGCAGGCCCACTGCAGCCACGCCCAGCAGCTTGCCGTGCACCGAGGGGTAGCGGCACAGGCTGTAGATGCCCGAGGTGACCAACTGCTGGGTGCGCCCGGCCGTGGGAGAGGGGCTGCCCTTGCCCTCGAAGACGATGGCCGCATAGGCCACCAGCCAGATGACACTGCCCAGCGCAAAGGAGAGCGCCGCGGCCGCCAGGTTGACCGGATAGGGCAGAAAACCATCTTCCCAGCCTATATATCCATCGATGGCCAACGACAGGAGCGCTAACAGGAAGGTGAGCGGGAAGAGCACCGGGATGTAGACCTTGGCCAGCATCATCAGGATCTGGGGGGTGAAGACCACCTCGATCGCACGCCGGACCAGGGACATCGCCGCTCCGCGGACTGCGCCCGCCACGCTGCGGGCCGCGGCCACAATCTAGCACGGCCGACCGGGCATGGCTGCGGCGGGCCTGCTCGGCGGCCAGAAACCGACGCTACGGAGAGGCCTGATACAGATGAGGGCCACGGTCATCGTTGCGGCCACCATACAGAAAACCCTCTTTGAACCACGCTTCAGTTTCCGGGGCACCTCTGGTGCCCCGGCGCGCCCATAAGGCGCTGGGGCTCAAAGGTCCTGCGGACCTTTGAGTGGCAAGCCAGCGGCGGCAGCCGCGGTGCCCGCAGGGCAGGCGCAGCCCTACTGAGCGCTAGCGATGCGGGGGGAGGCAGCCTCCTCCCGCCAAAGAGCATGGCTGCGGTCATCCTTCGGGCCGAATGGTCCGAAGGATGACCGTGGCCCAGATGAGGAAAGGAGGAGACTTGCGCCCAAAGGCGTTAGAGAGACGCGATCCCCCACGCCAGCCATGCTCTCCACCCTCCATTGCCGAACGCGGATCCTCTCTCTGCTGCTGGGCGGCCTGACTCTGGGCGCTTGCGGCCAGGACCCGATCCTGGAACGCGCCGACGAAGAGGCCGCCAGCGACCAGCCCTCGCAGGCGGGCGCCAGCCAGAGCCCCGGCGTACCGGGCCAGCCCCCGCCCGGTGATCCCAGCCAGCCCCCACCCGGCGCTCCGGGCCAGGTCACGCCCGGCACGCCCGACGAACCCCAGCCCGGCCAGGCCGTACAGCCCCCGCCCGGGGCTCCCCCCATGCCCGAGGGGCAAGAGGCGCGCCCAGGCGAGCAGGTGCCCTCGGGTCCCACGGTCAAGCTCACGGGCCTCGTGCGCTACCCTGTCTACAAGACCGGAGCCGTACGCGTGGATGTCTTCGACGGCGACCAACGCGATTTCTCGGCTCGCCCGTCGGTGGTGGCCGTGGCCATGCTGGGGGCCGCCGGCGTCTTCAGCGTGGACATCCCCCAGTCCGTGGGCCGCGTCTGGATCTCCGCCTTCAACGACGCCAACAGCAACAACCGGCCAGATAAGGAAGACCCCACGGGCTTTTACGGCAAGAACCCCGTCTCCGTGGCCGATGGTCCGGTCGAGGGCATCGTCATCGACCTGGAGCTGCGCCTGCGTCCCGACGACGGATCGTGACCGCGCGCCTGGCCGTCGTCACGCCGACCTGCCGGCGACGCGATCTGCTGGCCGAGGCGCTGCGCAGCGCCCGGCGCTGGCCGAGCTTCGTAGTCGACGACTCACCCGCCGGCCTGGACCTGCCCACCGGCCCCGGTCAGGTTCACGCCCTGCGCACATCGGGACAGCGCGGCTTCGCCTGCGCGGCCAACCTGGGCCTGCGGGCCGCCCAGCGCGCGGGCTTCTCGCAGGTCTTGCTGCTGAATGACGACGCGGCGCTGCAGCCCGGCTGCGTGGACGCCCTGCTGCTGGCCCGCCAGCGCGATCCCGCCATCGGCGCCGCCGGGCCCCTGCTGCAGCGGCCGGACGGCAGCCTGGAGAGCGCCGGGATCCGCTTCAGCCGACGCAGCGGCCGGGTGCGCCAGCTGCGCAGGGCCCCCAGCGGGATCCGCGACGTGGACGCCGTCAGTGGCGCCTGCCTGCTGACGGACTCCAGCGTTCGCTTCGACGAGGCCTACCGCTTCGGCTTCGAAGACATCGACCTCTGCCGGCGCCTGCGCCGCCAGGGCCGGCGCGTGGTGCTGGTTCCCCAGGCCCGTTGCCTGCACCACGGGGGCGCCAGCATGCCCCGTCGCAGCCGGCAGGCGGCCCGCCATGCCGTGGCCGGCCACCTGCGCCTGGTGGCGGAGAGGCCCTGGCAACGTCCTGTGGTGGTGGCACTGGCCCTGGCTCAAGTGCTGCGCGAAGGTGGTCCGCCAGCCCGCCTGGCCGGCGTGCTGCAGGGCTGGGCCGTCACGCCACGCCGTCCCTGAGGCCTATCGACCGTCGAGGCCCGCAACGGCTGGACAGGGTGAATGGAAAGGGTCAAGTTCAGGTCCATGTTCCACGATGACACCTTCCCCCGCCCTTGGAGCGGCACCTGCCATGGCCGCTGATGTCGCCAGTCCGCTGGCGAACGGGCGCCTGCGCCTGCGCCAGGTCCTGGGCGAGGGAGGCGTGGGCACCGTCTACCTGGCCTACGACTCGCGCCTGGCCCTGCACCGCGCGGTGAAGATCCTGGCCGAGGAGCGCGCCGCCAATCCGGTGCAGCGCCACCGCTTCGAGACCGAGGCGCGCATCCAGGCCGGGCTGCGACACCCCAATATCGTCCAGGTCTACGACATCGCCGAAGAGGAAGGACGCGTCTACATGGTGATGGAGCTGGTCCACGGCGGCAGCCTCTGGGATCGGCTGGAACGCAGCGGGCGCATGGCGCCGCTGGATGCGATCGACGCCTGCATCGGCATCCTGAACGCGCTGGAGCTGGCCCACGACAGGGACATCGTCCACCGCGACATCAAGCCCCACAACATCCTGATCAGCCGCAAAGGCACCCCCAAGCTGGCGGATTTCGGAGTGGCCCACCTGCCAGCCATGGCTTCGCAAGAGATCACCCGCACGGGCATGGTGATGGGCACCTGGGCCTTCATGGCGCCGGAGCAACGCGCCAGCTCCCGGCGCGTGGACCGCCGCTCGGACATCTACGCGGTGGGAGCCACCCTCTACACCCTGGTGGCCGCGCGCACGGACCCCAACCTCTTCGACTACGACGAGGCCCACGAGGCCTTCATCGCGGTCCCGGGCGCGCTGCGCGCTCACATCTGCCGCGCCACCCGCTACGCCCGCGAAGAGCGCTACCCCGACGCCCCCTCCATGCGCGAGGCCCTGCAGGCGGCGCGCCTGGCGCTGGCGCCTGCCTCCGAAGAGCAGGCTCCCCCACCCCAGCAGAGCCAGGTCTCGACCCAGCTGCGCCTGGCCACCACCGCGGCCAGCGACGCCCCCAGCCCCATCGCGCCTGTGGCGACATCCGCACCGGGCCATCCCACCATCGCCGAGCCGGAGGACGACTGGCAGCCGCCGGCCAGAGCCGAGCCCACCTTCGTCGAGGAGGCGCCCCTCCCCGCCACAGCCCCGCTGGAACGTGAGCCCGCCGCCCACGCCGTCCCGGTCCCCATCGAGCCAGGAGACGGGTCGCCCCTGATCTCCGACGACCCCTTGTCCCCCAAGAGCAGTGACGAGGCTTCCCCGGCGCGCCTGACGTGGACCCTGGACGGCGAGGGGGAGGCTCCGGAGGAGGTTCCGGTGCGGCGCACCTGGCGCACCGGCAGCCGGCAGCGCTTCGTGGCCTTCCTGGCGCTGCTGGCCCTGGCCAGCGCGGCCCTGGCGGCCTGGCGCGCAGGCTGGCTGTCCTCCGACGAAGTCAGCGTCGAAGAAGAGGAGGTGCTGGCACCTACGAAGCCCGAGCCCCAGGCCGAACACACCCGGACAGAGCGGCCCGCAGCAGAGAGCCCCTCCGTCCAGCAAGGCGGCTCCGCAAGCGCGGAGCCCAAGCGGCCCGAGCCCGACCACCGGCGCACCGTGTCCGTCGCCGCCGAGCCACGCGCCAGCGAAGCCGCCCCTGCTGCGAGCGACCAAGCCGGCAGCGACGAGGAGCCGGCCGCCGGATCGCCGGCGGTCGCCGACGAGGAGCCCGTTGCCGAACCGGCGCCCACCCAAAAACCGGTCCAGGACGCCGACGAAGACAGGCCCGCGGAATCCGTTCCTACGCCGCCGCCCTACGACGAGAGCATGTCACCCGACGAGGTCATCGCCCAGGTGGTGGCCAGCAATGGCGATGCCATCCACGGATGCCACAGCGCCGGGTTGGAGGCGAATCCCGCGCTGGAGGGCGCGCTGGTGCTGCGCCTGCTGGTCGAGAACGGCCGGCTGAGCTCAGCCACGGCCCTGGACTGGCCCGACGGAGGCGAAGCGCTGGCCGACTGCGTGCAGGATGCCGCCCATCACTGGGCCTTCCCAGCCGGCTTCAGCGTGAACAAGAGCCACAGCCTGCGGCTGGCGCGCGAGCAGACCAGCGCGCACCTGATCCAGGCGCGCCTGCCCGAGCTGCAGGCCTGCGTCACCGACCCCTCGGCACCCCTGGGGCGTGTGCCCATCGCGCTGCAGCTGACTCAGGGCGCCGTCACCAGCGCCTCCATCACCGAAGAAAGAGGGGGCGCCGGGGAGGTAAAAGCCAGCCCCGCCGGCGAGGCAGGATCCGAGCCGCTGAACAGCTGTCTGCTATCGATGGCACAGTCCTGGACCTTCCCCAGCTTCGTGGAAGGCCCCTTCAACATGGATGTATGGCTGCACCGATAAGGATAGGGAATGGGTGTCGGAACGGAGCCTGCCAACCCGATCAGGGAGCAGGAGGGGCGGCCCCACCACCCACCCGCGCCGCGTGCAGGGCAGCATCGACCGCCTCGGGCAGGGCTGGTTCCTGCAGCAGCAGGTAGAGCAGCAGCTCGCGACGGGCCTCGTGCAGCACGGGCGCCCGCAGATCCTCGACGACGGCATCCGACCACAGGCCCCCGATATTGAGGATCTTGCGCTCGCTGTCGAAGTCGCCGCGCAGCAGCAGGGTGGGATCGCCCACCGAGAACTGGCTGCCCACCAGGGACTTGAAATCCCCCGGGTTGGAGGCCATGTCGAGGTCGCGGCGCAGCACGAAGACCACGTCCGGAAAGCGGATCTCCTGCTGAGCGCTAAGGCTGCGCAGGAACTCCTGCTCCTCGTCCAGCAGGGCGCGCACCGACTGCAGGCGCACGGCCAGCAGCTCGTCTTCGCGGGCTTTGTGGACGCGCGTCTCGATCAAGGCCCGGGCCGCCTCCTCCAGCGCTGGATCGTCCACGGCACCCCCAGCGCGCAGGTGTTCGTAGACGACGTTGTAGGCGGGTACCAGCTCGGGCTCGAAGCGCTGGATGATCTCCTGTTGCGTACTGCGCACCCGCTCCCGCAGCGTGGTGGCGCGCTTGTGCAGCGCCTTGAGCTCCTCGAGCTGGTGCTCGTAGAACTCCACGTGGCGCAGCCAGATCAAGATCCGCGTGCGCTGTTCGGCGTACTGCACCTCGGGCAGGAAGGCGGAGTCGTACAGGTACTGGTAGAGGGGCGGCACAGTAGCCGCGTCCTCCTCGTCGATGGCCTCGATGCGCTCCTCGGTGGGGAACGGGCTGGCCGAGAGATCGCAGGCGGTGAGCGTCAGGCTGAACAGCAACGAATAGCGATGCAATTTCTTCGGTCGCTCTGCGGGTGACAGGATTCCAGCCGCGCAAGGAGGGAGCTGGCCAAGGTCGAGGCGAAGCATGACCATAGCAGAGCCTGGGGCCGAGGGGCACCCCCGCGAGCACCGCGGACGCGCGCGATCATCCACGAGCTCGAGCGACCCGCCAGCTCACCGCCTCAGCCCGAATGCAACGGGATGGACCGGTGGGACCCCGTTCTGCTACCTTGGGTGGCCGACATGCCTTCCTCCGCCCCCAGCCCCGACCACGCACAGCCTTCGGCGTGGCGCCTGCGGCGCCGCGCATTGCTGCCGGCGCTCATCGCAGCGCTGCTCTACGCCGCCGCGGCCCTGATCCTGAGCTGGCCCACCGCCGCGCGCCCCGGCAGCGTGCTGCTGGGACATCCGGGCAACGACACCTGGAACCACGTCTGGGGCTTCTGGTGGGTGGGCGAAGAGATCCTCTCCCACGGCCGCTGGCCGAGCTGGACGGACCTGATCGCCTGGCCCCGGGGGGGCGCGCTCTACTTCATCGACACCCTGAACGCGCTGTGGACCCTGCCCTTCCAGGCCCTCTTCGGCCCGGTGGCCACACACAACCTGGTCTTCTTGGCATCGCTCTGGTTCTCGGCCTTCTGTGCGTGGCTGCTGGCACGCCACGTGGTGCGTGACGGCGCGGCCGCGCTGGTGGCTGGCGCCATCTACGGCTTCTGCCCCCACCTGCTGGCCCAGGCCCACAACGGCATCACCGAGTCCCTGAACGCGGGCTGGCTGGCGCTCTACCTGCTGACGCTGCTGCGCCTGCTGGAACGCCCCAGCGTACCCAGGGGCCTGGCCTGCTGGGCAGCCCTGGTGGCCTGCGGCCTGTTCAATTGGTACTACGGGCTCTTCGCCGGCCTGATCTCGATCCTGCTCTGCGCCTGGCGCGCGCTGCAGGCCGCCTACCCCACGGCGTGGTGGCGCGCGGTCAAGACGGGCCTGGTGGGCGCCGCGGCCTTCGCGCCCCTGGCCATCGTCGGGCTGCTGGCCTTGCAGAGCAGCATGGACGCGCCCGACGCACTGGTGAACCGCGATCCGGATTTCGTCTGGAACTCGCTGCTCTACCACAACATGTCCGACCTGCAGTGCTTTTTCCGTCCAGGTCGCTTCTACAGCCCCGATCTGCGTGAGCTCTACGGCGAGGAGTTGCTGATCGTCACCTACCTGGGCTGGTCCGCCATTCTGCTGGCGGGCTGGGGCGTCGCTGCCACGCCGCGCCGGCGCCGCCTATGGCCCTGGATCGCGCTGGTCGCGGTCTTCTGGATCTTCAGCCTGGGGCCCTATCTCTACGCCTTCGGCGAGTACGTGGAGCTCAAGGGCCATCGCCTGCCGCTGCCCTTCCTGGCCTTCTTCGAGGCGCTACCGCTCTTCTCGCGCATCTCCCACCCCTTCCGCTTCGTGGTGGGCGTGGAGCTGGGGCTGGGCATCCTGGCCGCCTTCGCCCTGGCCCGCTGGGCCCGGCTGCGCGATCGGCGCCGCGTGTGGAGCGCAGCCATCGGGGCCTGCGTCCTGGTGCTGGCGGAGACCTGGGCCATCTCGCCCGCCGTGCTGCCCCTGGCCCACTCGGAGGCCAGGATCCCCGAGGCCTACACCGAGATCACCACCGATATCGAGCCCGGAGCCGTGCTCGACCTGCCCATCGCCGTGCCCCTGCTGGAGCGCGCCGTCTACAACTGGTACCAGATAGCCCACGGCCGCTCCATCCCCTACACCCTCAACGAACCGCTCCCGCCGGGCCTGCGGCGCAACCAGCTCTGCCAGTTCATCCTCTCGCTGGAGGCCGGCCGCGCGCGCCTGCTGCCGCGCACCCTGCCCGATCTGGAGCTGGTCCTCTCATCTCGCATCCTGGCCAAGCAGGGCTACCGCTTCGTCGTGGTGCACAACGCGCTCTACCCCCAGCTGAAGCGTCGGCAGATACACAGCCTGCTCGGCGCCCTGTTGGGCCCGCCCCTGACCGGCGCGGACAGGGACGTGACGGTCTACCAGCTGCCATGAAGACCAAGCTGAAGCTCACGGTCGCCGTCGCAGCGGAGCTGCTGCTGGTCGTGCTGGGCTACTTCGCGGCTGCGGCGGCCATGACCTGGCCCACAGCGGCGCACCTGGACGAGATCGTGCTGGGGGGTGGCGAGCTGGGGGGCTGGCTGTGGCGCTACTGGTGGCACTTCGTGGAGGCCGAAGCCCTGGGCCAGGCGGACCTGTCCTTCGTCGAGCGCTGGTCGGCCCTGGTGGCCCTGGGGCGCCACCCGGAGACGGGCAACATCCTGGACGTGCTCTTCCTGTCCTGGCCGCTGCACGCGATCATCGGCTTCCCGGCTCACTACAACGTCAAGGTGCTTCTCATTCTGACCCTGAACGGTCTCTGCGGCTACGCCCTGGCACGCTACTACGTGCGCGGCCGCATGGTGGCCTTCGCCGCGGGCCTGGTGGCCGTGGTCAACCCGCTGAACATCCAGGACATCAACGGCTCGGGCCTGCGCCAGTGCCTGCTGTGGTGGCTGCTGCTCTACCCCATCTTCCTGGACAGGGCGGCCAAGCGGCAGAGCATTCCCGATGCGGCGGTGGCCGGCCTCTGCATGGGGCTCTCCGCAGCATGGTACTGGTTCTACGGGCTCTTCGCGGCCCTGTACACCTTGATCTACCTGGCCTGGCACCTGGGCGCGCGCCGCATCAGCTGGCGCGGCATCCTGCGCTGGCTGCTGCCGCTGGGCGTAGCGACTCTGCTGGTCGCCTGGCCCTTTGTGCGTCCCTATATGAACGCCACGGAGCAGGGCATGACCGCCCTGCCCGAGATGTCCTTCTTCCTGCCCTTCCCACGCTACGAGACCATCGCCGAAGCGCCCATGCGGCCGGAGACCTACGAGGAGAACGTCCTGGCCTCGCTGCACAGGACCATCCGTTCCAGCTGGGCGGCGGACTACCTGTTCCGCCCCACCAGCGAGCGCACCATGCCCATCGTGGTCCTGCTGCTGGGGGCCATCCCCGTACTGCTGCGACGGCAGCGACTCTTCTGGCTGGCGGTGTTCCTCTTCTTCTACTCAGCCAGCCTGGGCCCCTTCCTGAAGCTGAACACGCTCCAGGACGCCAGCCAGGTGCTGATCTTCAACGACACCTGGGTGGTGCGCATGCCCTTCACCTGGCTCTTCCGCTGGGTGCCGGGCATGAGCCGCCTCTTCGGGCCCTACCGCTTGGCCGCCATGGTGATGGTGGCCTCGGTGGCGTTGCTGGCACTGGGCCTGGACAGCCTGCCCGCCTCCTCGCGCACGGGGCGCTGGATCAAGCGCCTGGTCTGTCTGCTGGTGGTGGTGGCCACCATGCTGCAGGTCAGCTACCGCTTCAAGGTGGACCACGTGGCGGAGGGCTCCTACCAGCCCAGCCGCTGGCGAGCGCCCACGAAGGTGAGCCGCATCGACGTGCCCCCCTTCTACGGCGACCTGGATCCCGACCGCCTCGAAGGCCTGATCGAGCTGCCCCTGGGCCGGGAACAGGATCTGCTCTGCTACTACCAGGTGGTTCACCGCCAGAAGGTCTACCGCTCCTGGGCCACCAGCGGCGCCGTGCCCACCGTGCTGACGAAGCGCGGTGGCGGAGAGCTCGGTGAGCGTATGCGCTACCTGGTCTCCCAACTGCCGCTGGACTTTCCGGGCGCCGCGGAGCTGGAGGCCATCTCCCGCCTGCCCGAGGAGGTGCCCATCGAGACCCTCACACGCCAGGCCCTGGGCAGCCTGATCAAGGCCGGCAACTTCCGCTACATGCTGGTCCACGAGCGCGGCTACTACCTGGTGAATCCCTACGACGGTCCCCTGCTCTACCGGGACGCGGTGCGGCGCCTGAGTGCGGGGCTGGATATCGAGCCGAGAGAGGTGATCGAGCACAGCTGGACCGACTACCCGGGCAATCGCTACAATGTGCCCAATGGGCCGGTCTACATCCCCTGGTCGGCGGAGGAGATCAACCTGCCGGACAAGGAGATGCCGCGCAAGCTCTACATGTCGATCTTCGACCTGAGCCCCTTGCTGGACGCGGAGCCCGCCGAGGAGCCCGCCGAGGAGCCCGTTGGCGAGACCGCAGAGCCGGCGAATATTGACAAAGCCCTTCCTCTTCCATAGAGCCGCCTTCTCCCGCGACCCGCTGCTTTTGCGGGCGGAGAGGTCTGTCCCACGCTTCGAGGAAGAAGCTGGTGGACCCGCTCCGGAAGGCGATTTCAGGAGGCCGAACGATGCGAGTCGTTTGCGAGAACTGCGGCGCAGTCTACAAGATCCCCGAACAAAAGCTCGTCAAGGCCGTGAGCAAGGCTACCTGCCGCAAGTGCGGCCACCGGCTCCTCATCCGCCGCCCCGAACCAGCGACGGCAGCCGACCAGGCTGACGTGGACGAGGCCACGGTGCTCGCCCAGGGGAACATGCTCGAGCAGCCGGCGCCCGCCAACATCGGCCCCCAGGGCGGCTTCGGCATAGCCTCCGAAGAGCCCACCCCCCTGCCCACCAGCCCCACGGATATGGGCACACCGGCAGGCCATGTGCCCATCGTCACCGCGCCCCCCTCTTCTCCGGCCAGCCCCAGCTACCCGGTCCCCAACGAACCCGAGGTGGCGGCCGCTCCGCTACCGGCCCCGGCACCAGCTCCTGCGGGTCCGAAGCCCTCTCCCACAGCCACCGGCGTCCCGATCGCCAAGCGCGCCCACGATCCCTCCGGCGACTTGATCTTCGTCACCCTTGGTGTGCTGGCCGCCATCTTCGGCGCACTGGTCCTGGCCGTGGTCGACGGCTCGGGCATCGCCATCCCCTTCCTCGGCCTGCTGGCGGCCCTCTTCGGCTCCTTCACCGCCTTGCTCGTGCTCTTGACCGGCGGCTGGGGCCGGCGGCGCGCCTCGGTCTTCCTGTCCCTCTTCCTGGCCCTGGTGCTGTCAGTGCTGATGGCCGGCGCCCTGACGCTCCCCATCGTCGATGTGCTCACGGGCGGCTTCGGGATCAGCTCGTTCGTCCAGCAGGTGGGTGATTTCGTCGAGAAGAAGACCTCTTCCGCCACGGCCACCGCTCCCGCGCCCCAGGCCGCGCCTGCCCAGCCCGAGCCCGAGCCGGAGCCCGAGGAACCGCTGGACGAGGAGGCCCAGCCCGAGACCCTGGAAGGCTTCCTGCCCGCCGATGAGCAGGAAGGCGAAGAAGGCGAAGAAGGCGAAGAAGGCGAGGGCGACGAGGAAGAGGCTGAGGACCCCATGGCCGAGCTGGCTGCGGCCGGCGACCAGGGCGAAGACGCCGTGGCGGAAGCGCCGCCGAAATCCTCCTCCAGCAGCGACCGCTCTTCCAGCTCCTCCTCCAGCAGCGGCCGCTCCTCGAGCAGCAGCTCCTCGTCGTCGCCCAGCAGCAGCCGCTCCTCCTCCTCTTCCAGCAGTGGTCGCTCCTCCTCCAGCAGCGGCAGCTCGTCGTCATCCAGCAGCAGCCGCTCGTCGTCATCCGGCAGCTCGGGCAGCTCCTCGAGCAGCTCCAGCCCCTCTTCGTCCGCCAGCTCGTCCAGCTCCTCCGACTTGCCCAAGACCATCCCCACCACGGTGGTGGACGTGATGATCCGCAACAACAAGAACATCAAGTCCTGCTTCCTGGCGCACAAGAAGACCCACGGCGAGCTGCCCTCCGTGACCCTGCGTTTCACGGTCCAGCCCACGGGCAAGGTCTCCGCCGCTTCGCTGCGCGAGGCCGCCTACAAGGGCACCTCGATCGAGTCCTGCCTGGCTGGCAGCATCAAGCTGATCGAGTTCCCGCCCTTCAGCGGCCCGGCCTACGCCTTGAACTACCCCTTCAGGCTGTGATGCGCGGCGGCTTCGCAGCGCGTGCGCTCGAGCGCGCAGTAGCGCGCGACCAGGGCGCGATCAGCGTCAGGCCGCAGGCGCCAGGCACAACCCCCAGCTACGGAACCCCTCGATGACCAGCAAGCTCCTGTCCAGCATTCGCACGCCGAAGATGATCATCTTCTGGGTGGTGACCATCATCATGGTGGCCCTGGACCAGGCGACCAAGATCATGGTGGTGCGCAACATCGCCTATATGCGCGAGCGCATCGACGTGATCCCGGGTTTCTTCTCGCTGGTGCACACCCAGAACCCGGGGGCCGCTATCGGCCTGCTCGGGGACTACCCGGTCACCATCCGGCTCACCATCTTCGGCATCTTCACCGTGGTGGCCATCGGCGTCATCTTCAGCATGCTGTGGCAGCTGCCCGACAGCGACCGCTTCCAGTCCGCCACCCTGGCCCTGATCATGTCGGGCGCGCTGGGCAACGCCATCGATCGCATCCACAAGCAGACCGTCACCGACTTCCTGCTGGTCTACACGGATCAGCCCAGCCTCAAGGCCTGGCTGCTCGATCACTTCGGGACCTACGAGTACCCCACCTTCAACGTGGCTGATGCGGCCATCGTGGTGGGCGTCGGCTTCTTCATGCTGCACTACCTGTTCCTGGACGACTCCGAAGAAGGCGAGGAAGACGCCGAAGAGCTGGCCGGCGAGTAGACCGAGCGCAACAGCGCCGGCGTTCCGGACGCGGGGTCTTTGCGGCTGTGCCAGCCTCTACCGGGAAGCCAACAGCGCACGGAGAGGCCCGCGCCGTCACTGGAGACCTCCACGGTGCCGTGCAAGTCGGTGCGATACAGCGCCGCCGCCCGGTAGCGCGCCAGCACCTCGGGATGGGGATGGCCGAAGGGATTGTCGGCGCCGCAGGAGATCACGGCCACCCGCGCCCCCACGGCCTGCACGAATTCCATGGATGAGGAGCCGCGGCTGCCGTGGTGGGGCAGCTTCAGCACGTCCGCCGCCAGGGAACCGGGCGCCAGGGCGCGCTCGACCGCGGCGCCGATGTCTCCGGTCAAGAGGAAGGAATGCCAGCCGTACCGCAGGCGCAGCACCAGGCTGTGGTCGTTGACATCGGCTGCCATGGGCTGGGTGAGGGGATGCAGCGCGGGCATCGCAGGGTCTCCGGGCAGAGCCAGGGACACGCCCGCGGCCCAGGCCCGCCCCACCAGCACGGAGAACTCCTCCTCCCCCGGCAAGGGCATGCGTGGCAGCCAGAGGCTGTCCACGGCCAGCTCATCCAGCACCGAACCCAGTCCTCCCATATGGTCCGGGTGGGGATGGCTCAGGGCGACCACGTCCAGCGAGCGGATGCCGCGCCGCCTGAGGTAGCGCAGCACCTGCTGGCTGGAGGGGCCGCCGTCCACCAGCCAGCGGCGGCCATCGGGCCACTCGGCCAGCATGGCATCGCCCTGGCCCACCGACAGAAAGGTCAGCACCAGGCGCGCTCGGGGCATGACGCGTAGGCCCAGGGCCAGCAGCGCCAGGCTCCCAGCCAGCCCAGGGCGCCGGGGCAGGCAGAGCGCCGCCAGCAGGAGCGCCGCGCCGGCCGGGCCCACGGCGGGATGCCAGCAGGGTCCGTCGATCAGCCGCAGCCACCACAGGACCAGCTCCAGGGCGGCAGCCGCCAGCGCGGCGGCCAGCTGCCCCGCCAGCCCGGGCAGCAGGCCCGCAGCCAGCGCGCAGGGCGTGGCCAGCATGCCCACCAGGGGCAAGGCCAGCAGGTTGGCCAGCACTGCCACGGGGGCCAGATCCTGAAACCACCAGGCCGCCGCGGGCAGCGTGCCCAGAATGGCGGCCAGCGAGACGATGACGGCCCGCAGCACCCACTCGCAGCCGCGCGGCAGATCGGGCGGCAGCAGGCGCGTCAGGCGCGGGACCGCCAGCAGCATGCCCAGTACGGCCCCGAAGGAGAGCTGCCAGCCGGGGGTGGTGACGCAGCCCGGCTCCACCAGCACGGTGATGATGGCAGCGGCGCCCAGCAGCTGCCAGGGATCGCGGCCCCGCTCCAGCGCCCAGGCCAGGCTGCCGCAGCCCACCATGGCCGCCGCCCGCATGGCGCTCACCGGCCAGCGCGCCATGCCACCGTAGAGCAGGACCGCCAGCACCATGCCCAGCGCGCCCCAGGCGCGCTGATGGGAAGAGGGCAGCAGCAGGGCGGAGAAGCACGCCGCCCGCGCCAGCACGGCCCCGGCCGCTGCTGCCACCAGGCCCAGGTGCAGACCGCTGATGGCCAGCAGGTGGCTGGTGCCGGTGCGGCGCAGCAGGCGCAGCACCTCGTCGGGGACCTGGCTGCGATCCCCCACGGCCAGCGCCATGATCAGCCCCTGGTGCGGCCCCTCGGGAAAGCGCGGCGCGAGGGATGGCGAGCCGCCCAGCAGCTGCCAGCGGCGCACGCGCAGCTGGCTGGGGCTGCGGCTCAGGCTGCGCGGCTGGGAGCTCTCGGGCTCTCCGGGCAGCAAGGCCCCGCCCGCCGGCCCCGCCCGACCCCAGACCAACAGCTCCTGGCCAGGTGCCGGGGCGCGCTCGTGAAAGACCAGCACCACCCGGCCGCGGGTGGGGCGCCAGGGCCCGGCGCTGTCGGCCACTGCCCGCAGCGCCAGCTCGGCGCGCCGTCCCATGGCCCCCGGACGGATCTCTCCCCAGACCCGCACCGAGCCCTGCAAGCGCGGCCCCATGGGCGTGCTGCCCGGCAGGCCCCAGCCCAGCAGGAAGCAGGCGGCCCCCAGCGCCAGGGGCGCGACGCGCCGTCGCAGGCAGCCCAGCCCAGCGCAGGCGCAGGCCGCAGCCAGGGCCGGCCAGGCCGGCGAGGGCAGCCAGGCCGCCAGGACCACGCCGCCGAGCAAGGGCAGGGCCAGCCAGAACAAGATGCGCTCCATGGCGGGGCCTTGAAGCAAGCGCCGTGCCAGCAGCCGCTATGATGACAGCCAGGACAAAGAGGCCCTTGTCCAGCGGATTCTCGTGGGCAACTGTAGAGAGGGAGCGTCGAAAGCGTCGACCGATCGTCGAAGCCTTTCGTCGCTTTTTCGACGATCCGAGCCAGCTCGTCGCCGTGTTAGAACCCCAGAGGTCCCCAGGAGCGCGCTTGCCCCCCTTCCTCTTCGCCATTCTCCTGGCCACGCTGCAGGCGCTGGCCGCTCCCATTCCCCTGCTGGCCGTCGAGGGCAGCATCGACCCGGGCAGCGCCGACTACCTGGTGGCCGGCATCGCCCAGGCCGAGGCCGACGGCGCCCAGGCGGTGATCATCACCCTGGACACGCCGGGAGGGCTGCTGAGCAGCACGCGCGAGATCGTGCAGGCCGAGCTGGGCGCCCAGATCCCCGTCATCGTCTACGTCTCTCCCTCCGGGGCGCGGGCCGGCTCGGCTGGCGTGTTCATCACCATGGCGGCCCAAGTGGCGGCCATGGCGCCGGGCACCACCATCGGCGCCGCCCACCCCGTGGATCTGTTCGGCGGCTTCGGCAAGGGCGACAAGGGCGAGGAAGAAGAGCAGGGCGGCGAGGTCATGGAGGAGAAGATCCTCAACGACACGCTGGCCTGGGCCCGCGCCATCGCGGAGCAGCGCGGCCGCGACGTGGGCTTCGCCGAAGAAGCCGTGCGCACCAGCGAAGCCCTCACCGACCGCGAGGCCCTGGAACGGGGCGTGGTCGACCTGGTGGCCGAGGATGTGCACGACCTGCTGCGCCAGCTCGACGGCCGCCAGCTGGAGACCAGCCAGGGCCTGATCACGCTGCGCACCTCCAGCGCCGAGACCGCGCTGCTGCCCATGAGCCTGCGCCAGCGCGTGATGCACCAGCTGGGCGATCCCAACGTGATCTTCCTGCTGCTGGCCCTGGGCCTGCTGGGCCTGTACGTCGAGTACCACAACCCAGGGCTCGTGGTACCCGGGGTGCTGGGCGTGTGCTTCCTGGTCGCCGTGGGGGTCGCGCTCTCGGTCCTGCCCTTCAACGTGGCGGGGCTGCTGCTGGTCGTCCTGGGATTCGGCCTTTTCGCCTTGGAGATATGGATCCCCAGCTACGGCGCGCTCACCGCCGGCGGGGTACTCTCTTTGTTGCTGGGTGGTATCCTGCTCTTCGAAGTCGAGGATTTTGATCTCCGCGTGGAATTCAGCACCCTGATCCCCGTGACCGTGCTCGCCGGCCTGCTGGCCCTGCTGGTGGGCTGGCTGGTGGTGCGCTCCCACAAGAGCGGCGTGCGCACCGGCCGCGAGGGGCTGGCAGGAGCCGAGGGCGAGGTCACCGAGGGCGGCCTGGACCGCGGCTGGGTCGAGGTGGAAGGCGTGATCTGGAAAGCGCATTGGTCGGGCCGGCTGCAACAAGGCCAGCGAATCCGCGTGATCGAGACCCAGCGCCTGGTTCTGAAGGTGGAGCCACGGGGCACCGACGGCCTCTCTATCAAGACCGACAAAGAACCTTCCTGAGCGACCCGCGCTCTCCCTGCAAGGAGTCATCCCATGGAATCCCTGATCGTCCCTGTCGTCGTGGTCGTGCTGCTGATCCTGGCGGCCGTCAAGGTGCTGAAGGAATACGAGCGCGCCGTGATCTTCCGCCTGGGCCGGGTGATCCCCGCCAAGGGCCCGGGCATTGTGCTGATCATCCCGGGCATCGACAAGCTGCAGCGGGTCTCGCTGCGCGTGATCGTGCTGGATGTGGAGAAGCAAGACGTGATCACCCGCGACAACGTGTCGGTGGCCGTCAACGCGGTGGTCTACTTCCAGGTGGTCGATCCTGTGAAGGCCATCCTGTCGGTGGAGGACTACTTCTTCGCCACGGCCCAGCTGGCCCAGACCACCCTGCGCTCGGTGGCCGGTCAGGCCGAGCTGGACGAGCTCCTCTCCCACCGCGAGAAGATCAACCGCGAGCTGCAGGAGATCCTGGATCGGCACACCGATCCCTGGGGCATCAAGGTCACGCAGGTCGAGGTCAAGCACATCGACCTGCCCCAGGAGATGCAACGCGCCATGGCCAAGCAGGCCGAGGCCGAGCGCGAGCGGCGCGCCAAGATCATCGCCGCCGAGGGTGAGCTGCAGGCCGCCTCCAAGCTCTCCGAAGGCGCCGCCATCCTGGACCAGACCCCCACCGCCCTGCAGCTGCGCTACCTGCAGACCCTCTCGGAAATCGCGGTGGAGAACAACAGCACCACCGTCTTCCCGATCCCGCTGGACCTGCTGGAGGCTTTTCGGCCTTCGACGAAGCTGGTGAGCAAAGACTAGGGGGCCCCACCCGCTCGATCCTCGCGCCCGGGGGAGGTCCACCTTGCTGAGCAAGTGGCTCTCAGGCCTCGAAAAGGTCCTGCTGGCGTCGAGCGCCGCGGAGCGCGAGGCGATCTTCCGCTTCCGCTACGAGATCTACGTCGACGAGCTGAGCAAGGACCTGGCGGTGGCGGATCACCAGCGCCGCTGCATCGAGGATGGGGACGACCAGCAGGGGGATCTCTTCTACACGCGCGCCAAGGGGCGCGTGACGGGCACGGTCAGGCTGCTGATCCGCCAGCCGGGACAGATCCCCACGCGCACCGCCGAGCGCTACTCCCTCGACCTCTTCCCGGGCCTGGACGCCCTGCCCGTGGCCGAGCTCTCGCGCCTGCTCATAGACCGCTCCTTCCGCGGATCGCTGATCCTGCCGGCCTTCGCTCGGGCGCTCTTCGAGCACCTGTCGCAGCGCGGCGTGCACTTCGTCTTCGCCTACTGCGCGCCGGGCCTGGTGCGCGCCTACCGGCAGCTGGGCTTTCGCCCCTACGCCAGCGCGCTGATCAGCGGGCGGGACGGCATGCGCGTCCCCCTGGTCAACGTGCTCTCCGACCTGGCCTATATGCAGCGGGTGGGCTCCGCGGTGCTGCCCCTGGCCAAGCGCTACTACCACGGCAACGACGCACCGCCAGCGCCGGACCTGAGCGCCTACCGCCAGGTGCTGGAGCCCGGCCCCCTGCCCTTCGAGGTGGAGCCCGAGACCGTCTGGCAGAACCTGCAGCGCCACCTGCTGGAGGAAGAGACCCAGGAAGCGCGCGGCAGCTTCCTGGACACCCTGCCCCAGGCCTCGGTGCGCAAGCTGGCCGGCAAGGGCTTCGTCATGGAAGTGCCGGCCGGGCGCACGGTGGTGCGCCAGGACCTGGTGGAACGGGAGATGTTCTTCATCCTGGATGGGGTCTTCGTGGTGGAGCTGGGGGGCAAGCTCATCGCCCAGCTGCACCGCGGCGACGTCTTCGGCGAGATCGCCCTGCTGGTGGAGGAGGGACGCCGCACGGCCACCATCCGCTGTCTGGACCCAGGGCGAGTGCTCGTGCTGCGCAGGCGCTTCCTGGACGAGCTGATGCACGACGATCCCGCGCTGGCGGCGCGCATCCTCTTCAACCTCAGTCGCACCTTGGCCGAGCGCTTGGCGGGCATGCTGGGGGGAGGGCGCTAGCCAGGGCTATAGATCCGCCGTCCAGCGCGGCCAGCCCTCTTCCACCTCTTTCTTGAACTCCTGGCCCAGCTGGGGGCCCAGCATCAGCTGCACCGTGCGGATATAGCGCACCTGCAGGGCGTCGTGGAAGTGGGGCACCTCGTGACCGGGCAGGCTGCCCACGGCCTGCATGATGCGGGTGTCGCCGTAGTCGGTCAGGTAGCTGGCCAGGATGCCGTGCAGCATCTGGCCCGTGTCCTCGTCGATCTCCTTGCGAAGGACGAAATCGTCGAGCCAAGCCTCGGCCTTCACCCGCACCTTCTGCAGGTCGCGGATCGAGAAGCCCGCGTCGTCGCAGGTGATCAGCAGCAGCTTGCCGGGGCGCTCCCCCAGCTTGAGATCGGCCATCACCCGCATGTCCATCAGGCGATCGACGATCTCACGGTTCTTGCCGTCGACCCTTGCCAACAACAGCCCCTCTGCCACCACCAGTACCGCCAGCACCGCACAGATCACCCGCAGCAGGCGCAGCTGGGCGAACCAACGCTCGCCATCTCTTCCCGCGCCGGTCTCCATCGCGCACTCCCTGGGCCAGGTTCCACGCTGCAGACGCTATCATGAAAACAGATGGGGGAGGGGAGGGCCCCTCCACTACGTACGTCCCACCCCGCGCTCCGCGCTCCCCCTCCCCCGTTCCCCGCCGTGAGAGCACCAGGCCGCCCCTGGTTTCACAATCCAGGGACGACCAGGCTGGCCGGTGGGGAACTCGCACGAAGGCGCCATTGACGCACCTAGACGGGCTTGCCTGCGGGCAGAGGGCCATTAGCTTACCTACCGCCCCCCCCAGGTGCTGCCGCGTGAAGACGCCCCATCTCATCGCCACATCGCTCGTGCTGCTGGCGGCCTGCGCCGAGCTGCCCGAGTTCACCGCGCCGGAGCTCACGCCGGAACAGCAGAGCCTGCGCGAGCTGGGCGAGGAGCTCTACCAGCAGGTGGGCTGGACCTACCAGTTCCGCGATCCGGTACGGCTCTCCGCCCAGTTCGGGCAGCGGCACTGCAACCCAGACGAGGTGCTGGCCTGGATGGCCCTCGAGCCCGGCATGCAGGTGGCCGATATCGGCTGCGGCGTGGGCTTCTTCACCTTCCGGCTGGCCCGGGCCGTGGGCCCCGAGGGCTCGGTGCAGGCCGTCGACATCCAGGAGCAGGCCATCGCCATCGTGCGCAGCCGCATGCAGCGCGAAGAGCTCAACCCCTACAGCAACGTCGAGACCGCCATCAACGCCATCGACGACGCCCAGCTGGCCGCCGACTCGCTGGACGTGGCCTTCATCGCCCATATGGGCTTCTACATGCAGGAGAGCCTGCTGGACGAGAACCTGCGCATGCTGACCAGCGTCTACCGGGCCGTCAGACCCGGGGGGCGTCTGATCGTGCTGGAGTACATCCCTCCCGGGCAGAGCAACCAGTGGATCTCGGCCAACTTCCAGCGCGTGGGCTTCGCAGAGGAATCAGTGCGCCCGGTGCCCAACGAGGACACCTTCTTCTACGTGTTCCGCAAGCAGGGGGAGCGGGACTCGGGCGAAGGCGCTCACTGACGCCCGCGTCCCCCCTTGGCCCCACGGCCGCCCTGGCCGCGGCTCCCGGCGGCTCGCTGCGCTCCCTCCTCCAGCACCGCCGCCCGCCGCTGGGCCGTCCAATCGCCCCACCGCTCCTTCATGTCCTGCACGAAGGCCTCAGCCGCATCTTCACCGATCAGCGCAGCCACCCCATCCAGGGTCTGTTGTCGCATCTCCTCGATGCGATCGCCCTTGACCTGGTTCTTGTTGGTGGTCAGCGCGTCGAGGCGCCCCAGGTGCTGCACCATCTGCTCGTGCAGGGCCGTGTACTTGGCGGGGTCCACGCCCTCGGTGACGACGAACAGGACCAACCAATCCTCGGCCCAGGCCTCCATGGCCAGCTCCACATCGCCCGAGTCGACCTTTTCCTCGAAGCTGCTGGCCAAGGCCAGGCCGTAGGCGGCGCGCGACTCCAGGCGCAGCAAGAGCAGGGCGCCCATCAGCAAGGCCAGGCCGATGGAGCCGGCCAACATCCAGTAGGCACGCAGCGCGGCGCGGCGTCGGTCTTGCGCGATCGGCTTCTCTGCGGGCAAGGCGCTGTCCTGATCGTCAGAAAACAGCAAGATATCACGACGGGCCGCGACCTCAGGGCTCCACGAAGGCCGGCAGCCCCCCCTTGCGCGGATCGCCCGCCCCCAGCAGGCGCCCGTCGGTCCCACGGGCCGCCACCTGCACGGCGGCGGCCGGCGCCTTGCGCAACACCTCGTGCCCGCAGCTGAGCAGCGCCTCTTCCGCGGCCGCGGGCACGCCGGCGTCCAGCAAGACGCGGTCGGGCATCCACTGATGGTGGTAGCGCGGCGCGGCCACCGCCTGTTGGGGGCTGATCCCCTCGTCGAGCACGGCGCGCAGCACCTGCAGTGTGGCGCTGATGATGCGCGGGCCGCCGCTGGCGCCGGCCAGCAGCAGCGGGCGCCCTTGTTCGTCGAGCACCACGGTGGGGCTCATGCTCGACAGCGGCCGCCGGCCCGGCCCCACGGCGTTGCGCGCGTTGCCCAGCAGCCCGTACTGGTTGGGGGTGCCCGGCGCGGCCACGAAGTCGTCCATCTGGTTGTTGAGCAGCAATCCCGAAGCCGGGGCCACGAAGCCGCTGCCGAAGGAGCCGTTGATGGTGGTGGTCAGCGCCACGGCCATGCCTTGACCGTCGAGAACGCTGATGTGGTGCGTGCCGGCGTCCTGGCCGGGATCCAGAGGCAGGCCGTAGGCGGCGGACTCCAGGGTCTGGCAGGGTGCGGCCTCGCCCACGGCCGCCGGCCCGGGCAGACCCGTGCCGTCCACGGCGGCGCGCACCTCGGCCACGCGCTCCGCCGAGAGCAGCGCATCCACCGGCACCTGCACGACATCAGGATCGCCCATCCAGCGCGCCCGGTCGGCGAAGCCGTGCTTGAGCGTCTCCACCGCGCGGTGCAGCGCGTCGGGCTCCAGCTGGCCCTCCGGCTCCCAGGCCTGCAGCACCTGCATAGCCTGCAGGATCACCAGGCCTCCGGAGGAGGGCGGCGGCATGGCCAGCACGGGGTGGCCCCGGTAGCTGCCGCGCAGGGGCACGCGATCGCGCACGCGGTACTCCGCCAGATCCTGCACCGAGATCGAGCCGCCCGCCTGCCGCAGGGCCTGGACCAAGTCCTGGGCCAGGGGACCCTGGTGAAAGGCCTCGCCATCGCTGTCGACCCAGGCGCGCAGGGCGCTGGCCAGGCGCGGACGACGCACCTGCTGCCCTTCTGCGGGCGGGCCGTCGAAGCCTTCGAACAGCGCCCCGAAGATGGACGCCTCCCCGGCGCGCTCCCAACGCCTAGCGGCCGTGGCCAGGGCGCCGCCCACGGCGAAGCCCTCCTCGGCGTAGCGGATGGCGGGCGCCGCGACCTGGGCCAGGTCGAGTCGACCCCAGCGGCGCTGCAGCTCGGCCAGGCCGCGCCCCTCGCCGGGCACGGCCACGGCCAGGGCGCCCCGCAGGGAGAGCTCCGACTGGGCCCGTCCCTGCTCGTCCAGGTACATGTCCGCGTAGGCGGCGGCTGGCGCCACCTCACGAAAATCCAACGCTACCGGGTCTTTTCCGGTCGTCACCACCAGCGCGAAGCCCCCGCCGCCCAGGCCGCTGCTGTGGGGCTGCACCACGCCCCCGGCCAGGGCCGCGGCCACCGCGGCGTCGGCGGCGTTGCCGCCAGCCCGCAGGGCCTCGCCCCCGGCCTCGCTGGCCAGGGGATGGTCCGCCGAGACGACGCCCGCCGTGGGCTGCGGAGAGGGGGGGGAGCTGCAGGCGGCGGTCAGGAGGATCGCGAGGAGGAGGTGGCGCATGGGATTCCGCGGACGGGTTCCCCTTGACGATATCTCCTGGGCCCAGGGGGAGCAGCGCAGGATCTGCACGAACGCGCATGAAAAACCGCACGGAAGGTGAAAGGAACCGGAACCTCGGCGCGTAATGACTGTCGAGCGCCTCGAGACCGCAGAGGAGATCCCCCTATGGCAAGCCTGCTGGCCACCAGCGACCGCGCAGCCGGGGGCCTGGCGCGTATCGCCACCACGCTGGGGCAGGCGGCGCTGGTCTGCCTGGGTGTGCACCTGGCAGCGGATCAGCTGGACGACCGCGTCTTCGCCGGCCTCACCGGCCTGCAGGGCCTGGCGGACAGCCACCTGGCCGGATCGCTGGGCGCCCTGGCTGAGGCCCTGGGCCAGCCCACGGAACGCTTCCTGTTCTGGGACGGCCTGCCCCTGGCGGCGGCCTCGGCCTGGGCCGCCCTGGCCGTGGAGCTGCTGGCCATCGCCCTGCTCTGCGCCAGCTTCCTGCTCACCTCGCGGCAGCCCCAGCTTTCCTGGGCGCGCTGGCGCGGGGCCTTCTCGGTGCAGGCCGTGGTCCTGCCTCTCACCCTGGCTGGCACGCTGCTGGCGGGCGCCTGGTCCCTGTCCATGGCTACCGAAGACCTGCTGCCCAGCTCACCCGTGGCGCCTTGGGCCGCGGGCGTCCTGGCGCTGGCCGCCTTCTTGCGCTTCGGCTGGCCCGCCTGGGCGCGGGCCGTCTCCTCCCTGGAGCGCTCCGGCCGCCTGCGCCTGGAGCTGCTGGGGGCCCTGGTGCTGGCGCCGGTGGGCCTGCTGGCCTGGATGCACGGCCTGCCCATCTGGGGATGGCTGCCGTGAGGGGCTGGAGCGAGCTGCTGCTGATGGGCGCGGTCTGCGCCGCGGCCTGGACACGCACGCCCGTGGGCACGCTGGCGGAGAACGGCGTGGCGCTGTGGCGCGGCCAGGACACCGAAGACGTGCTGGCCCACTTCAGCACCGAGCTGCCCGCACGGGTCAGCGCCTCCCTGCAGCGGGCGCTGGCCACCCAGACGCAGGGCCCGGCGGCGGCCGAGCTGCCCGCCGGCTGGACCCCCGCCCTGCACACGGCCGCCCAGGTCCACCTGGGCCCCGAAGCCGCCGCGCAGGTGCTGGCCCTGGGAATCGCCGATCCCGAGGCGGCCCTGGAGACCTGGGCCGTGGGCGCGGAGCAGCGCCAGCGGGCCATCCGCCGCGCGCGGGCGGCCGGCGAGTCCAGCCCCGAGCGCCTGGCCTCCCACCGCCGCTACCTGCCCGCCGAGGCCGCCGCGCAGGCCCAACAAGCCGTCAGCGAGGTGCTGGCGCTGGGCACGGCCCTGGATCTGACCTGGCCCGTGGACAGGGGGGTGCGCATCTCCAGCCCCTTTGGCTGGCGCGTCCACCCGGTGCTGGGCACGCGCCGCATGCACGAGGGCGTGGACCTGGCCATCCCCACGGGCACCCCGGTCTCGGCTGCGGGCCAGGGCAAGGTGCTGCGCGCGCGGGCCGACAGCGTCAGCGGCGAGCACGTGGTGCTGGACCACGGCCACGGCGTGAGCACCAACTACTGCCACGGCGAGCGCCTGCACGTCAGCACCGGCCAGGCCGTGGAGAGTGGCCAGCAGGTGATGGACTCGGGCAGCAGCGGCCGATCCACCGGCCCGCACCTGCACTTCGGGCTGCGCATCGATGGGCGAGCGGTGGATCCCAGCTTCTTCAGGGATCCGGGGGCTGAGCGGGACGCGGAGAGCTGAGCCGGGTCAGGTTACGCTGGGGGTGGAGGAACAATGAGAAAGCTCATCCCGCTGCTCGCTCTCGCCTTGGCCGCCACCGCTCCCTGTGCCCAGGCCGCCACCTACGACCACACCGTGGGAGCCCAACTGGATGCGGGAGCCGCCGCCATCATCGGCGACGATTTGAGCGACCTCGATCCCAAGCTGCGCTTCGCCATGGGGCTGGGGGGGCACTACGAATACCGACTCAACGAGACCCTGGGCCTCGTGACGGGCTTGGGCTTCATGGGCAAGGGCTGCAGGTTCAGCTCCAAGGAATACGACTACAGCGAGAGGTACAAGCTCCTCTACCTGACCATCCCCCTCGGCGCGCAGGCCCGCTTCGGTAACATCCGGGCATATGGCAGCATACCCTTGAACTTCGCGCTACGCGGCAAGATCAAGTACAAGAGCGGCGACAACTAGGACTCCTACCTGTTCAGCGGCTCGGACTGGGACTACTTCCGGCGTGTCAACATCGGTGTGAGTGTGGGGGCCGGCTATTCCCTCTCCATGGGATCCATCGACTTGGTGCCTGGTTTCTCTTGGACGCTGCACCTGCTGAATGACTTCAAGGACTTGCAGGGCTTCAGCGACGTCGCCAGCCGCAACATGAACATCATGCTGACCGTGAGAGGCGAGTTCAACCTCTCCGATCCGCCATTCTAGAAAGGGGGGGTCAGGATGTCACCATTACTGTTTCCGTCTTTGACGGAAACAGTAATGGTGACATCCTGACCCCTACCGGTGAAAGGCCATCCCCCAGCTGCTGTATTCAGCGTATGCATGTTTATGCGCCAGCTGGAAGCCCGCGTCTTCCAGGTTGGCTACGCTGTTGTCCACGGAAAAGCCCGGTCCCACCCCCATCCACTGCACCACCACCAGGCGCCCTCCCGGCCGCAGGGCGTCGAAGACGCTGCGCAGCATGCGCGCGTGGCGCTCGGGGCCCATGGGGCGCACGGCGTGGAAGTCCAGGTGGGCTAGCAGCGCCACGTCCAGGGACTGGGGCTCCAAGCGGGCGTCGTCCTCCTGGCCCAGCACGAAGCGCATGTTCTCGGGATGGGGCGTGCGGCCCTGCTGCGCGCGCCGCCGGACGATGTCCAGGTATTCGGCCTTGACGTCGACCGCGTAGACCAATCCCTGGGCGCCTACCGCCTGGGAGAGCGAGAAGCTGTAGAAGCCGATGCCGCAACCGATGTCGCCCACCGACTCGCCAGGCTGCAGCGCCAGCAGCGCCAGCACCTGCGCCGAGTCTTCGTGACGCACCAGCTCCATGGAGCGCAGCACCGGATCCTCGAACTCGGAGGCAGCCTCGGGTGAGGCCTGCAGCAGCCTCTCGTGGTATTCCAGCCGCGGATCCGAGGCTTGCGGCGAGACCGGTTCCTCCCGCTGGCAGCCCAGGGCCGCGCACAGCAGGCCGGCCCGCCAGCCCCTCAGCGCAGCCACTCCAGCTCGCTCACACCCCAGCGCTCCGCCAGGCAGTCGCGCAGCGGGCCCTCGCTTTGTTCAGGATCCTGCAGCCAGGACAGCAGCAGCACGCGCAGGCGCGTCTCCTCGTCAGCGCCCTCGATCTGGCCGCGCAGCTGCTCCAGGTGGCCACGGGCCAGCTCCCGCAGCAGCTTGCCTATCTCGCGGGCCAGCTCGCCCTCGGCCTGGGCCACCAGCTGCTCGTCGCTCTCGGGGAAGAGCAGTGGGTCGGCCTCGATGTCGTGCTCCTCCTGCGCATCGTGGGCGCTGTCGCTGGTTTCGGCCGCCCGCTCCAGCAGCAGATCGCTGCGGGCGTCGCCCGGACCGCGCAGGGCCAGCTCGGCGCTGACGCGGCAGCTGCGCGTCCAGTCCAGCACCGGGTAGCGGAACTGCTCCATGATGGCCCCCTCGCTGGTGCGGGGCTCTCTCTCCAAGGCGTCGTTGGCCCGCTTGAGCGCCTTCTCCAGGGGCTTGCGCTCGGCCTCCAGCAGCTCCAGCGCCGCGTCCTGCTCCGCCAGCTCGGCCTGCAGGGTCGCCACCCGCTCCTCGGCCTTCTCCAGGGGCGCCTTGGTGGCCTCGGTCTGCTTGTGGGCCTGCTGCACCAGGCGCTCCGCCGCCGCCACGGCCTCGGCCCGCTCCTCCACGTGCCGCGCCAGCTCACGGGCCATGTTGCTGGGCTTGGCGGCCAAGGCCAGGGCCGCGCGCGCCGCCTCCAGCTCACTGCGCGCCTGCTCCACCTGCTGCGCCGCGGCGGCCACGTCTCCGCCTCCGCTGCTGGCCTCCTCCAGCGCAGCCAGGCCCTGCTCCAGGGCGGCCTCGGCCTGCCGCTCGCGCTGCAGCAGCTCGTCGCGGGCTCCCTGGTCGCGCTCCACCGCGCCGCGGGCCTCGATGGACGCGTCCAGGTCGCCGCGGGTCTCCTGCGCCACCGCGCGCTGGCGGCTCAGGGCGCCCTGGGCCGCGGTCACGGCGTCGCGCAGGGGCTGCAGCTTGGCCTGGGCCGACTCCAGGCGCCGCAGCACGGCCCCCCGCTGAGCGGCCAGCTCCTCCCGCCGGGTCTCAGCCTCTCTCAGGGCGGCCTCGGCAGCGCTCTGCTCGTCCTTTGCCGCGCGCCAGGCAGGATTCTCGCGCTCCCCGACGTCGGTCTGGAACTCGTGCACCGCCAGGCCCTCTTCCGAGGTCTGCGCGCAGACCACCGGGGCCAGCTGCAGCTTGCCGCTGACCAGGGGCCGCCGCGCCCGCGCATCCCAGCGCACCGCTCCCCCCTGCGGGAAGGCCTTGGCGAGCGCGGCATCCAGCGTCCGCACCCGCTCGCTGGCGCCCCTCAAGCGAGGTGCCAGGGCCAGCCCGGCGCGGTCCAGGAAGCGCTGGCGCAGCCGGTCGCGCTCAGCGCGCAGCGCCTCATCGCCCTGCACGCCGGCGGCCAGCGCCGTGCAGACCCAGGCCGAGGCTGGTTGGCCGCGCCGCGCGGCATCCGCAGCCTGCCGCTTCAAGGAAGCCGCCCAGGCAGCGCGCAGCGCGTCGATGTCTTCAGACAGCTCGAGGCACTCCTGGAACTGCTCGAGGCGGACCAGGGCCCGCGAGAAGCGGCCGGCGGCGCGATCTCCGTCTGCCTGCTCCAGCAGAACCTGCCGGATCTCCTCGAAGAGCGGATCGCGCAGCGGGTGCTCGGGGAAGCGCTCGCCAAAGGTCTGGGCGGCCGCGCAGGACGCCTGCACGGGGTCGTCCCCGCTGCCCGCCAGCAGGGCGCGCACCTGCTCGGCCATGCCGCCCGCCACGCGCTCCATCAGCAGCGCCACCCGCAGGTCGCGGGCCTGGATGGCCTCGGCGCGCTGCAGGTGCTGGTAGGCCTGCTCGAAGTCATCTTCAGCCAGCGCCTGCTCGGCCTGGACCACCAGCTGGTCCATGGCGTGGTCCTCAGCCTCGGCGATTCTGGTCTTCAGGGCGCTGTCGTCGGGCCGCTCGACAGCGGCCTGCTGAAAGGCCTCCAGGGCTTGCACCCAGTCGCCGGCAGCGGCGTGGCGCTCGCCCTGGCGCAGGGCCAGCTTGGCCGCGCAGCCGGTCAGGACGCTGCCGGCCAACAGACTGCCGGCCAGCAGCAGCGTGCAGGGCCGCAGCCGGCTGCTCACGGCACGCCAACCAGACCGTAGGCGATGTCGTCGCCACTGCGCAGGGCGATCATGGCCACGCTGTCGGAGCTCACCGTGATGGCGCAGTCATCGATGGCGCCCAGGTCGCTGGACAGCTCCAGACTCTGCAGCGTGCCCGAGCCGTCGGTGTACTGGATCACCGGGGCGTAGAGCAGCCAGGCGCTTCCCGACTCGCCCACCGCGCAGGCGTAGGTCTGACCGTGGTCGCTCTTCGAGCCCGGCGAGGCCGCCACGTCCACGTCGATCAGGGTCTCTTTCCAGTCGGCGTGCACGTAGCCGTCTTCGCTCTCGTCGTCCTGGTCCAGGTAGAGCTCGGCGCTGGAGTTGTTGTTGGCCAGGGCTATCAGCTCGTAGGAGTTGGACTCGGCGCGCTCGATGTCGATGGCGTACCAGGAGCCGGCCTGGGGGCTGTAGGAGGGCTGGCTGATCGCTCCGAGGTCGTGGTCGTAGTAGTAGTAGTACAGCGCCCCCACGTCCGAGCTCGAGGCGTAGATGATGTACTCGTTGTTGTAGGCGTAGGTGTGGTCCGGCTCGCAGACGCCGTGGTTGAGGATCGAGACGAAGCTGTCGTAATAGACGTAGGGCACGCCGGCGGCCACGTACGAGGCGTACAGGCGCATGGCGTGCATACCGGCGTCCGACGCCCCGCAACCCACCGCGGTGACCGAGCCGCCCGAAGATAGCGCCAGCTGCAGGGTGTCGAAGGCGATGGGCCACTCCTGCTCCGAGACGTAGCTCCCCGCGGCCAGGCTGGCGGCTTCCACCGCGTCGAGCTGGATCCAGCGCGTGTTGCCGCTGATGAAGCTGCGGCCCGCCACCCAGAGCTCGGTGTCGGCGACGAAGTCGAAGCGCCCCAGGATGCCGTCATTGGACTTGCTGCCGTCTGACCAGAAGTCGTCCTCGCCCGCCAGCAGGTCGTCGGCGTCGAAGATGCTGACGCCCAGCGCGTCGTACAGGGTCCCGCCGTCCTCGAGGGACTCGGCGGCCCAGGCCAGGTAGATGGTGTCGCCCGCGGTGACCAGGCGCGGCCCCTGCACGCTGCTGGAAGAGCGCGCGTCCATGGTGAGGAACTCGAAGCTGTCGTCGCCGCCGTCGCAGTCGCCGTCCACCTCGTCCTCGATGCTCTCGAGCCCGCCCGGGTAGACCTCGCCGTTGTCATCGTCGCAGTCGCTGTTGTCGGTGCCGTAGCCCTTGGGGGCCTCGCAGGCGAAGACGCCGTTGTCCGGATCGCCATAGCCGTCGCCGTCCTCGTCGGCGAACCACTCGCGGGCGTCGCTGGCGTCGTCCTCGTCGATCTCATCGTCGCAGTCGTTGTCGATGCCGTCGCAGAGCTCCTCGCCCTCCGGGCTGGTGGCTGCGTCCGTGTCGTCGCAGTCGCTGGCGT
The DNA here is from genome assembly GCA_964454135.1 of uncultured Enterobacterales bacterium. Classification (GTDB taxonomy): domain Bacteria; phylum Myxococcota_A; class UBA796; order UBA796; family JAFGLY01; genus CAYVQL01. The sequence continues at coordinate 636 of CAYVQL010000097.1, read as the reverse complement.
CGGCCACGTGGTCGGCCGGTTGATCGCAGGAGACGACCCAGGTCGCCAGATCCCCGTAGCCGTCGCCGTCGCCGTCTGCGTACCAGGTGCCCACGTCCATGGCCGACTCGTCGTCGGTCTCGCCATCGCAGTCGTTGTCCACGCCGTCGCAGTACTCGTCGGCCTCGGGGTTGATGGCGCTGTCGCCATCGTCGCAGTCCGTGCCGTCGACCACCCAGCCGCTGCTGGCCTCGCAGACCAGCTCGGCGCTGTCGGCGTCGCCAAAGCCATCGCCATCGGCGTCCTGGTAGAAGACGGAGAGCAGATCCTCGTCGGTCTGCCCGTCGCAGTCGTTGTCGATGCCGTCGCAGGACTCGCTGGCCGCCGGATGGATGGCGGCGTCGCCGTCGTCGCAGTCGTCGCCGCCGTACTCGAGCCCGGGGTAGCCATCGCCGTCGCCGTCGGTCAGCTCGGCGTAGCGCTCGTCGAGCTCCTCGGAGGAGATCCAGCAGGCCTGCAAGCCAATGGCCAGAGGGGCCGCCAAGAGGAGATGAGGCACCGACCATTTCCGCCGACAATGTCGGCGGAAAGGTCCGGCGCCGTTTTTTTGGGGGGAAGACAGATTCTTGGCCCCCGGGCCGGGGGGGGCCCCGCCGC
>CAYVQL010000096.1:0-33377 GCA_964454135.1 uncultured Enterobacterales bacterium | reverse complement strand
GACCACGACCACGACCACGACCACGACCACGACCACGAAAAACCTATTCACAACCTAATCATCGTGGGAATAGTAATCGCATCAACCTGCCCCCCCTCCCTTCAACCTGAACCCCCTCCCTCAACCTGAACCCCCTCCCTCTGCCCCCCCTCTGGAAATGGTAATCGCATCAACCTGACCCCCCTCCCTCCTTCCCGCGGTTTCATCTCGGCCGAGGCCGCGCTCAAGCGTTCACCCCAACCCCGCCTCCAGAGGATCCACCCTCGTGATCCCCGCGACCTCGTCGAAGTGCTTGTCGGCGCTGACGATGGTGTTCATTCCGTGGTTCTGCATGCAGGCCAGATGCACCAGATCACGGGCAGGAAGGTCTTGCAGTTCGCCAGCCAGGGATGCTGCGCGCAGCATGTCGTCGCGGGTGACGGGCATCATCGCGGGGAAGAGCTGCAATACGTTGTGGCAGAGGCGCGTGGCGTCTTGGACCCGATCCCGACGCAGCAGCACGTAGAGGATCTCCTGGACCACCTCGGCGCTGGTGTTCGCGGCCAGCCTGCCCTCCGCGACCGCACGGATGATGTCGATGCAAGGCTTCTTGTAGGTATGCTCCATTCCGGCCGCGTACAGAAAGATGTTCGAGTCAAGAAACACCGGCACGATGCCCCTCCTCGATGTCTCTCTCGATCTCCTCCCAATCGCCGATGGGGACGTTCATGGCTGCGATGTCGTCCACATATCCTTGCCCGCTGTGGGCCACGGACAGGTAGGTCTCCCTGACGGCCGCGCGAATGAGATCCGACACCGAGACGCCCCTCTCCTCGGCCAGTCGCTCGAGGATTGCGTATTCCTCGGGCTCCATCAGAACCTGCGCTCGTCGGGTGCGGGCCATGATACCTCCAGGCTGGAACATACTATAGTATACACAGCGCAGGGATACCAAGTCCACAGCTCTCCGTCCGTCGTCAGACAGAGGGGGCCCCGCAAGATCGGAGCTCACCCTCCCCCTCCCCACTCCATCCACACCCCTCCCTCCCGCTCCTCCAACACCAGCCAAGGCCCTACGCCACCCTCACGAGGGGAACCCACCTCGATCCGCCCCCCGGACCGCCGCAGCTGGAACGCCCCGCCATCCAACCACCGCCGCGCCCCATCCCTCGGAAAGGGCTCCTCGCGCCGCAGCGAGAGCCCGCCCCAGCACAGCCGCGCCAGGAACCAGCCCTGGGCCAGGCTCCAACCCGGCAAGCTCAAGCCCCCGCGCCTCTCGGCGCAGCGCCGCTCCTCCACCAGCAGCACGCCACCCTGGTGGCCCTGGCTGCGACGCTCCGCAGCGCAGCCCTCCTCCTCGAGCTTCTCCACCACCAGGGCTCCCTCCGCTGGCAGCGAGGAGGCCCAGGCGTTCAGCGCGGAGCAGTCCAGGGGGGGCACGGGCGTGCCCAGCAACCAGGCGTCGAAGGCGTAGCCCTGCAGGCCCTGCCAGCGCGCGAGCACCCAGCGCCCCCAGATGCCGCCGTCCAGCTCGGTCGGCGGGCCAGGCTCGGCGGCCAGCTGCACCGTGAGCTGGGCGCCGTAGGGCACCTGGACCACCAGGCCGGCCGCTGGCGAGGGGCCCTCCCGCAGGGCGATGCCGGGGCTGGCCAGCACGTGGCGCTTCTCCACCTGCCACAGCTCGGCACCCAGCAGCGGCCCAAAGAGCAGGAGCGCGCCCAGTGAAGCGCCGGACGCGGCAGGCGTCACGGGGCTACCTGGTACAGCGCCACGTAGTCCCAGCGGCGCAGGGGGCTGAGCAGGCCGCTGTCCGCCAGGGCCACGAAGCGCTGCCGCAGACGTTCGGTGCGCCCGGGTTCCAGCTCGGCGTTCTTGCCCACCAGGAAGAAGCGATGGTGGATCAGCAGGTGGGTGATGCCGTCCCGCTGCAAGGCCGCGACCACGTCTTCCGGGCGTTCGTGCTCGTCCAGCAGGGCCTCGAAGCGCCAGGCCTCGAAGATGCAGTCCATGCGGTAGTCGCGTCGCAGGTAGTAGGTCTTGCCTCGCATCCAGATCAACCAGATGCGCCCACCGGGTGGCACCAGCTCCTCCACCTCGGGAAAGACGGCGTAGGAATCGGGCAGCAGCGCGGAGAGCACGGCGTCGCGGTCCATGGTCCCGGCCAGCCATGGCCCGGTGTGCTGTCTGCGCCAGATCTCCAACCCCGGCCGCCAGCTCCATCCCAGCGCCGCCACGACGCTCAAGCCCAGCAGCAGCGGTCGCAGGCGCCCGGCCGACCGGCGCAAGGTCACGGCGTAGATGGCCGCCATGCCGGGTACGGCGGGCAGCAGAAAGCGCATCTGCTGGGTAGTCACCGCCCAGAACAGACCCCAGCCCAGCACGAAGAGCAAGACGCCCAGCAGCGGCCGCGCCGTGGGGCCGTCCCTGGACCTGAAGATGGCCAGGGGAGCGAGCAGCAGGCCCAGTCCCAGCAGGGGATTCAGCGAGCCCTCGAACACGTGGAACATGTCCCGCGTCGCGAAGATCCGCAGCGGGAGCAGCAGGTAGTCCCCTGGGGCGCGACCTGCGCCGTAGTTGGACAGGATCTGCCCCCAGGCCCAGGCGCGCCAGGCGCTCCAGCCCTCGCCACCCAGCAGAGTCCACGCCGATGGGAAGAGCGGGTTCCCCCTCTCGATCCAGCTGCGTATGTAGAAGGGGCAACCCACCAGGGCTGCGATGATCACGAAGCGCAGGGGCCTGCGCAGCTCCAGGTTGAGGCTGGACCGCAGCAGGCCGTCCAGGGCCAGCAGCAGCGCCAACAGCGCCACCACCACCAGCCCCGGGAACTTCAGGGACGCGGCCAAACCCGCGCAGAGCGCGGCCAACAGCAGCCAGCCCCGCTGCCCCGCCGCCGCGCGCCAGGCCCCCTGCATGGCCAGCGCCACCAGCAGCAGCAGGTAGGACTCCACGTAGGCCGAGGGCGCGAAGCGCATCATGGTGGGGACCAGCAGCAGCAGCAATCCCGCCAGGCCGGCGCCATGCCGCGAGGCTCCCAGGGAGCGGGCCAGGCCGGCCGTGGCCAGGGCCGCGGCCGCCGCCGTCCAGACCCCCAGCAGCCGCGGCGCCAGGGCCGGGAAGTGATCGGGCGCCCGCCCCAGCGCGCAGAGCAGAGAGAGGATGCACTCCCAACCCAGGGGAAGGTTGGTGAAGATATTGTCGTCCGGAACGACGTACCCACCCGCCATCGCGAAGAGCCGCGGCAGGGCCAGGTGGTAGGTCATGTCGTCCTGATACCAGGGGGGCACGGTGCCCATCAGCAGCAGCACCGCCAGCACGACGGCCCCTGGCACCAGCCAGGGGGAGAGGGGCGGCACGCGCAACGGCCGGGGCAGCCCGATGGCCGCCAGGGCCAGCCCGCCCAGCAACCAGGCACCGGCCGTCATGGGGTTCAGGCAGCGGCAGAAGACCAGCAGCATCCCCCCCAGCTGCAGGTAGGCCAGGCCCGCCGCCGCGGCGGCCGCGGCACGGGTGGCTCCGTCGAGCTCGACCCGGCAGCGTCGCTCCCACAGGCGCACCAAGGGCAGGCCCGCCAGGGGCACCAGCAAGGAGCATGAGGACAGCGCCAGTTCAGCCGGCCAGCCCATGGAGGTCGCGCTACTTGACCTCGAAGGGGTGGACCACCTGCATCTCGGCTGGCAAGCTGGCCAGGGAGCCCGGCTCGGTGTCCAGCAGGATGTTCTGGGACGCAAAGGCGTAGATGCCATCCGCCATGGGCTCATCCGGCGTGATCAGGTAGACATCATCGCTGTTCAGACCGCGCAGGGTGAACTTGACCTCCGCATCGGCCACCCAGAGCTTGGGAGCCACCTTCTCTTCGCCCGTGATGCCCGTCAGCTCGGTCTCTTCCAGGAACTTCAGCTTGAACAGGGCCAGGTCGAGCTGCGTGATCTCGGAGGAGCGCAGCGTGGACTTGAAGAGGATCGGGAAGGGATCCATGCGGCTGGAGAAGGAGATCCTGGGGATGTCCCGCACGCCGTGGAGCTCCTTGAGGTCCGAGCCCATGGAGGTCACCTTGGCCGCCTCCAGGTGCACCATCACGCCCTTGCCCTTGCCGTAGAAGCCTGGCTCAGGAGGCATGGCCCAGAGCGCGAAAGCGGCCTTGGGAAGGGGTGCTTCCTCGTCCGCCGGGACTGTCACGGCCAGGTAGTCCTTCACGTAGCCATCGGCGCCTGCCAACAGGCGGAGCTTGCCGCTGGTGGGCACCTCGAAGCTGAAGGCGCCCTCGGCGTCGGCGATGGCGCGATTGGATTGCCCCTCCATGATGACGGTGGCGCCCGGCAGGACTTTGCCAAAGACATCTCGGACATCGCCCTTCAACACACGGGGCTTGTCGCAAGCCGAAAAGACGAGCAGCATGGCGGGAAGCAGGTACTTGCGCATGGTTTCTCCTGAGGACTGGATTCTCCTCGCGACCGGTCTCATAGCGCGATCCGGACGGCGAGCGATGCGTGGAAAGATGGTGGACAAGTGTAGAACAGAAGGCGGGAAAAAGCGATGGCCGCCGGGAAGTTCTCCCGGGCTGACTGCAAAACGCCCATTGTCGCCCCGGCGAATCCGCAGGTCGAGGGCAGCACCGGCTTTTGCAGCAAGCCCACAAGCCAGCCGAGCAGGTCCCCCGATCGCAGGCTACACTGGCTCGTTCGTCGGTGACCACCGGCCGATTCCAGAGGAGGTCCAGCTTGTCCCTCGCCGCGCTCGCTACGGGGCTCGCCATCTCCGGTGCACTGGCGCAGGTGCCGCCGCCCCCCATCATCAACGGCTACGAGACCTCGGCCTACCAATCGGTGGGCGCACTCTTCTACGAGCAGAGCGGTTGGTGGTACGGCCCCTTCTGCTCCGGCACGCTGGTGCATGCCCGCTGGGTGGTCACGGCCGCCCACTGCGTCGAGGCCATCCCCAGCAACGCCACCGCGGCCTTCGCCATCGGCGACGACATGACCGGCGGCAGCGTCTGGGATTTCTCCTACGCCGACACCCAGTACGCCTACCCCTCCTACAACCCGAACACGCTGACCGGCGACATCGGGCTGGTCAAGCTCAGCTCCCCTGGCATCACCTCGGTGGATGTCATGCCGGTCAACGCCGACAGCGTCGCCAACAGCTGGATTGGCGACGACCTGCGCTATGTGGGCTTCGGCACCAGCGACCGCTACAACGGCAGCGGGTCCGGGATCAAGCGCTACGCCGACATCCCGCTCTGGTTCTTCGAGTCCGATGTGATCCACGGCTACGATCCCGACGATGGCCAGAACGTCTGCTCCGGCGACTCGGGAGGAGCGGCCCTGGAGATCCTGGGCAACGGCGTCTTCGAGCTGGCAGGCGTCAACTCCTACGTCTACGCGCCCTACGGCGGAGAGTCCTGCGCCGACGGCGCCAATGCCGCCACACGGGTGGACCAGTACCTCTCTTGGATCGAGGGCTACGCCGACGTGATCACCGCCGAGGAGTCCGACGCCGACACCGACTCGGACTCCGACTCGGACTCCGACTCGGACTCCGACGCCGACGCCGACGCCGACGCCGACGCCGACGCCGACGCCGACGCCGACGGTGACGGAGATGCCGACTTCGACACCGGCTACGACTACCCGAGTCCGCCCAAGAACGGTGCGCTCGAGGGCTGGATGTCCAACTGTTCCACTCTGCCGACACGGCACTACGGGCTCTGGGGGCTGGCCCTGGCAGCGCTGGGGCTGCTGGGACGACGCCGGGAATCCTGAGCCCTTAGAACACCGGCGGCGACTCGCTCATGGAGGCCACGTAGGCCGCGTCGAGGCCCTGCAACAGGGCCGTCGGCACGCCGGGATCCTCGCCCTCCATGCAACCTGCCAGACGCTCCGCCTGCCACGCCAGAAAGCTCATGCCCCCTGCCTCGGCTTCGCACTTGGCGCTCCGCAGCTGCGCCAGGGCCTGCTGCGCGGCACCCTGGGTCCAGCAGCCCCGCGCCACCTGCAGACGAGCACGGACATGCACAGGCGAACACCGCCCCTCGTCGCAAGCCTGCAGGCGCCGCAGCGCACGCTGGAAGCTGCGTCCATCGGACAAGATGGCCGCACAGCGCGCCAGCAGACCGAAGGCCAGCTCGCGGTAGCCGAGAGGGTCCGGAGCCGCTGGCTCCCCAAGCACGCGCAGCAGGCGCTCCGCTGCCGCGGCCGCCGCCATGCGCGCGCCGGGCTCGCTCTCGAGAGTGGCCTGAGCCCGCAGCACGTGGGCCTGCCAACGCTGGGTAGCCAAGCCCGCTGCGTGGGCCAGCGCCGAGATGTCCGCCAACACGCGCGCCGCCTCTCGCGCCAGCCCCAGGTCCAGCAGCAGCGAACCCAGCAGCTCCATGCTTCCGCATTCGACCTCGGCATCCGACAAGGCGCGAGCAAAGGCCACGGCCCGCTCCGCCGTGTTGAGTGCCGGCCCGAGCCCACCCACCAGGGCCTGGGCGGAGGCCCAGTGCACCCGGGCGCGGGTCTCCTCGGCCAACAAGCCGGCGCCGTGGAAACCTGAGGCCGCCTTGTCGAAGGCCGCCAGCGCCTCTGGGACGCGACCCTCACGCAAGGCCAGCAGGCCCAGGACGTCGCGTACCAGGCCCTGAATCAGCTGGTGCTCCGGGGCCAGCCGGAAGGCCCGATCCAGCTGGCCACGCGCCTCGGATGGCTCTGCTCCCAGCCAATGCAGCATGCCCAGCTCGACGGCGCAGCGCGCCAGACGCTCGGGATCCGCCTGTGCGGGGACCTCGTCCGCCAAGGCCGCGAGGCGCTCGCGGGCCGCGGACAGCTCACCAGCGCGGCGCAGCTCCGCGACGTCGGCCAAGCGCAGCTCCCAGTCGGCCGCGGCGTCCAGCGGCGCCACGCCTGCCCCGCCGCGCACGCAGCGCGCGATGCGCGCCCGCAGGGCCTCCGCATCGGGTGCTCTTCGCAGCGCCTCCTGTGCGAACAGGCTGGCCGAGACCACGTAGCGCCTGCGCACCGACACGCCGGAGGCGGCCTCTCGGCGCGGAGAGACCTGGTTCGCCAGGCCCCGCTCCATCAGCTGGCGCAGCGGCTCGTCCACGGGCACCTGGGTGACGCGCTCGATGGTGGCGGCGTCCAGCGGCTCGTCAGCAGCGGCCAGCGCCTGCAGGACCTCCTCGGCATCCAGGTCCAAGCCGTCGAGCCAGCGATCCACTGGGATGGGAGGCAGGGTCTCGTCCAACGCGCCCGGCTCGCCCACCAGCTGCTCCAGGTAGGGCAGCAGCAGGGCCTGCAGGCCCCCCGTGGCACGGTAGAGCCGCTCCGCGAGGGCCGCCGCTTTGCGCACCCCCGACACGGCAGCCACCACCGACCGGCGCACGTCCGCGCGCCCCAGGGGCCGCAGCTGCAGCACGATGTCCGGCTCGGGCACGGACAGCGACGTCGCCAGCAGCAAGGCTTCGCCACGGCGTTGCCGACGCAGCCCCGCTCGCAGGCCGCTCGCCTCGGATGTCTCCAGGCAAGACAGACCCCGTCGCTGGGCGCTGTCACGCAGGGTGCGCAGGATCTGACGACGGCCGGTGCCGGGTCGACCATGCACCTGCACCAGGCAGGGACGGCCGGCAGCCACGATCTCCAAGGCCTGCGCGACCCGCTCCAGTACCTCTTGCTGCTCGGCCAGCGGAGCGCTGGCGCGGGACGGAGCGCTGGAGAAGAACTCCGCCACCTCCAGCGCCGAGGCGTAGCGATCGGCGGGCCGCTTGGCCATCAAGCGCAGTACCGGCACCTCCAGATCCGCGGGAATGGTGGGATCGTGGGTCGAAGGAGGATCCGGTTCACGCTGCAGGTGCGCCATGACCAGGGAGGCCCGATCGTCGATGTCGAAGGGCCTCTTCCCCGTCAGCACGGTGTAGAGCGTGCAACCCAGCCCGTAGAGATCGGTGCGTGGATCCACCGCATCGCCCCGCAGCTGCTCGGGTGCGGCGTAGTTCAACGTGCCGACCACCACACCGCAGGCCGTTTCGCCCTCATCGGCCAGGTCCTTGGCCACGCCGAAATCCGTCAGCACCGGTGTATCGTCGTCCAGAACCCGCACATTGCTGGGCTTGAGGTCGCGATGCACGATCCCATGACGATGGACGTGATCCAGGGCCAGGGCCAGGGCCTGGGCCAGCCGCCGGATGCGCTGGTGGCACTCCAGGGGCGGCAGGCGCCGCAGGCGGTGGGCCCACAGACGCAGGTCCTCGCCCTCGAGGCGCTCCATCACGAGGTAGGGCCGCCCCTGCCAGCTGCCTTGGGCCAGGTAGCGCACCACGCCGGGGTGGTGCAGCCGCGCCAGAGAACGGATCTCTTTGGCGAAGCGCCGCTCGAGCGCCGGGCTGGGACGGTGCAGCCACTTGACCGCCACGGGCTCGCCATCCTCGTCCCGGCAGTGGTACACGGCGGCCATGCCCCCGTGGCCTATCAGACCTTCCACCGCGTAGGGCCCGATGCGCTCCGGAAAGCTGGCCAGCGGCCCCGCAGCCCCATCGCCGGCCAGCGCGCTCGGGGGCAGCGATCCGGGCCAGGTCTCTTCGACGGGAGTCTTGGTCATGCGTGGGGAACCTCGACGGGAAGCCGTCTCTGAGCTCTATCCCGACCTCGACCCTCTGCGGGTCTGGCGGGTGAGCTTCACAGCGTGCTGACCTGACGCTAGTCCAGGAGCCCAGCCACGCCGGGCCGCGCGGCGAAGGAGCGCGCCAGCGATCCCGGCAAGGCCCGGTGCAGCTCTTGAGCCAGGCGGCGGGCATCTCCCAGCGCGCGGCGGGACGTGGCCGGCTTGGGAGAGTGGCGGGCCAGCACCTGCAGGGCATCCAGCGCCCAGAGCTTGAGCCCCCGGGCGCGAGCCTGGTCCGCAGCCCGCGCCGCCACCCGGTGCGCCTGTACCGGGTCGCCCAACCGAGCGTAGGCCGCCGCCGCGACGGTCAGGCTCTGCACGTGCCGCGGCAGGGGGACGGCGCCCTGCTGCTTGAGGGCCTGCCGCAGCACCTGCTCGGCCTGGAAGCCGTCCCCGGCCCGCGCGAAGACATGGGCCAGGGTGGCCTGGATCAGCGGCAGGTAGCCCTCGGCGTCTTTCTGGGCCGCCAGGCCGCGCGCCACGGAGAGATGCCGCTCGGCCAGGTCGAACTGGCCGTGCTGCAGGTGAAAGCGCCCCAGCGCGTAGCGCGCCGCTATCAGCTCGTGCTTGACCTTGAGGGGGCCCACGATGGACAGGGCCTCTTCCAGGCGTTCGCGCGCCTCGTCGTACAGCCCCAGGTTCAGAGACACCATGCCCGAGGCGCGCGCCGCCACGCCCTCTCCCACCCGGTAGAGCACCTCGCGGGCCAGCATCTGGGCACGTCGGCCGCAGTTGAGGGCCATGGCCAGGGAGCCCTGCCAGGTGTGGAACTCGCAGAGGTTGGCCAGGGCCAGGCAGCGGTATCGCTTGATGCCCAGCTCCTTGAAGATCGACTCGGCCTCGGTCAAGCCGCGCGTGGCGGAGGCGATATGCCCCTGGCTCGACTCCACCACGGCCTGGGCCATCAGCAGCTCGGCCCTGTGCCCCTCGTGCTCAGGACCCACGGCCAGCACCAAGCCCTCGGAGACCAGGCGGCGGCAGGCGTCCAGGTCGCCCCCTTCCCAGGCGTAGCCGGCCATGTCGCGCAGCGCGAGCGTGAGCAGCTCGCGGTCGCCCAGCTCTCGCGCCGCGGCCAGCGCGCCCTCTCGCAGCTCCGCGGCGTGGCTGTCCTGGCCCAGGCGCGCCTGCGCACGCCCCAGGCCCAGCCGAGCGCGGATGCCGTCGGGCTCGGAGCGCAGCTTCTGGGCCAGCTGCAAGGCCTCCTCGAAGTGCTCTCGAGCCTGACGCCACTCGCCTCTGCCGTAGGCGATGTCCGCCCGCACCGACAGCAGCCCCATGCGGATATGCCTGTAGGCCCGGGTGTTGAGGTCACCGCGCGCCGTGTCCTCGACGGCCACGGCCTGCTCGGCCAGCTTGGTGGCCTCGCCAATGAGACTGCGCTCGTGGAAGCGCTGCGTGGCCAGCACGAGGTGCAGGTAGGCCTTGCCCGCCTCGCCCCCGCGGCGGTAGTGCTCGCCGATCAGGCGGGCAGCGGAGACCGAGCGGCCGCTGCGCTCTTCGTGCACGGCAGCCAGACGCCGATGCAGGGCGACGCGCTTGTCCGGACGCAGGTCGCGGTAGATCAGATCGCCGAACTTGCCGTGGGAGAAGTCGATGTTCACCAGGGGTCCGGCGCGGTGCTCCACCAGGATGCGCGCATCCATCAGCGCATCGACCCGGTCGAGCACGCTGTCCTCGTCCTGTCCCAGCACGTCCAGCAGCACGTCCACGTCCAGCTCGCGCCGGTTGACGGCCACCACGTCCAACACCTCGCGCTGTTCCCCGGACAGGGCCTCGAGGCGCTCCCCCAGCACATTGCGGATTCCGGCGGGGATCTCCAGGTGCCCGGCGGCCACCTCCTCGGTGTCGATGGCCAGGGCCAGCCCGCCGGGACCGCGGACCATGATGCCGCGCTGCACCAGGGTCTGCAGGAACTGGCTCAGGAAGAGAGGGTTGCCCTCGGTCTCACGATGCAGGCGGGCGGCCAGGGCGCGGGTGCCGGGGGCATCCCCCAGCATGCCCTCCAGCATGTCCTGCAGATCCCCCAATCCCAGGGGCCCAGGCTCGATCAGCGCCGGTTGCAGCCCGAAGAGCACGGCGTCCTGCAGGTTGTCCGCATTGGGGCTGGGGATGTCGGTGCGCGCCGTGCCCACGATCAGCAGCGGCCCGCCAAAGGCCACCACGGTGCGGGAAATGAAAGCCAACAGGTCGAGCAGAGGCGGGGGCGCCCGGTGCAGGTCGTCGACCACCAGCAGCCGCGGCCCGCTCTCCAGAGCCCGTTCCAGGGCGAAGCGGAGCCCGTCGAGCACGCGGTAGCGCAGGTCGCCCCTGACGCGGCCCTTGTCGCGCGTGAAAGAGGCGATGGCCTGGGTCAACTCCGGGGGGAACTCGGTGCCCAGGTCGCTGGCCAGCTCGCCCGCGATGCGCTCAACAGCGAAGAAGGCGCCGCCAGCCTCCTGCGGGCGGGTGCGATGCACCGGGAAGCCCAGGCGCCGGGCGTGCTCCTCGGCCAGCTCCAGCAGGCGCGTGCGACCGCAGCCAACCGATCCCAGGATCCAGATCACGCCTCCCTCTCCGGTGGTGAGCTGGGCGATGGCCTCTTGCAGCGCGGAGCGCTCCACGGTGCGCCCCACCAGGGGCGGCTCCCATCCTCGCGTGACCGGCGCCGGGCTCGGCTGGGCGCCCGCGCGTTCCAGCCTGTAGAGCACTTCCTGGGCGGCCTGGAAGCGCGCGCGGGGGGATTTCTGCATCAGTCGCGCGCAGATCTCGTTCAGGTGGTCGGGCACGCCGGGCACCAGCTGGGCGGGGCGCGGCGGCGTGTGCTCCCGGTGCAGCTCGAGGTAGCCGGCGATGTCCTTGGCCACGAAGGGCCGGCGGCCCGTGATCATCACGAAGAGGATCACCCCCAGGCTGAAGAGGTCGCTGCGGTGGTCCAGGTGCTGGCCCGAGATCTGCTCGGGAGAAGCGTAGGCCCAGGTGCCCACCAGGGTGTTGGAGATGTTGGGATCGGCGCCCGGGTCCAGGTCCTTGACGATGCCGAAATCGGTCAGCTTGGCGCGACCCTGGCGATCGATCAGGATGTTGGAGGGCTTGAGATCGCGATGCACCAGGCCCCTGCGGTGGATATGGGCCAGGGCGCGGCACAGGTCCACCAGGATGCGCTCGCAGCGCTTCCAGCGGATCTCGGGAGGCAGCTGCTTGAAGGAACGCACCACCTGGTGCAGATCCCGGCCTTCCACGTACTCCATGGCGATATAGGGGTGGCCGAAGATGTCGCCCGTGGAATCGACGCGGATCACATTGGGATGCTGGATGCGCGCCAGGGCGCGGAACTCGCGCTTGAAGCGAACCTGCCCGGTGTTCAGCCGGCTGGCGCGCAGCACCTTGAGCGCCACGGGCTGCCCCACCGGATCGCGAGCCAGCAGCACGTAGGCCATGCCACCGCGGCCGATGATCCGCTCGTAGACGAAGCTCCCGATCCGGTCTCCGGGCCCCAGCTCGAGGCCGCCGATCAAGAGCCTTCCGTCTTTGTCTTCCTCGGGAGGCATGGGCATGTAGCTGCGCTCTCTTAATGACTCGTGGACAGGCTCACCGGAACTATCGCGAGCGCCAAACCACCGCAATGCCTGTTCCATACGGAGGTATGAGCGGCATACAACCTCGCATGCGCGCGGCGGCGATGCAGATCCAAGAAGGCACAGACCACAAAACGCCAGTATCGCCGACAGTTCGAGGAGCTTCCGCAGCGCTGCTTCAGGGCTGCATACGCAGCCCTGCGCCGTTCATCAAGCGGCGAAGATGGGGGGGAGAGGCGGTGTCCGCCTCGAATAGGGGGGGAAGAATCTGTCTTCCCCCCAAAAAAAACGGCGCCGGCTGTTTCCGCCGACACTGTCGGCGGAAGGGGTCGGCGCCCTCAGGAACGAAGCAGCTCGCGGATATCCGGGCGCTGGAAGAGATCGACCTGGTCGCTCTCCGGCAGCCCAGCGCGTAGGCGCTCGGCGCAGCGCAGCGCATCGTCGCGCTCTTGCTCACCCGGCTCGATGGCATGGCGCAATAGCGCCGCCTGCAACCGCAATCCCACGAAGGAACCCCTGGCCGTTCGCGACCAGGCATGCTCCGCCATCACGGCCGCGGTCTCGCGCCGGCCCAGCTGCCACAGGGCCCGCGCGGCCTCGATCTCCACCGGCAGGGCGCTGCCGACGGGTAGCTGTGCGCTCAAGGCGTAGGCCCACTCCGCCAGCGGCTGGGCGTCCTCGTCGGCCCGGCTCGCCAGGGCCCGCGCCCGGGTGGCTGCCAGCAGGGCGCCCGCGGGGACCAGCGCAAGGGGCAGCTTGCGCGGTGGGATGGGCAGGGCCGACAACACCGCTGCCGGGGCGTCTCGGGCCAGGAGCACGCGCGCCGCGGCGCAGAGGGCGTCCCAGCCCTCGATCACCCAGCGCAGCAGGCGCGGTGTGGCCTCCGTCGCGAAGGGACCGTCCCCGGTCTGGGTTCCACCGGAGCCCAGGGCGGCCCCAGCCATGGACAGGGCCTCCCGCGCCAGGGGCAGGGCTTCGTCACCTCGGCCCAGCTGTTGCAGTGCGGCTGCGCGAAGTGCGCCGCCCAGCGCCATCAAGCGCACGTCACCCGCGGCCCGCGCGATCTGCTCCGCCTCGCCCGCCCGATCCAGGGCCTCTCGGAAGCGGCCGTGCCGGCCGACCAACTCGGCCTGCCGCAACAGGACGCTCACCAGCGTGACGCGATCGTTGCTCAGCCGCAGCATGTCCTCGGCTCGTTGCAGCACGGCCGCAGCGCTCTCTTCCTGTTCGAGCTCGGCTTGCGCGCGGGCCTGGCCGGCCAGGCCGCGGCCCATGGCGCCCCGGTCCCCCGCCAGCTCCGCCACAAAGACCACCTCGCGCCACAAGGCGAGGGCCTCCTGCCCATCGCGGCAAGCCATACGCACACCTGCCAGGACCTCGGCTGCCGGAAGCCAGCAGTCGTCGTGGCCGTGGGCCAGCTGCAGCGCCTCCTCCAGGAAACGCCGGGCGCCCGAGAAATCCGCCGCCCGCCAGTGGCAGGTGCCCAGACCTTTCATGGCGCGCACCTGCCACTGCGGACCGTCCAGCAAGGCCGCGCCGGGCAGCGCCTCCGAGAAGCTGCGTTCCGCAATCACCAGATCCCCGGCCTGCAGCGCCAGCTCACCGCGGGCGATCATCAGGCGCGCGATCAGGGCGGGCCGGTCCGCCGTGTCCAGGACCTCCTCCGCCGCATCGCGCGCCTCCAGTGCCAGCTGCAAGGCCTCGAGGGCGCGCTCGTTCTCGCCCTCTTCCATGGCGTGCCAGGCGGCGTCGATCAGCATGGGAAAGGCCAAGCCGGGCTGCTCGCTGCGCAGACGGTGGCGCGCGATCACCAACGCCAGGCTGCGCCGGCGTCGGAACATGGTGTCGTAGGCCTCGGCCACCCTGCGGTGCAGGCGCAGGCGCTCGTCCTGGTCCAGACCGGCGTAGACGACCTGCTGTTGCCGCGCCTGGCGCAGCGCCACCAGGTCGTCCAGCCGCCCCTCACGCCGCCTCAGCCAACCCTGCCGCAGCAGGACGTCCAGATCCTGGCCCACCTCGGCGGCCGGTCGCCGACAGGTCCTGGCCACCTGCCGGGTGGTCAGCTCCTGGTCGATGACCGCCAACATCTCCACCAGCTCCCGTACCTGTTCCGGCAAACGCGCCAGCTCCTGCCGCGTCTCGCGAACAAAGCGCTCTGGCAGGGGGAGCTTGGCCTCGCGGAACTCGGCCAGGGGGCGCTGCGGCCGCAGCCGGCAACCGCGTTCCCCGCGCAACCAGTCCCCCTCCAGCAGGGCGTCCAGCTGTTCCAGGGAGGGGCCAGGGAACGCCAGGTCCTCGCGCAGCAGCCGTCCGCCCAGGGCAGCCGCCACCCCCGCCGGCAGCCCCTGTTCCTTGAGCAGACCCACCAGCGCTGGCCGGGCCAGGGGCTCGAGCTGAAACAGCTCCGGCTCGATGCCCGTGCCCCGCCCCGAGAGCAAGCCATCCGTCTCCAGGCGCTCCGGCTCGCAGGTGGCCATCATGCGCAAGGGGCTGGCGACACCCAGAAAACAGCTGCGCAGCAACCGGGTCAGCAGCTCCGCATCCTGGCCGTCCATGGCGTCGACATCGTCTGCCAGCAGCACGGCCTCTCGCCCGTCCAACGCAGCCGGCAGGCGTGCAGCGGCATCCTCGCCCGCCTCGGCTGGCTCCACCACGCCCAGCTGGCTGGACAGCACGCGGGCCAGTGGCCTGGATTCCAAGCTGGGGGTGGCGCGCAGCACCAGGATCCCCTGTTCCTCCAGCTGGGCTCCCACCTCCGCCAAGAGCGCGCTGCGCCCGCTGCCGCGCGGTCCCGCAACGACCAGAAGGCCCGTCTCGCCCCCTTCCTGGGCCAGGCAGCGCGCCACCAGGCCTGCCACCAGCTCCTCGCGCCCAAAGAGCCGCGGCCGCTCCCGCTGCCCCTCGTCGTCCAGCAGCTCCAGGACCCGCCCGGCCCCGGCGGGCCGCCGCGCCGGATCCTTCTGCAGCAGGGACATGCAGATGCGTTCCAACTGGCGCGGAATGCAGATGTCCACGGCGGACGGCAGCTCGGGCTCGGCGGTCAGGTGGCGCGTCAGGTAGCCGGCGATGGTGGTGGCCTCCACCGGCGGGCGGCCAGCCAGCATGGTGTAGAGCAGGGCCCCCAGGCTGTAGAGATCCTGGCGGCTGCCCTTGCCGTCACCCGTGATCACCTCGGGGGCCATGAAGACCACGGTCCCCACCAGGCGGCCGGCCACGGTGAGCTGGGTGTCAAAGGAAGCCGGGTCCTTGACGCCGCCGAAATCCGTCAGCTTGACCGAGCCGTCCCGCGCCAGCAGCACGTTGGAGGGCTTCAGGTCGCGATGGATGATGCCCTGATCGTGCAGGTAGACCAGGGCCTGGCAGAGGGCGCGCAGGATGTGCTCCACCTGCTCCCAACGGTCCGGCGGCGGGGCCTGGTTCCAACGCTCCACCAGCTGGCCCACGTCGCCCCCATCCACCAGCTCCATGGCCAGCCAGGGCAGACCGCCGTGCTCACCCGCATCCAGGACGCGCACGATGTTGGGGTGTTCCAGCCTGCGCAGGGTCAGGTACTCCCGAGTGAAGCGCTTCACCTCCTCGGTGTCCAGCTTGCCCGGATGCAGCACCTTGAGCGCTACGGCCCGCCCCTGGTCGTCTTGCGCGCGGAACACCGTAGCGATTCCGCCCACCCCCAAGGGCTCACCCAGGGTGAAGGCAGCCACCCGGTCGCCGGCCTCGGGCAGGGTGACGCTCATCTCGCCGCCCCGTACGCAGCGCGCAACACGCCTCGCTGGCGTTCACTCGTCGGCACTGATCTCAGTACCCCTCATCCTCGAATCCGTAGAAAGAAAGGAAGGTCCGGGCATCCTCCGCGACCAGGTTCGCCGCCAGCGAGCGCGCCAGGGCCTGGGCCACGCGCTGATGCCGCCGCGCCGCGATGCTGTCCGCATCAAGCTGGGCCATCAGCTTGCGCGCCTGGAAGCAGTAGAAACGATATCCGGCGGCCTCGGAGACCTCCAGGGCCGACCGGGCCTGCCCCATGGCCTCCCCCTCCAGACCGGCCAGCGCCAGGGTCCTGGCCGCGATGATGGCCACGCGGCAGGTATGCAGCGGCCAGCGCCTCTCCTGGCCCTCGGTGGATCGCTCCAGCGCGGCACGCATGCCCTCCAGATCGCCGCGCCGCGCACAGAGCTGGGCACGCCAGGCGTGCAAGATGGGCCCCACGCCCTCCAGGTCGTAGCGCTCCAGCATGGGCTCGGCCCGGTCCAGGCTTTCTTCGGCGCTGCGGTAGTCCTGGCGGAAGAAGGCGATGCGCGCCAGCGACATATGGCAGCCCAGCTCCTCCTCCAGGTTGCCCTGCTGCCGCACCCGCTCCAGGGCGTCGTCGACGTGGGAGCGCGCCTCGTCCAGGCGCCCGATGTCCACCAGGATGATGGCCCGGTAGCGCAGTCCCAGGGCCACACCCTCCTCATGCCGGATCTCGCGGGCCTGGACCACCGCCCGATCGGCCAGCTCCAGGCCGCGGCGCATATTGCCGGTCAGGTGGTAGAGCTCCACCAGGTTGACCCGCACCACCACCAGGGTGTCCAGGGCCCCCAGCCGCTCGTACTCGCGGCAAGCCTGCTCCAGGTGGCGACGCGCCTCGGCGCTCTGGCCGCGGCAGATGGCCATCAGGCCCAGCCCGGCGTAGCCCGCCGCCACGCTGCGGCGGTCCTGGGTGGTCTCCCCCAGGGCCAGCACCTGGATCCAGGCCCGCTTGGCCCCCTCCAGATCCCCGCGCGACCAGCGGATGCCGGCCTTGCGGTTCAGCGCCGCTATCTTCTGCGCGGCATCCCCCTCCTGCTCGGCCAGCTCCAGGGCGCGGCCAAAGAGCTCCTCCGCCTTGTCCAGGTCGGTGCGCCGGCGGTGCATGCTGCCCAGCTCGAAGAAGGTCTGGGCCAGCAGGCGCTGGTCTTCGAGCTCAGTGGCGATGCGATGGGCCGTGATGGCCTCGCCGTCCGCATCCTCCCAGCGACCCAGGTGGGCGAAGGCGCGGCTGCGCGCCAGCAGCAGGCGCGCCAGCGCCCGGTCCGCCTCGTCCAGCAGCAGGTACTCCCGGGCCACCGACTCAAGGCGCAACGCGCTGTCGAAGAGCACCAGGGCCTCGGCCACGAAGGAGCGCGACAGCAGGTGCTCCCCGGCCCGGATCAGGTAGGGGTAGGCCTTGGCGGGCACGTTGCCGCGCTCGAAGTGCCAGGCGATCACCTCCAGCACCGAGCCCAGGCGCCCGCGCCAGACGCGCTCCAGCACGCCGCCGATGACGCGGTGCAATCGCTGCCGCTCGGCCCCGTCGATGCCGTCCAGCAGCACGTCCCGCAGACCCGAGAGGTTGATGTCCAGGTGCTCCTCGCGACCCACCCGGCGGCAGCGCGCCACGCCGCTCTCCACCAGCTCGTCCGCGGCATCCTCGAGGATCTCGCTCTCCATGCCCGTCACGCGGCAGAGCAGCTCCAGACCCACCTCCTGGCGCGCCACAGCCACCACCGTGGCCAGCTTGCGCGCCGCGGGCGACAGGGGAGCCAGGCGTTCCTTGAGCGCGTGGCGCAACGAGTGCGGCAAGGGCAGCCCGGAGCGCGTGATCTCGCCGATGTCGGAGCGCAGGCGCGCCATCCCGAGCTCGTTCACGCGGATGACGTCCTCGTCCAGGAAACCCCGGATCATCTCCACCACGAAATGGGCATTGCCCTCGCTCTCCTGGTGGATGCGCCTGGCCAGCGCCCCGGCCTTGCGATCCCCGGGCACCAGGCTGAGCAGCAGATCTTCCACAGCGGCCTGGGAGAGCGGCCCCAGCTCCAGGGTCTGCACGTCGGCCCCGGTGGCTTCGCCGCTGACCACGCCCTGCAGCGGATCCAGGTCGCCCTGCACGGGGGCGCGAGAGAGGATGAAGAGCACGGGCTCCTTGGAGAGCCCCAGCATATTGCGCACCAGGTACTCGGTCAGCGCCACCGAGCCGCTGTCGGCGTTGTGCACGTCCTCGAGCACGAAGACCGCCGGACCCTGGGCGCGGGCCAGCTCGATGAAGGCGGCGTAGACGCCGTAGCGCTCCACGGGCGCAGCCTGCGCCCCCTCGTTATCGGCGCGGAAGACGCGCTGCAGGATCTGGCCCGGCTGGCTCTCGCCCTCTGTCTCCAGCGCCGCGTAGAGCTCGGCGTAGGCCGAAAACGCCCGGCCGCCGACCTTGCGGCAGAGCCCCATGAAGACCTTCAAACCCCGCTCTCGTCCGTGCTGGGCCAGGTCGTCCAGCAGGCGGCTCTTGCCGCTGCCCTTGGGCCCTTGCAGCAACAGCACGCCGCCCCGCCCTCCCTCCAGGACCGAGACCGCCTCGCGCAACAAGGCCAGCTCTCCGGCGCGGCCCACGGTGCGATGTGGCCAGCGACTGCCGCTGACGTCCAGGGCGGCCGGCGCCCCCGCCTTGACGAAGTGCAGCAGGTGGTTGGCCGAGGCGAAGCGGTCCACCGGGGCCTTGGCCAGCAAGCGCAGGCAGGCCTCGTCCAGGTGGGCCGGCACAGAAGGCACGATCTCCCGCGGGGCGCGCGGCGTGCGGTGCATGTGCTTCTCCAGGTAGCCGGCCAGGGTGCGAGCGTGAAAAGGGCGGCGCCCGGTGAGCATGACGTAGAGCACCGCGCCCAGGGAGTACAGATCCGCCCGCTCGTCCACCCGCTCGCCAGTGAACTGCTCGGGGGCGATATAGGCCACGGTGCCCACCAGCTCGCCCACGGTGGTCAGATCCGTGCCGGGCTCCTTCACCACGCCGAAGTCCATCAGCTTCACTTCGCCGTTGTGCAGCACCATGATGTTGCTGGGGCTGATGTCCCGATGGACCAGCCCGCGGGCGTGGATATGGCCCAACGCAGAAGCGATCTGCACCAGCACGTCCTCGGCGCGCCGGAAGCGTTCCTTGAGCGAGACCTCGCTCCAGATCTCCATCTCGCGCCGCAGATCATGGCCCGAGAGCAGCTCCATGACGTAGTAGGGCCGGTCGCCCAGAGTGCCGGTCTCGTGCACGCGCGTGACGTTGGGATGCTGCAGCTCGGAGAGCGCGCGAAACTCGCGCTGGAAGCGCGCCAGCACCTCTTCGTTGGCCACATGCGCCAGCAGCAGCTTGAGGGCGAAGCTGCGACCGGCGTCGTCCGCCACGGCATAGACCATGGCCATGCCGCCGCGGCCCAGCAGGCCCGTGACCTTGTAGGATCCGATGACGTCGCCGACACCGGGATCTGAGGATGGGAGCTGGGAGGGCATGGTTTGCGGATCGACCTTCACCATGAAGCGTGCTGACCTGCAGCGCGGCCCGCTGGCCGCAGCTGATCATTCCAACACCTCAGGGCGCGCGAATGTTCAGCACAGCACGAGACCTGGCGCCGATCTCGTGGAGGAGTGGACTCGTGGAGAAAAGGAAGAAGGAAAGGGAGAAGAGACCTTTGGGGTCGGGCTGGCTGCCCTGCACCTGATGGTGCGTTAATGACAGCCGGTCCTGATTTCTTGAGCTTACACCCCTCCCGTACCTCTGGGGAGCCCCTCATGCAGCTGGAAGCTTTCGCCCTCACCGATCCCGGGCCGGTTCGGGAGCAAAACGAAGATTACTTCTCGGTGGACCAGGATGCCGGTCTCTTCCTGCTTGCGGACGGCATGGGGGGCCATGCGGCGGGCGAGGTGGCGGCGCGCATCGC
The DNA here is from genome assembly GCA_964454135.1 of uncultured Enterobacterales bacterium. Lineage (GTDB taxonomy): Bacteria > Myxococcota_A > UBA796 > UBA796 > JAFGLY01 > CAYVQL01. Next base: position 13,522 of record CAYVQL010000096.1, on the reverse strand, counting down.
CGTCGAGACGGCGCGCGACGTGCTCCTGGGGCAGCTGGATCCCGAAGAGACGCGCCTGGAGCGCGTGGTGGACGACTACCCCGACATGATGCGCGAGCGCATGCGCTACGCCATGAACCAGGGCAGCCTGCGCATCCGCCAGGCCGCCATGCGCAACCCGACCCACGCCGGCATGGGCACCACGCTGGTGATCTGCCTGATGGAAGACGGCATGGCCCACCTGGCCCACGTGGGCGACAGCCGCACCTACCTGTTCCGCAACCGCCGGCTGCAGCGCCTCACGCGCGATCACACCGTTGTGCAGATGGAGCTGGACGCCGGGCGCATCACGCCCGAGCTGGCGCGCATCGTGCCTCACAAGAACATCCTCACCCAGTCCGTGGGCTTCCACGGTCCGGTGGAGCCCGACACCTCCACGCGCCCGGCCGAGAGCGGCGACCTGCTGGTGCTGTGCAGCGATGGCCTGACCGACCCCCTGGAAGACAAGGACATCGAGGCCATCTGCCGCAGGACGGATCCCCCCGAGCTGGCCGACGAGCTGGTGAGCGCGGCCCTGCGCGCCGGCGGCGACGACAACGTGACCGTGGTGGTGGTGCACGTCATCGAGGCCTAGGGCCCAGGGTCTAGGGTATAGGAAGCTACTCCTCGAGTGGGGCCTCTTCCCCGTCCTCGCCCAGCTCGGCCTCGATCACGTCGGCCACGTCGTCGGAGGCCTCGGCGGCCAGCACCTTGTGCAGCTTCATCAGGCCGCGGGTGAACTCGCTGCGGGCGTACCAGACGGGATCTCCGTCGTCCTCGGGCACGTCGTGGAAGACCTCGATGGTGACCGGAGTGCCCACCTCGGCATGCAGCTGCACGGAGAAGGCGGCTTCCAGCTTCTCGGGCTTCTCATCTTCGGCCACGTAGCTCAGGCCCTTCAGGCGCAGCGCCTTGTCCAGCCAGTTGGCGTAGATCTCCACCGGCCGCTCGAGGTCGGTGGAGGAGGCCCAGTAGGCGGCGTCCTTGTCTTGACGATTTTGTTGCACCATCACGGCGAAACCCGCCTGCCCCTCGAGGCGCACCTGCACGATGTCCCCTTTCTCGAGGTCGCTCAGGCGCCGATCGGGCAGCCGGCTCTTGGCGTACTTGAGCGGGCGGAAGACCTCGGCGTCCACCAGGTAGTACTTGCCGGTCTCCACGTCGCGCAGGTAGCGGTCGCGGGTGCCGTAGGCCTCGCCGCCCAGCTCCAGCCGGCGCAGCTTGCCCTTGCGGGTGATCTCCAGCCAGGCCTCGGGCTCGGCCAGCTCCAGGTCCTCGAGCTTCTCGGGGGGCAGGTCGCCCAGGGCCCGCACCGCCTCCAGCGGCGCGAAGGACTCCACGAGCTTGGTGGCGGTCTCGCCGCCCTTGAAGGCCGAGGTCTTGATCTCGACCTCGTACTCGGGCTCCTCTTCCTCGGCCTCATCCTCGCCCTCGGCCTGCTCGCCTTCGGCCTTCTCTCCCGGCTCGGGCGCCTCCAGGGGAGGCTCGATCTTCGGGGGCCCGTCCGCAGCGGGCTCCTCGCCCTGCTCCAGCTCAGCCTTTTCGGGCAGCTTGATCTTCTTCTTGCGTTCCTCGAGGTCGACCCAGGCGTAGTCGCCGAACTCGTCGCTCTTGCGCTCGATGCGCACGTCCGCCTTCTCGTCGTGGTAGGTGACCAGCTCGATGTCGGCCGCTTCGGCGCGCAGCACGACCACGCCGTCCGTGGGTTCCTCTTCGCTGCCCAGCACGCCGGTCCAACGCAGCCAGGCCCCCAGGAGCAATGCGACCAGCAGACCTCCGTATACCCAGATGCCGCGGTTCATCGGACAGCCTCCTTCTCATTGTTCGCCGCGCTGCGGCGACGGGAGCGCACCCTGACGAAGCCCAGCAGGGCCAGGCCGATGGGCACCAGGAACGTGGTCCCGTAGAACCAGATCCCCTGTCCCTCCTTGTTGTGCACGATCTTTATGTCTTCTTCGTCGTTCACCGTGCCCGTGATCTCTTCTTCCCTCAGCAGCCAGTTGGAGGCGTCCACCAGGAACTGGGCGTTGGCCTTGTTGGGCAGCAGCAGGTCGGAGGCGAAGCCGGCGTCGCCCACCACCACGGCCCGGTACTCGTCGTCGCCGCTGGAGGGCCCGCTGGCCACGACAGCCAGATCGCGCACCTCGCGACTCTCGTCGTCCTTGTCGAACTCGAAGTCGCCGTCCATATCGGCCCAGACCTTCGAGAGGGTGCGCACCGTGGTGGTGACCTTGCCGCCGTGGGTCTCGGCTTCTTCCAGCCAGCCCGTGCCGGGCAGCACCATCCAGGCCTGGCGCCGGTTCTTGGAGAGCGTGGAGACGCTCTGGTGAGAGGAGTAGCTGTTGGTGCCCAGGTTCTGCCTGTCCACCACGCCGCCCGTGATGGGCAGGTAGGTCTTGGCGTCGTCGGTGACCAGCAGCTGGTCGTGGTAGACCAGGCCCAGGGCGTCCAGCAGGGGCTGCAGCCCGATCTCCTCTTCCTGGCCCGGCTCCAGGGCCAGCAGGACGCTGCCGCCGGCCTCCTTGTAGCGCACCAGCGATGCCGCCTCTTCGGGAAGGAAGCGCGCGTCGGGGCCCATGATGAAGACGATGGAGGCGTCGTCGGGCACGGCGCTGGCCAGGCCCTCGCCGATGCCCAGTGTCTTGACGTCGTAGTTGAAGGCCTCGAGCAGCTTCTTCAGCAGCGAGAGCTTGCGGTCGGCGCCGTGCTGTCCGCGCCACTCCATCTCGCCGTGCCCCACGGTGAAGTAGGCCACGCGGGTGCCGCGGGCCAGGCCCAACAGGGCCTTCTGCACCTCGGAGTCGAGCTTCTTGAGGGTGCGGCGGGCCTTGTCGATGTCGGTGCCCACCTTGACCTTCTCGCTCTGCTGGTCGTCGCCTTCTCCCTTGACCAGCGCCACGACGCCGTTGTCGCGTACCTTCAGCTCCTTGGCCAGCACGGGCTCCAGGGCGTGGTCGGCCACCTCCACCTGCAGGTTGGGACCGGCCAGGGCCTCGAAGTAGGGCACCACCTCGCGCGCCACGTCCGAGGAAGTGGCGAAGAAGAGCACAGCGCGGATGGGCTCGTCCAGGTTGTCCACCAGGGCCTGGGTGGCGGTGCCAGGAGCGGTGGTGCGGAAGTAGGTGACGTCCCAGCGCTTGTTGAACTCGTGGGCCATGTAGTTGAGCGGGAAGAGCAGCGCGATGGCCAACACGGCCGTCAGGCTGCCCCCCAGGGCTTGCCGCACGCGCTGCGGATGGGGCGGGACCACGGAAGCGGTGGCCGCCCGGTCCACCAGCATCATGGGCACCAGGCCCAGGGCCACCACGATGGGCCACAGGGCGCCGAAGGCCACGCTCCAGCGCTGCGCCCCCTCGTCCTCGAAGCCCAGGGCGTCCACCGCCAGATCCGATCCGATCCAGTAGAGCGCCACGCCGGCCAGCACGGCGATGGTCGCGGTCAGCTGACGCGAGGCCACGTGCTTCCAGCCGGGGCCCAGGCCCTTGGCGCGCAGGCCCACGGCGATCAGCAGGGAGACCAGCCCGGTGCCGCTCAGGACGTAGCGCACGAGCTCGTTGGTTCCAAAGATGCGCTCGCCCAGGAAGAGCAACAACAGACCCGCGAGGGTGATCCAGGTTGGCAGGGTCATCGCCATCTCCTCCCCTGGATGCCACGCACCGCCAGCAACAGGAAAACGAAGCTGAGCGAGGCGTAGAAGACCAGGCTCTCGGTGTTGATGCGCCCAAGGCGGAAAGGCTCGAAGTGCTTGTCGAACAGGGCCATGTAGCTGAGCAGATCTTCGAGGGGCGGATCGGCGATGCGCCCCAGCAACCACATCAGCAGGAAGGCCACCGTGGTGACCCCGGCGATGGCCGCCCCCACGTACTGCACGCGGGAGATGGCCGAGCCCCAGATGCCGATGGCCACCACCGTGGAGCCCAGCATCAGCAGGCCCAGGTAGCCGCTGCAGATATGCCCGATGCTGACCTTGCCGTTGACGAAGATCAAGGCGGGCATGTAGACGGTCAGGCCCAGCAGCAGCGCCAGCATGGCGAAGCCGGCCAGGAACTTGCCCACCACGATGTCCACGTCGCGCACCGGCGCGGTATCCAGCAGCACCATGGTGCCCCCGCTGCGCTCCTCGCCGAACAGGCGCATGGTGAGGATGATGGCGGCGATCATGGTGGTGCCCGAGGCGAAGTAGAAGAAGTCCTCGAGCACGTCGCTGGAGTAGCGGGCCGTGGATTTCATGGCGAAGGCGTTGTAGAGCAGGCCGTTGACGAGCAGCACCACGGCCAGGACCACGTAGCCCCAGGCGGTGTTGAAGTAAGCCTGGAAATCACGGCGCGCAATCAGCAGCAGGCCTCTCATGCGACCCCCTTTCCGACCAGCTCCTGGCCGGTCAACTGCAGGAAGATCTGTTCCAGTTCAGCCTCGGCATCGTCCACGCGACGCACGCCGAAACCAGCTTCCACCAGGGCGCGCACCAGGTCTTCCCGGTGGTCGCCCGTCAGATCGACGCGGCATTGGAGCAGCTCGCCCTCGCTGCGCACGACCTCGAAGCGAGCCACGGCCGGCGTGGCCTTCAGCAGGCCCTCGAGAGCCGCGCTCTCGCCGCGCAGGGTCAGTGCCAGGCAGGTGGCCTGCTCGGTCTGGCGCAGCAGGTCGGCCTCGCTGCCCTGACCCACGATGCGCCCCTGCTCCAGGATCAGCAGGCGGTCGCAGGTCTGGGAGACCTCAGACAGGATGTGACTGGAGACCAGCACGGTGCAGCGGTCGCGCAGCCCGGCGATCACCTGGCGCATGTCGACGATCTGCACCGGGTCCAGGCCGCCGATGGGCTCGTCGAGGATGACCAGCTTGGGGCGGTGAAGGATGGCCTGGGCGATGCCGACGCGCTTCTTGAAGCCAAAGGACAGGGTGCCGATGACCTGGGCGGCCACGGACCCCAGGTTGGTGCGCGCTATGGCCTCGTCCGTCGCTTCCTGCACCTGGGGGCCGCTCATGCCGCGCAGCTCGCAGAGGTAGCGCAGGTAGTCGCAGACGCGCATCTCTTCGTACAGGGGCGGCACCTCGGGCAGGAAGCCGATGCGGCTGCGAGCCTCCAGCGGCGCGTCGAAGAGATCCTGGCCCTCGATGGAGACCGCGCCCGAGGTGGGCAGCAGCAAACCGGCCAGGATCTTGAGCGTTGTGGTCTTGCCCGCGCCGTTCAGCCCAAGAAAGCCAACGATCTCGTTAGACCCGATCTCGAAGGACAGATCGTCGATCGCCTTCTTGGGTCCGTAATATCTAGTGAGTCCTCGTACCTCAATCATTCCTCTTCTCCTTCGAGAAGCTGGGATCGGCGCACACGCATATTCACCGCCTCGGGCAGGGTCAAGAGCCTCCCCCTCATGGGATCTGCAATGCCCGCGCTCCAGCCCGCAACAACCGGCGACCGGCCCGTACATGGCGCTGCGGACGCTGGGGGTTGTACCAGCGAAAACGCGTACGCCAGGTGCTGGGCCGCAGGGGATGCAGCCCCGACCGGGTCAGCTCCACCAGCACGGCCGGAGTGTCGCAAGCGCCGTAGAGGTGGTCGATCTCCGAGCCCTGGGCCCGGAAGAAGAAGCCCCAGCGCGACAGCTGCAGCACCTTGTAGGCGCCGCGGCCCTGGGCGGCGGCCATGGTCCGCCCCAGCTCGTACAGGCGCTGGTAGTCGGGCGGGCGCTGCCAGCGACCCGACCAGGGCAGGTAGATCCAGCCGCCGAAGGCGTGCAGGCTGGCAGCCAGATCGTAACGGCCCAGGCGAGCCAGCCGGTCGATGGCCTGGGACTCGGGCTGGGAGAGAGGCGCTTCGGAGGAGGAGTGGTAGCCCGGCAGGATGTGGCGCCAGAAGGAGCGCGCCTCGTGGTGCACCGCGAAGTCCCGGTTCAGGTCCACGTGCTCGGCGTTGCCGCGCCGGTAGACGTTGCGGCCGGCCAGGAGGTCGGCCTCCACCGCCAGGCGACCGTCCACGTTCAGCACCGGGATCACGGTCACCTCGACCCCCCGGATGGGGTGCTCGGCCAGCTCCAGGGCGAAGGCCAGGGCCACCTCTGCGGAGATCCATTCCAGGGCGTGGATGCAGGCGAAGACCAGCATACGGGCGTGGATGGGGTGGCCGGGGTCGCGGATGACGTAGCCCCAGATGGGCCGGTTGCGCACGCTGCGGCCCACAAGGAAGGGGCGCACCACGTCGGGGCGGGCCCGCACCCAGGGGGCCAGCTCGCCGTGGATCTGGTCGCGGAAGTGGTAGTCGGGCTCAGGGTGTTCCGCGCTGGCGGGATGCTTGTCGACCCAGCGCAGGTAGCGGTCCCGCTCGTCCTGCACGGGCAGGGGTTCTCGGCCTGCCCCGTCCTGCGCCAGCAGCAGGCGAGCGCCCTGGGCGGAGACGCTCGGTGACCAGAGCGCCGCCAGGAAGACCAGCGTGATGAGGAGGCTCATGCCAACCCGTAGAAGCCGCGCGCATTGTCCAGCAACGCGGCGCAGACCTCTTCCAGGGGCAGCTCCTTGATGCTGGCGATCTCCGCCGCCGCGAAGCGCACGAAGGCGGGTTCGTTCAGGAAGCGGGCCCTGGACTGCCGGAAGTGCTCGCCGCCCGGCAGGGTCCAGATCCGCCCGTCGCGCCAGACCTGGAAGGCCAACCCGGGCAGCAGGGCCTGCAGCTCCTGCTCGAAGAAGCGAGCACGCTCGCGGTTGACCGCTTTCTCGCGCTGGCGCTTCTTCAGGCCCTGGGCGTCGGCCAGCTGCAGCGCGCGGGCGCGGCAGCGCTTCCAGAGCCCCACGATGGGGGAGTGGTAGGGGGAGTCCGTCTCGGTGAGCAGGCTGTCCAGGGGGGTGACCGCGGCCAGCTCCCGGTAGCGCGACCGGATGATGATGGAGGCCGGCAGCGACACGCGAAAACCATCCCGGGCGGCGCTCGCAGCCTGCTGCGCACCGGCGCCGAAGCAGTGGAACATCACCCGCCCGGGGGGCAGCCCGCTGTCGGCCAGCAGCTGCCGCGCGTCTTCGTGGGCGCGGCGCTCGTGCACCACCAGGGGCAGCTCGACCTGGCTCGCCAGCGCGGCCATGCGGGCGAAGATGCGCAGCTGGGCGTCGCGGAAGAGCTGGAACTCGGCCAGGTGCCAGACCTCGTCCGGCGCGACGACCGGCGCGTCGCGTCCGGGCGAGGGGATGATGCCCCGCTCCATCAGGTTCACCACGGGCCAGTAGTAGTCGAGCCCCACCTCGCCGATGGCCACCACCGCCGGATGGGACGCCAGGCGCTGCATGACGGCCTGGGCGGCCTGAAAGCGCGCCTCGAGGGCTGCCGGCTCCTCGTCACGGGTGGGCGGGGAGAAGCCCAGGGTGAAGGCGGGCCGCAGGCCGTGCTCCGAAAAGAGCGCCTGCAGCTGGTCCGCATCGTGCTCGGGCCGGCCCGTGTCGCAGGCCACCGAGACGACCGCGGCCTCCACGCCCTGGTCGCGGCAGCGCGCCAGGACCTGGCGCAGCTGGAAAGCCCGCCGGTCCAGGGTGCGCGGGTCGATGTGGCAGTGGCAGTCGATGACAGGGGGCTGGGGCAAGGCGGGGCTCCTCTCCAGGGACGGGGTCTATCGGGCTCGGGGGATCGGAGCACTTGCGTAGCGGCCACGGGTGAGGCCGCGCTCCGAGGTCCGCCGAGCGATGCCAACGGCGGCGGCACAGGCTAGAATGATCGCGCCCGCCGGTCCGGAGGTGATCCGTGCTCCCCACTCCCTTGCTCTCGTCGAAGCGCGCCTTCACCCTCATCGAGCTCATGATCGCGGTGGCCATCGTCGGCGTCCTGGCCAGCATCGCCATCCCCAACTTCCACAAGCAGTCGCTGCGGGCCAAGCAATCCGAGTCCAGGCTGGTGCTCGACGGCATCGCCACCGCCGAGTACGCCTATGCAGCCGCCTTCGACAGCTACGCCTCCGCGGCTTCGAACCCGGGCGCCTCGCTGACCAAGGCCCTGCGGGACTGGAAACGCAGCGAGCCGGACTGGGAGGCGCTGGACTTCGAACCCGCCGGCCAGGTGCGCTGCAACTACTCGGTGGCCATCTACGGCAGCACTCCGGAGTATTTCCGGGCCGACGCCTACTGCGACCTGGACGACGACAACGTCAGCGGCATCCTGCGCTACTACTCCGTAGAATCCGGCAGGGGCTACGATTTCTACGAGGTCCGGCCCGGGGTGTTCTAGTGCACGCGCCTGGAAGTCTCTAGCCACCTGCCATCGACGTTGCTGCGCGTGCACTTCCTGCCGCGGATGCGGCAGGGGGGGATGCGCCGAAGGCGCATGTTGGGGGCGGAGCCCCCACAAAGAAGCACTAGTGTCGACGCGCCGCGTAGCGGCGGGGTGCGTCAGCACCCCCTGGAAATCCCTGGCTAGGGATTGCCAGGCGGCGGCACTAGCCGCGCGAGCTAGCGCTCGCAGCTGGCCAGGTTTATGCCGCTTTGGTTGGTGATGGTGAGCGTGTCGCCCGGCTGCAGAGGCAGCCCGACGATGATCTCGCGGCAGGCTTCGCGAGCCTCGGAGGGAATCAGGGCGCCAGCCCAGGCCGGGTTGGCCGTTCCCAGCCAGTCGCGATCCACGTCGTAGAGCTCCGAGAGCCGGGCCTGCACGCCGTAGCGCTCGGCGACGTTCGGCCGCAGCTCGGGGCCGGCGGACATCCAGCGGGCGACGAGGGCGGTGACGATGGCCAGGGCCAGCAACACGATCAGCATGGGCCAGCGATTCCCGTTGCCTGCGCCCTTCTCTCCCAGGATCTCCTCGAGCTCTCTGTCCATGTTCCTGCAGCCCCTGTTCTATCTGGCCAGGTGACCCCTCTTATCCACCCGGCGCGCAAGACGCCGCGCCTCGCGCCCCTCTTCGCCGTCTCGGCCGTGGCCCGTCCCCTGGCGGAGGATTACCGATAGGACCCTTGCGGAGCACGCCCTTGCCTGCCACCACGCCCATCCTGCGCTTCCACCGCGGCACCCTGCTCTGGCAGGCCCCGCCCGAGCTGCCCGTGCCGCCGGATTTCGTGCCGGACCGCCGGGTGGACCTGCAGCGCGCCCCGGCCATGGCCTACCGCGCAGCCGTGGAATGGCTGCGCGCCCAGCAGCTGCCCTACCAGGACCAGGCCCGCACCTGGAGCCGGCTGCCCATCCGCCACCTGGCGGACCGCACGGCGCGGCCCTACCAGAAAGAGGGCGTGGAGGCCTGGAACGCGGCCGGCCGCCGCGGCGTGGTGGTCCTGCCCACGGGCACGGGCAAGAGCTACCTGGCCGAGCTCTGCATCGTGGGCACCGAGCGCCCGACCCTGATCGTGGTGCCCACCATCGATCTGCTCTCCCAATGGCACCGCCGGCTCTCGGCCGCCTTCGACACCACCGTTGGCATCCTGGGGGGCGGCAGCCACGAGGTGGAGCCCATCACGGTCAGCACCTACGCCTCGGCCTATCTGCACGCCGAGCGCTACGGGGACCGCTTCGGGCTGGCCATCTTCGACGAGGTGCACCACCTGCCCTCCGAGAGCTACCAGGCCATCGCCGAGCAGCTGCTGGCCCCCTTCCGCCTGGGGCTCTCCGCCACCCCCGAGCGCACCGACGAGGCTCACCTGCTGCTGGACGAGCTGGTGGGGCCCCAGGTCTATCGCAAGGACATCAGCGAGCTGTCGGGCAACTGGCTGGCCCCCTACGAGACCGTGCGCCTGCGCGTGCACCTCTCGCAAGAGGAGCAGCAGGCCTACCAGACCGCCCGCGCCACCTACCGGGGCTTCATCCGCTCCCATCGCGTCAACATGAGCGGCCGCGACGGCTGGCAGCGCTTCTTGCAGGTGGCCTCCCGCAGCAAGGCCGGCCGGGCCGCTCACAAGGCCTGGCGCGACGCGCGGCGCATCGCCCACGGCACCGAGCGCAAGCTGGACCTGCTGGACGACCTGCTGGTGGAAGAAGCGGGCCGCCGCACCCTGGTCTTCACCGACGACAACGCCACGGCCTACCGCATCTCGCGCCAGATGCTGCTGCCCATCATCACCCACCAGACCCCAGCCAAGGAGCGCAGCGCCATCCTGCAGGGCCTGGGGGATGGCAGCTACCCGGCCATCGTCACCAGCCGCGTGCTGAACGAGGGCGTGGACATGCCCGAGGTGGAGGTGGCCGTGGTGGTCTCGGGCACGGGCTCGGTGCGCGAGCACGTGCAGCGCCTGGGCCGCATCCTGCGCCCCGGCAAGGGCAAGCAGGCCGTGCTCTACGAGATGGTGGCGGCGGACACGGCCGAGGAGCGCACCTCGGAGCGCCGCCGCGAGCACGAGGCCTACGAAGGATGATCACAGGTCCCCTCCTGCGCGCCCGCAGCACCCGCAAAGAGGTGCGCCCCAGCTTCGTGGATCCCAAGAGCCCGCGCTACCGCGAGCAGGCCGAGGCCCTGGTGGCCCTGGGGCACGAAGCCGTGCAGCGGGCCTGGTCCCGCGGACGGCTGACCGAAGAGATCGAGGAACGCATCGTGGGCAACCGGGTGGACCACAAGCTGCTGCGGGGCCTGGCGCGCGTGCTGAGCGACCGCTGCGACTTCGACACCTGCGCGCCCCTGCCGCCCCCCGAGCTGCGCGCGCGGCTCTTCCAGGGCGGCCCGGTGCGCCGGCGGGCCGGCCCCGGCGGCGCCGAGACGGCCCAGGATCGCTTCGGCAGCCTGGCCCAGGAGCTGGGCTGCAGCCCCCAAGAGGTGGAGCGCGGCATGTTCGCCGACCTGAAGGAGAACCAGGTCGTGCTGCGCTGCAAGGTCGACTCGGCCGACTGGCTGCTGCAGCGCTACAACGTGGCGCTGGTGCAGGGCCTGCTGCTGCACGCCATGCGGGTGGAGATCGAGCTGGACGCCCCCGAAGGCAAGCGCGCGCGCCAGCTCTTCCGCTACATCAAGTTCCACCAGCTGATGCACCGCATCCGGCCCCGCAAGGGCGGCTTCCAGGTGACCCTGGACGGTCCGGCCAGCCTCTTCCGCCTGTCCACGCGCTACGGCATGGCCCTGGCCAACTTCTTCCCGGCCCTGCTGCTGCAGACCGGCCCCTGGCGCATGGAGGCCAAGCTCAAGTACAAGCGCCTGCACCGCCCCATGCGCATCGACCACGGGCAGGGCCTGCGCAGCCACCTGCCCGACACGGGCACCTGGCTGTCTCGCGAGGAGCGCTGGTTCGAGGAGCGCTTTTTGGCCCTGGACTCGGGCTGGGAGCTCTCTCGGGGTGGCGAGATCATCGCCCTGGGGCGCGGGGACGTGCTGGTGCCCGATTTCAGCTTCCGGCGCGAGGGTCGCGTGGCCATGATGGAGGTGGTGGGGGTCTGGCGGCGTGGCTACCTGGAGCGGCGCCTGGATCTCTTGCGGTCGCATGGGCGGCCCGAGCTGCTGCTGGCGGTGAGCCGCAAGCTGCTGAGTGACAAGGGCAAGCTGCCCGCGCTGGGATCCGAGATCATCCCCTTCAGCTCGGCCATCCCGGCCCGTGAGGTGCTGAAGGCTGTGGAGAGGGTGGCGGTGGATGCAGAACTGCGTGGGTGATTGAGGCAGGGGGGGGAGATCGAGATCGAGAGGGAGTAGGAGATTGGAGATCGAGATCGAGGGGCGGAGGGATCGAATGCTGGGTTTCGGCCTGGTGGTGGGGGTCTTGATGGTCAGGAGGCTTCCTGGCGCTCCTTCGCTGCCCACTGCGCCCGTCTTCGAGGATTGGGGCGCATGGCCAGACGGGAAGCCAGCCGCCTACCAGGGCACCCTGGGGTTCAACTTCCACTTCTGACCCGCTCTCGCGGGCTGGAGACCGGGCTCGGCGCGCATGCCGGGCCCGATTTGCTCAGGGCTCCCAGCTGCCGAGATCGACGCGCCGGATCCGCCTGATCGAGTCGAAGTCCCTGTCCGCGGAGACGATCTCGACGATGGACGCGTTGATCATCGTGGCGGCGTGCAGGCCATCCCGCGTAGACAAGCCGGGATGGGCATCCAACAGATCACAGGTCAGCTCCAGGTCTGCGGCGGTCACGGGCAGCACGCGATCCACCAGGGCCATGGCATCCCGCGTGTGACGCGTAGCGTCACGTCCCCGCCTGCGGTGCACGTGCAAGATCTCCTGGATGACCTCTGTGCTGACCACACCTACCAGCTCTCCCCGCGCGACTGTGCGCAGAAGGGCTCGGGCTGGTTCGCGCAGCGGGTGTTCGGTCCCGGCCGCGTATAGAAAGACATTCGAATCAAGGAAGACCTGCAAGCTTGTCCTCCTCGATCTCCCGGGCGATCACGTCCCAGTCGTCCATGGGCAGCTCAGCAGCGAAGAGGCGCTCCGCGATCTCCAGGCGTTCGCGCTGGTGATCGACGAAGTACTTCTCACGCACGGCCAGGCGCACCAGAGCCCCGATGCTGGTCCCTCGCTGTTGGGCGAGGGCCTTCAGGCGGGCGTGCTCACCGGGCTCGAAGAGCACTTGGGTGCGGTTGGTCAAGGCCATGTGCACCTCCACATGTGGATATGCACATGATAACATGGCATCACATGGGTCCGCGAGCCCCAGCTGGGAGAGGCCGACTCGTGGCTGCTGTTGCGGGCCGCGAGCTTGGAGGGCCGCTCGATGGAAGGCGAAGGCGCGCAGCCCGACGTGCGGCGCTGGCAGCGGCAGGGCGGCCAGCGCTTCGACCTGCCGCCGTTGTGCGCCCAATGCGACGGATACAATCTGCACGCTGGGACGGTCATCGAGGAGAATGATCGTGAAGGCCTTGAACGGCTCGGGAGGTATCTGTTGCGGCCAAGGGCCCACCGGCGTCCCATCGTCAGCCACCAACGCCTTTGGCCCGCCGTAGGAAGGACAATCAGCATGGCCCGGCAGCCACCACCCCAGGAGCGCTTGCAGCGGCGCGAGGACGGCATGCTGGCGCTCAAGCTGCGCAAGCCCTGGTCGGACGGCTCCGTCGAGTTGCTCCTCTCCCCACTCGACTTGCTGGCCAGGCTCGCGGCCCTGGTCAGCCGGCCCGGCAAGAACGCCATCTCTACGCGCTGTGCAGCAGCACGGCGTGCTGGGCTGGTCCGTCACATGGCTCGATCGAGTTGGAGGAAGCAGGTAATCCCTCCGCCCCCGCAGAAGGCCTCCTTCGGCATCTTGACGAAGAAAGGCGCCATCAGTGGCAAACGCCGCCCATGGCGCCATGCCCTGGTCGGACCTCTTGTGGCGAGTTTTCGGCGCGCGATCCGCCAGGCGTGCCGCTGACAACCATCGCGTGACGGGAGCCTGAAGCCGCCTGGCAGCAGCGCAAGGCGCTGCTGCCGACCCGGATCCGCACGACGGGCCCACAAGATGCTCCGCAGGAGCCTGCAGGCGCTTGGCGGGGCTGTCGGAGCCCATCAGGCCACCCGAACGCAGTCGGCCGGGGCGGACGCACCGGCCTTGGTCATCGTTGCGGCCATTCGGCCGCAACGATGAGTCGGCCTGTTTTTTTTCCGGGGGGAGGCTGCCTCCCCCCGCACCGCTAGCGCTCAGCAGGGCTGCGCCTGCC
>CAYVQL010000095.1:14781-33481 GCA_964454135.1 uncultured Enterobacterales bacterium | reverse complement strand
CTGCCCGACGACGAGATCGACGACGACGGCGACGGCTACGTGGAGTGCACCGAAGACGCCGGCGGCTGGGACGGGACGCCCATCAACGGCGGCGACGACTGCGACGATGCCGAGGCCACCATCTACGTGGGCGCCCCCGAGCTCTGCGACGGCCAGATGAACAACTGCTCGGCGTCCGCTGTGCCCACGGACGAGACCGACGTGGACGGCGACGGCTACGTGGAGTGCACCGTGGACGGCGGCGGCTGGGACGGCGCCTCCATCACGGGCGGCGGCGACTGCGACGAGGTCAGCAAGTACGCCGCCCTGACCCACCCCAACGCCGCGCCCGAAGACTCCACCACCTCCTGCATGAAGGACGCTGACGGCGACGACTACGGCGACGACAGCCCCGGGGCCGGCGTCAGCGCCGGCAGCGACTGCGACGACGACGAGTCATCCACCCACCCCGACGCCGAAGAGGTGGTGGCCGACGGCGTGGACCAGGACTGCTACCAGGGCGACACCTGCTACCAGGACGCCGACGGCGACGGCTTCGGCACGGATGTGGGCACCACCGTGGTCAGCAGCGACCTGAGCTGCGCGGACAGCGGCGAGTCGGCGGTGGCCACCGACTGCAAGGACAGCAACGCCGACGCCTACCCCGGCTCGGCCGAGCTGGATTCCACCACCCAGTGCATGGAGGACGCCGACGGCGACGGCTGGGGCGACAGCTCCCCGCCCACGGATGTGACCGCCGGCACCGACTGCGACGACTCCGAGGCCACCGTCTACTACGGCGCGTCGGAGGTCGTGGCCGATGGCATCGACCAGGACTGCGACGGCGGCGACACCTGCTACCAGGACAGCGACGGCGACGGCTTCGGCAGCAGCAACACCGTGGCCTACGGGGACATGGGGTGCACCACGGGCGCCGGTGAGGCCGACGACGACGACGACTGCGACGACAGCAGCGCCACGGCCTACCCCGGCGCCGCCCAGCAGGACTCGACCACGGCCTGCATGGAGGATGCTGACGGCGACGACTACGGCGACATGTACCCCAGCGCCGGGGTCACCGGCGGCAGCGACTGCGACGACGGCAGCGCCGCCACTTTCCCGGGCTCCGCTGAGCTGGACTCCACCTCGGACTGCATGACGGACAGCGACGGCGATGGCTACGGCGACGACAGCGCCACGGGCTACGTCACCGCCGGCCAGGACTGCGACGACGGCGACGCCTCGGTGCTGCCGGGCGCCACAGAGATCTGCGGCGACGCCACGGACCAGGACTGCTCCGGCGACCCGGACGACGGCAGCACCGACGCCGACGGCGACGGAGAGGTGGACGATACCTGCACCGGCGGCACGGACTGCGACGACGGCGACGCCTCGGTGTTGCCGGGCGCCACCGAGATCTGCGGCGACACCACGGACCAGGACTGCTCCGGCGATCCGGACGACGGCAGCACCGACGCCGACGGCGACGGCGCCGTGGACGATACCTGCACCGGCGGCACGGACTGCGACGACGCGGACGGGGCCATCAACCCCTCAGCCACCGAGATCTGCGACGCGGCCGACACGGACGAGGACTGCAACGGGCTGGCCGACGACGACGACTCCGGGGTCGACGCCTCCACCCTGACCACGTTCTACCCGGACTCCGACGGCGACGGCTACGGCGACGAGACCTCAGCGGGCAGCGATCTCTGCGATATCGACGCCACCTACATCGTGGAGGACGACACCGACTGCGACGACGGCGACGCCACCATCTACCTGGGCGCCATCGAGGTCTGCGCCGATACCATCGACCAGGACTGCGACGGCTACGACGCGCCCTGCGCAGGGGATCTGGTAATCACCGAGATCATGAAGAACCCTTCGGCGCAGGGAGACTCTGTGGGCGAGTGGATCGAGGTCTACAACAGCACAGCGGCCGACATCGACATGGAAGGGCTGATGCTGCTGGACAATGGGACCGACGACTACCTGATCGACGCCCCGGTGATCGTGCCCGCCGGCGGCTTCGCGGTGCTGGCATGCGATGCGACGGCGCTGGACGGCACCGGCAAGACGGATCCGCCGGATCATGAATACGACTACGGCAGCTACGCGTTGGGCAACACCGCGGACGAGGTCATCTTGGCCACCTTCGGCACCGATGGCAGCGATGGCGACATCATCGACGAGGTCTGGTACGACACCTCCAGCTTCCCCAACACCGCCGGCGCCTCCCTGAGCCTGGATCCGGACAACTACGACGACGTGCTGAACGACGACGGCGAGAACTGGTGCGTGGGCGCCAGCGCCTACGCCACCGGCGACGACGGCACCCCGGGCTCCGACAACGACGACTGCCCGGTCGCCCCCGAGATCAGCGGCCTCTCGCCGGAGGAGGGCTCCACCTGGGGCGGCACCACTGTGGTCATCAGCGGCTCCAACATGGACGCCATCACCTCCGTGGAGTTCGACGGCGTGGCCGCCACCATCGTAGGCAGCCCCACCACCAGCGCGGTGACGGTCACCACGCCCGCCGGATCCACCGGCACCGTGCACGTGGAGGTGATCACCGACGACTTCTCCGACACCTCCAACAACGCCTACACCTACGGCGAGCCCTACATCGACACGGTGGATCCGGCCGACGACTGGACCGACGGCGGCGCTTCGGTCACCGTCAGCGGTGGCTACCTGGAGGCGGTCACCCAGGCCAACTTCAAGCGCGGAGGCAACAGCGCTTCGGCCGCCGACGTGGTCGCCCTGGCCGACAGCGTGACACTGACGGTCCCGGCCTGGAGCCACGGCGACGGCGGAGGCAGCCTGGTGCTCTCCGACGGCACCGAAGAGGTCACAGACGACTTCTACTTCGTCGATCTGGCCGACGACATCGACTGGTGCCAGGTCTACACGGAGGAGAAGGCCGAGATGGCCTACGGCCAGATCTACATCGCCAAGGTCACGGGCTCGGGCAAGGAGAACACGGCGATCGTGGCCGAGCTGGGCTTCACCACCGAGCTGGGCCTCGACCCCACCACTACCAACGACGAGTGGACCTGGGCCCCGGCCGACTTCAACGCTTCGGGTGTCGGCACCTACGGCAACGACGATCTCTACGAGGACGACCTGAGCACCCTGAGCAGCGGCACCTACGGCGTCGCCTTCCGCTTCCGCTACACCGCAGGCGACAACACCTGGTTCTACTGCGACGGAGCGGGCACCTCCTACGGAGATGCCAATCCCACCTACCCCTACGACACGTCCTCCGAGGCGACCATCACCATCTACTGACGCGACCGACGCATGACCCTCCTCCTCCCGCTCCTCGCCACCATCGGCCTGGCCCAGGCCCAGTGCCCGGCCACGGCCGAGCAGCTGGCCGAGCAGCTGGCCGCGGGCCTGGCCGCCTTCGAGCAGATGGATGCCGAGGCCTTTCGCCTGGCCCGCGAGGGCGCCCAGGAGCGCCTGGGCTGCGTGGACCGGGCGCTCTCCATGGAAGAGGCGGCCGAGTATCACCTGCTGATGGCGCTGGACGCCTACCTGTCCCAGGATCCCGAGCGCACGGTGGCGGCCCTGCGGTCCGTGGTGGCGCTGCGACCGAGCTACAAGCTGCCTCGCAACCTGGCGCCTCCCGGCAACCTGCTGCTGGAGCTGCACCGCGAGGCCCGCAAGCCCCTCTACGCCCCGCAGATGGCCCTGCTCGAGGTCCAGCAGGCCAGCTTCTACGTGGACGGGCAGCAGGCCCTGGAGCGACCCTCCGAGCGGCCCGCGGTGCTGCAGCTGCTGTCGGAGAGCGGCGAGGTGGCCTGGTCGGGCTACCTGCCCACCGGCGCGCACCTGCCCGTCTCGGTCATCGCCGCCGTGACCGAAGAGGACCGCATGGTGGTCTACGAGGGGGGCGTTCCCAAGCCCGCACCGGAGCCCTTGGTGCCCGAGGTGGGCACGGAGTCCGAGCCGCAGGGTCCCTCGCGCGCGCTGGCCTTCGGCGCCGGCGGTGCGGCGGTGGCCGCGGCCGGCCTCTTGACCGCGGCGCTCGTAGCCCGCTCACGATGGCTCGAGAACGTCGAGGAATGCGTGGTCTGGGATGGCTGCGCCGACAATAGCGATTCTGCCCTGGAGCAACAGGAGCAGCTTGCCAGCAGCGCCCGCGCCCTGGGCTACGGCGCCCAGGCCACCGGCGGCGTCGCGCTGGGGTTGGGCGTGGCGGCCGTGCTGACGGTGAAATGGTAGCCGGCGGCCGACGCTACGAGGTGCAGGCTCCCCTGGGAAAGGGGGGCTTTGGCACGATCTACAAGGCGCGCTTCGTGGGGGAGGGCGGCTTCACCAAGGTGGTGGCCCTCAAGGTGCTCAACCCCAACATGGCCGACATGGAAGACGTGGTGGCGCGCCTGCGCGACGAAGCCAAGGTGCTAGGCCTGCTGCGCCACCGCGCTATCGTGCAGGCCGACCGCCTGGTGAAGCTGCGTGACCGCTGGGCCGTGGTCATGGAGTACGTGGAAGGCGTGGACTTCAAGAAGGTGCTCGGCGTCGGTCGCGTGCCCGTGGGCTCGGCCCTGGAGATCATCGGCGAGGTGGCGGGCGCCCTGCACGCCGCCTACCACACGGCCGGTCCGAGCGGCGCGCCCCTGCAGCTCTTGCACCGCGACATCAAGCCCTCCAACTTGATCTTGACCAGCTACGGCGAGGTCAAGGTGCTGGACTTCGGCATCGCGCGCGCCGAGTTCGGGGGCCGCGAGGCCGAGACCCAGGCCTTCAGGATGGGCTCTCTTCCCTATATGGCGCCCGAGAGGCTTGATTTTCGGGATACGGCCGCGGCTGATGTCTACGCCCTGGGCGTGGTCTTCTTCGAGCTGGTCACCGGCAGGGCCTTTGGACGCGCCTCCCCGGTGCCCGAGCGCCACGACAAGCGCGTGCAAGAGGCCCTGGACCACCTCTGTAATGAAAAAGAGGTCGATGTCAGTCGCGACCTGCTGCTCTTTCTGGGTTCCCTGCTGGCCTACGAGCCCGATGACCGTCCCACGGCGCGCGATCTGGAGCGTATGTGCGTCAACCTGCGCCGCCGCTTGAGCGATGAGCCGCTGCGCTACTGGGCCGAGAAGGTGGTGCCCCCTCTGTTGGCCAAGTACCACGCCGACTCCAGCGCCGAGCTGTCGGGCTACTCCCTGGTGGAGCAGACCGAGGGCAGCTTCGGCTCCTCCCTGGACGCGGCCCTGCACCCGCCCGTTGAAGAGCGCTCCGCATCCCCGGGCTCCAGCGGTACGATCACGGGCTCGCAGGTCTCCGAGACGTCCAGCGTCAGCGCCTCCGTCGTCCCGCCCGAAGAGACCAGCTCCAGCTTCTCCCCTCCTACCGACGCCCCTCCTGACGAAATCCGCGAGGAGAGGACGGATCTGCCTCCCCCGCCGACCCTGCCCGCGGCGGACGGCAAGGCCGAGCCGGCGCCGCGGCCGGTGGCCCGTCGCAGCCCCTTGCGGCTGCTGGGCTTGCTCTTCGCGCTGTGCTGCATCCTGGTCCTGCTGGTCTTCTTCGGAGGCATGGCCCTCTTCGCCGGCTGGAAGGTCAGCGGCGACGCTCCGCCGCCCGAGCCGCTGGTAGCGGATGCCGCGCCGCCCGACCTGGCGGACGAGCCCCTGCCGGCCGAGGGTTCGCCTGAGCAGGAGCTCGCCGACGAGGATCTGCAGCCGGCAGAGGGCCTGCCCGCCCAGGATGAGCGGAGCGAGGCGCAAGCGACCGAGCCCCAGCTGGCCCCTGCCGAGCAACAGCCGGCCGAGGAGGCGCCATCCGAGGAGGAAGAAGCGGCAGAAGCGCTGGCAACGGAGGCGCCGGTCCAACAGACGCCCGTCCAGGCGGAAGCGCAGGCCGACGCCAGCGTGCAGGTGGAGGTCACCGGCGATGCGGTCAAGGTGCGCCTGTACGCCAAGCAGGGTCGCCACGAGGTGCCCGGGCGCGTGCCCGAGGGGACCTACTCCATCCGAGCCGACTTCGGCAGCGGTGAGGCCATGGGGGCCGGCCACGTGGCCCTGCAGGCCGGCTCCTCGGTCACAATTCACTGCAATGCCATGTTCACACGGTGCAAGGTCCAATGAGCGGTTTTGATCCCCCACGCGGTCCTGTCCGCCTGCGCTGCGCGATGGTCGCGCTGCTGGCGGGCTGCAATTTCCTGCCCGACGACCTGGTCGACCAGAGCTACGACCCGGACGGCGACGGCGTCTCCTGGCCCGAGGACTGCGACAGCACGCGCGCGGACCGCTATCCCGACGCACCCGAGGTGCCCTACGACGGCATCGACCAGGACTGCGCCGGTGACGACGACTACGATCTCGACGGCGACGGCTGGGTGCCCGATGCCTACCTGGGCCTGGTCACCGAAGGGGTCGAGGGCAGCGGCGCGCTGCCAGGGGGCGATTGCTGGGACGAGCAAGCGGTGGTGGGGGAATTCGCCGTGGTCACCGGATGGCAGGACGCCCTGGGCCACGACCTGGCCTGGGTGCAGCCCACCGCCGCCGAGGTCCACCCCGAGGCGACGGAGATATGGTACGACGGCGTCGACCAGGACTGCGATGGGCAGAACGACTTCGACCGCGACGGAGATGGCTACCGCAGCGCCGGCTACCCCGACCAGTCGGGCTCTCTTGGCAACGACTGCATCGACGGCGCGCTGCTGGACGAACAGAACCCGGCGGGCAGCCCGGCAGAGGAGGTCAACCCGGCCGCAGAGGAGATCTGGTACGACGGCACCGACCAGGACTGCGATGGCAACGACTGCGACCAGGACGGCGACGGCTACGATGGCGGGGACGGCGACTATTGCGAAGCCGAGGAGTGCGACGACCTGGACGCCGAGATCAACCCCGAGGGGGGCGTGGTCTGGTACAACGGCGTGGACGAGGCCTGCGACGGCAACGACGGCGACCAGGACGGCGACGGCTACTGGGCCAGCGACTACCAGGAGCGGGTGAGCGCGGCCGGGGGCGAGCCGCTGGAGATCCCCAAGGGCTGGGAGGGCGACTGCTGGGACGAGCCCAGCGCCGTCGCCGGGATCCCCGACGACTTCGCGGCCATCAACGGCTTCGAACAGCTGGATGCGCTGGAGGTGAATCCGGCGGCCGACGAGACCTGGTACGACGGCATCGACCAGGACTGCGCCGGGGACAGCGACTTCGATCAGGACAACGATGCCTGCCTGAGCGATAGCTGGCCCGACCGCGAGGGCGCCCTGGGCGCGGACTGCGACGATTTGGATTCGGAGCGCTGCGCCTACAACCAGGAGTACTGGTACAACGGCGTGGACGAGGACTGCGACGACAACGACGGCGACCAGGACGGCGACGGCTACTGGATCGAGGGCTACGAGGATCTGGTGGCCGCAGCCAAGGGGGAGCCGCTGGACATCCCCAAGGGCATGGGCGGGGACTGTGACGACGAGGAAGCCGGTTCCTTCCCGGATAATGCGGAGGTATGCGACGGCGTAGACAACGACTGCGACGGCGAGACGGACGGCGCCTCCTCGCAGGACGCCGGCACCTGGTACGCGGACGCGGACGGCGACGGCTATGGCGACGGCGACAGCCCGGTCAGCGACTGCAGCCAGCCGACGGGCACGGTGGAGGACAGCTCGGACTGCGACGACGGCGATGCCAGCGTGCATCCGGGCGTCAACGAGTTCTGTGACGAGATCGACAACGACTGCGACGGCCTGGTCGACGCCGACGATCCCGAGCTGGCGGACGGCGCGGTCTATTTCCCGGACTCCGACAGCGACGGCTTCGGCGAGCAGGGTCACGAGGGAGAGCTGCACTGCGAACAGCCTTCGGGCTGGGTAGGCAACGACGCGGACTGCGATGACAGCGACGCGAGCGCCCTGCCCGGCGCCGACGAGATCTGCGATGGGGTCGACAACGACTGCGACGACAGCGTGGACGAGGACGAGGCCGTGGACGCGCCCACCTGGTACGCCGACGCGGACGGTGACGGCTACGGCCTGTCCGACCAGGTCCTGGTGCAATGCGCGCAGCCCAGCGGCTACGCCGCGCTGGGCGCAGACTGCGACGAGAGCGACGCCGCCATCAACCCGGGGGCGAGCGAGCTCTGCGACGGGGTCGATAACGACTGCGATGACAGCGTGGACGAGGACGACGCGGCGGACGCGGGCACCTGGTGCTGGGACGGCGACGGCGATGGCTTTGGCAACAGCGCCAGCGCCCTGACCCAGTGCGCGCAGCCCAGCGGCTATGTGGGCGACTGCAGGGACTGCGATGACGGCGAGGGGGCCATCCGTCCGGATGCCAGCGAGGTCTGTGACGGGATCGACAACAACTGCGACGGCGTGACCGACGGCGCCGGGGCCGAAGACGCCGGCACCTGGTACGCGGATGCCGACGGCGACAGCTACGGCGACGACGGCAGCGTCGTGGTCGACTGCACGCAACCCAGCGGCACCTCCGACCAGGGGGGAGACTGCGACGACGGCGACGCTGCGGTGAATCCGGCCGCCAGCGAGGTCTGCGACGGGATCGACAACGACTGCGACGACGAGCTGGACGAGGACGACGCCACAGACGCCAGCACCTGGTACGCCGACGGCGACGCCGACGGCTACGGCGACAGCGCCAGCAGCCTGGTGGCCTGCTCGGCCGGCACAGGCTGGGTCGGTGACGCCACGGACTGCGATGACGGCGACGCGGCGGTCCATCCCGGGGCCACTGAGGTCTGCGACGGGATCGACAACGACTGCGACGACCTGTTGGACGACGAGGACGACTCTGTGGACGCCAGCGTGCTGGCCACCTGGTATCAGGACGCCGACAGCGACGGCTACGGCGACGCCAGCGTCAGCGTCGAGTCCTGCTCGGCCCCCAGCGGCTATGTGGCGGAGAGCGGCGACTGCGACGACGGAGACGCCACCGTCAACCCGGGGGCCGCCGAGACCTGGTACGACGGCGTGGACAGCGACTGCGCGGGCGATGACGACTACGACGCAGACGCCGACGGCTACCAGGCCGAGGATTCGGGCGGCAGCGACTGCGACGACGACGATGCCGGCGTCAATCCGCTGGGCAGCGAGATCTGCGCCGACGGCATCGACCAGGACTGCGACGGCTACGACGCGCCCTGCGCCGGCGATCTGCTGATCACCGAGATCATGGCGGACCCGGATGCCCTGGCGGACTCGGACGGCGAGTGGATCGAGGTCTACAACGCCACCGACGCCGACATCGACCTGCAGGGGCTGGTGCTACGGGACGATGGCTCGGACCAGCACACCATCGCCTCATCGGTCGCGGTGGCCGCCGGGGGCTACGCGGTGCTGGCCCGTGACAGCGGCGCCACCGACGACGTGGACTACGTCTACTCCTCGTTCAGCCTGTCCAACGCCGACGACGAGGTGATCCTGGCCGCCTACGGCACCATGGGCAGCGACGGCGAGGTGGTCGACGAGGTCTGGTACGACGGGGGCGTGGTCTTCCCCGCCCCGGTGGGCGCCAGCATCAGCCTGGATCCCTCCTGCTACGACGAGGCCAGCAACGACGACGGCAGCTGCTGGTGCGAGGCCAGCTCCAGCTTCAGCACGGGAGACCTGGGAACGCCCGCCGCCGACAACGACAGCTGCTGCCAGGCGCTCCTGAGCGCGCTCAGCCCCGACGAGGGCCTGGAGGCCGGCGGGCTGGACGTGACGGTCAGCGGCAGCGGCCTGAGCCTGGCTGCGGACCTGAGCTTCGACGGCGTCTCAGCCGCCTTCAGCGTGGTCTCGGACAGCGAGCTGACGGCCACTACGCCCGCCGGCAGCGCCGGTTGGGTCGAGGTGAGCGTCTCCGACGGGCTCTTCTCCCACAGCTTGGAGCAGGGCTTCCTCTACACCGGGCTGGCGGACGACATCGACTGGTGCACGGTCCAGTCGCCCAGCTCTGCCAGCACCACGGTGGGCGTGGACAGCGAGACCATCTACGGGCAGGTCTATATCGCCGGCATCACGGGTAGCGGCAGCGAGTCGGCGGATATCCTGGCTCAGCTGGGCTACGGCGACGACGGCTCCGATCCCAGCGTCGACGCCGGCTGGACCTGGGCCGATGCGGCCTTCAACAGCGCTTGCTCCACCTGCGGCGGCAGCAACGACGAGTACATGGATACGCTGAACGTGGACACCTCGGGCGCCTACGCCTACGCCTACCGCTTCTCCTACGATGGCGGCGCGAACTACCTGTACTGCGATGCCGGCGGCAGCGCGCCCTCCGATCCCTACGAACCGGCCGATCAAGCCAGCTTGACGGTGGACCCGTAGTGCTGGACAGGGGGCGTTACGAGGTCAAGGCCGCCATCGGCGCGGGGGCCTTCGGAACGGTCTACCGCACCCGTTTCATCGGCACGGGCGGCTTCACGCGGCGCGTGGCCCTGAAGGTCCTGAGCGGCAGACTGGCCGACATGGACGATGTGGCGGGCCGCCTGCGCGACGAGGCTCGGGTGATGGGCCTGCTGCGACACCGCGCCATCGCCCAGGTGGAGCGCCTGACCCACGTGGACGGGCGCTGGGCCTTGTTGATGGAGTACGTGGAAGGTGTAGGCCTGGACGAGCTGGTGCCGGGGACCATGCCCGTGGGGCCAGCGCTGGAGATCGTGGGCGAGGTGGCCGCCGCGCTGCACGCTGCCTTCCACGCCCCGGGCCCCGACGGCGCCCCCCTGCGCGTGCTGCACCGCGACATCAAGCCCGGCAACATCATGCTCACCCACCATGGCGAGCTCAAGGTGCTGGACTTCGGCGCGGCGCGCGCCGATTTCCGCAGCCGGGAGTCGGAGACGCGGGGCTTCATGCTGGGCTCCATGACCTATATGGCGCCGGAGCGGCTGGACATGGAGGACAGCGCGGCGGCCGATGTCTACGCCTTGGGGGCGGTCTTCTTCGAGCTGGTGGTGGGGCGGGGCTTTGGCAACGCCTCGGGGGATCCGGTGCGACACAAGAAGCGCGTCAGCGAAGCCCTGCGGGTGTTCTGGGAGAAGACGCCGGAGCGCGATCGGGAGCTGGTGGCCTTCGTGGGATCCATGCTGGCCTACGAACCCGAGGATCGGCCCAGCGCATGGGAGGTGGAGGAGCGCTGCGCGCTCTTGCGGGGCCACTCCCGCTCCGAGCGCCTGCGAGCCTGGGCCGCGCGCGCCGTGCCAGCGGCCCTGGCCAGCCGCGCCGTCGTCAAGCACGACGAGCTGGCGGGTTCCATCCTGTGGGAGCTGCCGGATGGTTCCCTGGGAGCGGCCCTCAGTGCGCATCCGGATCCTGACATCTCGGTGGTGGGGGCTTCGCCCCCGGAGCTGCCCCCGGTCCAGGCAGCACCCGATCTGCCTGCTCCGCCCGCCGCGCCGCAGCCCGCCTCCCCGCCAGAGATGCGGCCTGAAGCGCGGCCCTCTTCTGCCGGTCTGCTGCGCGCCCTCGTGCTGATGATGACGACCCTGGTGGCCGGCCTGGTCCTGGGGATCGTCCTGGCCGTGTCCCTGTCCAGTCGTCGCCCCCACGCGGAGCAAGCCCCAGCGCAGCCCCCGGATCTGTCCGGCTTGATGGCGGCCCAGCCAGAGGAAGAGGGGCCTGTTCAACCCGCGACAGAGGAACCGGATTCTGCTGATGCGCCGGCCGCGCAGCCTCTTCCAAGCGCTCCTGTCGCTACGCAAAACGGCAGCGGCGGCCAGCAGCTTCCCGTCGCGGCCCAGGATGGCGCCCGGGGCGTGCGCGTGGAGCTGAAGGGCGGGGCGGAGCAGGTCTGGCTCGTGTCCCGGTCCGGGAAGGCGCTCCTCCCCGCTACCCTCGTGCCGGGTTCCTACGCCATCCACGCCCTCTTCCCAGGCAAGGAGGAGCCCTTCGCCGTGGGCAGGGCCGTGCTGCAGGCGGGTAGCTCGCCCACCGTGGTCTGCAACAAGAGCTTCATGCGCTGCGTGGTGCAGTAGTGCGCCCTCAGTCCTCCTTGAGCATGCGCAGGATCTCCTCGGTGACCGAGTCGTTCTCGTCCAGATCCATCGAGGACAGCAGGTCGTCCTTGAACTCGTCGAAGGCCCCCGCACTGGGCTGTTCGGGGATCAGGTCCGGGTAGGCGGCGGCCAGGGCGTCCAGCTCTTCGTCGGTCAGGCTGCGACCCTCGGGCTCGCCCTCGGGCAGCACCAGGGCGGTCTCGCCGCGCACATGGCCCGCGAAGCCGCGCGTCGGTGCCACGTGCTCGACGCAGACCTGGTCGTGGCCGCCCGAGAAGAAGGCGGTGCAGCGCAGCAGGCTGCCCGGCTTGAGCTGGGCCGGACCCTGGATGCTGGCGTAGAGGTCCGCCTGGTCGGAGATCTCCCCGGCGACGGGCAGCACCACGGCGGGTCCCAGCGGTCGGTTGCGTTGATCCACCAGCGCCACGGTGGCCCCGTCGATGGGGACGGGGCGGTCGATGGGGCTGATGGAGGCGCGCACCCGCCAGCGGTCGCCCTCACGACCCTCCAGGGCCAGCTCCATGTGAAGCTCGGGCTGTTCCGTCTCGGGCGGGGAGGGATCGGGCATCGGGCGTCCAGGGGCGCGGTTCGCTAGCTCCCATATCACCTTCTCACTCGGCGCTGGGATGATACACGGTGCACAGTCCTCTCTCGGACTACGGACCGCGTCCGTGCAGACCGCGTCCTACAGACCGTCCCGGATGTCAACATGATCTTGCTCCTGCTCCTGTCAGCCTGCATCGAGCAACCGCCCCCCCTGCCTGACGATCCCATCGCCGCGCCCCCGCCGAAGGAGCAGCCCGCGGTGGACAGCGGATCGGAGGAGGACGGGGACGCCAACCAGGATCCCTACGTCGCCAAGATCGAGATCACTCCCCGCGAGCCCACCACGGATACGGATCTCGAGGCGCGGATTGAGGTGACGGACGCCGATGGCGATCGGGTGCGCGTCAAACGCAGCTGGACCGTCAACGACAAGGCTGTCTACGGCGGATCCGGACGCACACTGGACTGCAAGCGTTTCGAGAAGGGCGATCGCGTGCAGCTGGCCGTGGAGGCCAGCGATGGCAAGGTCACCATAGGCGGAAAGTCCGACGAGGTCGTCATCCGCAACAGCCCGCCCGAAATCCTGAATTCCCCCGACGAGATGAAGGCCATCGAGGGCCTGCAGATACGGGCGAAGGATGCCGACGGGGATCCCGTGCGCTTCCGCATAGAGGGGGCCCCTCCGGGCATGAGCATCGGGGCCAGCGATGGGGTGCTCAGCTACGAAGCCTCCGAGACCGCGTCTGGTGGGGACTACCAGGTCACCATCTTCGCCGAAGACGACGAAGGGGCCCGTGCGCGATGGAGCTTCGGGCTCGGCGTGGCTGCAGGCAGCGCGGCGCCCAAGGAGGGCGAGGCCGAGGGCCAGGACGGGGCCGAGCCAGCGGCCGAGGAAGAAGAGGGGGAGCCGCAGGAAGAAGAAGAAGAAGAAGAGTAGGGGTCTTAGACCAGCGCCTCGATGGCCCCTCGCAGGCGGCGCAGCTCCTGTTCCAGCGAGCCCTCGCCGTCCAGCTCGATGTCCGCCAGCTCGCGACTGGGCTCCACGAATTGCTGGTGCATGGGACGCACCGTCCGCTCGTACTGCGCCAGCACGCTCTCGACGCTGCGCGCCCGCTCCACGGCGTCGCGGCGGATACGGCGCGTCAGGCGCAGATCGCTGGCGGCCTGCACCCAGACCTTGAGGTGGAAGCGCCGCGCCAGGCGCGGATCCGCCAGTACCAGGATGCCCTCCACGATCACCAGGCGGCCCGGCTGCACGCGGTCGCTGTCGGCCTGTCGCCGGTGGGTGGCGAAGTCGTAGCGCGGCAGCTCGGCGCAGCGTCCCGCCAGCAGCAGGTCCAGGTGCCGCACCAGCAGGCCGCTGTCCAGGGCGTCGGGGTGGTCGTAGTTGTGCCGGCTGGGATCGGGCACGTCCAGGTAGTAGCGATCGTGGCCGATCAGGAGCGTGTTGGGCCAGTGCTCGGCCAGCTGGCGCGTGATGGTGGTCTTGCCCGAGGCCGTGCCGCCTGCCACGCCAACCAACAGAGTCTGTGCCGCCATGGGCGCCTCCTGGAATCGATGGCCTAGGTAAGCCACGGACTGCGGCGCCTCAACGTGGCGCGCAGTGCTATCTTTGCTGCGCATGCACTTCGTCCTCGCCATGCTCGCCTGCCAGACCCAGGCCCCCCAGGCCTGGCCCTGGCAGCCCTCGCCCTGCCCGCCGGGCATGGTGCTGGTAGAAGGGGGCAGCTACCGTACGGGCATGGAGGAGCCGCTGCCCTACGCCATCGTGGACACCACCCAGATGGCCGTGGTGGAGGCGCCCGAGGAGCAATGCCCCCAGGCCATGGCGGATGCACCGGGCACCACGGCCTGCTGGGTGCAGAGCGACTACAGCGATCCTGTCGTCA
Organism: uncultured Enterobacterales bacterium; assembly: GCA_964454135.1. Classification (GTDB taxonomy): domain Bacteria; phylum Myxococcota_A; class UBA796; order UBA796; family JAFGLY01; genus CAYVQL01. The sequence continues at coordinate 19,118 of CAYVQL010000095.1, read as the reverse complement.
CCGCGCACGACGTGGAGGTGGAGAGCTACTGCATCGACCAGTACCCCTTCCCGGGCCAGGGCGCGCCCAACCCGCCCGACGGCTTCACCACCTGGGACGCCCACCTCTTCGAGGGCATGCTGGCTTCGGGCATCTACGGCCCGCGCCGCATGTGCAGCTTCACCGAGTACGAGCTGGCCGTGGCCGGCCCGCGCTCCAACCTGCGCTACATCTACGGAGACCTGCCCCATCCCGAGTACTGTGCCACGCGCGAGGCCGATCCCATCGGCTCCCACCCCCAGTGCCGCAACCCCGAGACGGGCTTGTACGACTACGGCGCCGTGATCAGCCAGTGGGTCAAGCTGGACGACGTGCTGGCCGACCTCATCTGCGTGCGGCCCGAGGGCTGCAAGATGGCCGGCGGTGAGCGCCTGGACGCGCGCTTCGACGATGGCCGCTACAAGGCGGAGTACCTGGTGGCAGGCGGCACGCACCGCGTGCAGACGCGCCAGGCGCCCCACACGCCCCACACCTTTCACGACCACGGCCAGATGACAGGGCAGGGGGGCTGCGACGAGTGGGGCTGGGACGACGGCATGGTGGTCTGCGCCGAGCCCGATCCGCGCTACCGCAGCTGCGCCGCCGAGCCCGGCAGCCCGGCCTGCGCCGAGCTCTGGAAGCAGGAATCGGCCTGGCAGGAGCTGGTAGGCTGGTGCCGGGACCAGCGCATCACCCACTGCCTGTCGCGCGGGCTGCGCCCCATCGAGGGCTTCTTCTTCAACGCCTGCCCCGAGGGCGGAGGCGAGCTTGGCTCGGGACAGGGCCGCTAGCGGGGGCGGCCTGGGGCGGCGGCTGCTCTTCTCGCTGCTGCCGTTGCTGGTATTGCTGGCCGTGGCGGAGCTGAGCCTGCGCCTGGCAGGCTACCGGGGGCAGCCCGACCGGGAGGTCTCCTGGTGTCGCGAGCACGCCCAGCTTCAGCGGCCCTTCTTCCGGGCCATGCCGCTGGACGGGCAGGAGCGCGCCTACTACGCGCCGGCCTTCGCCGCGCATCCGCGGCCCTTCCCGGTGAAGAAAGAGGAACACCAGCGGCGCGTCTTCGTGCTGGGGGGCTCGGCGGCCCACGGCTACGGCTTCAGCCGCAACGGCAGCTTCCCTGGGCGCCTGCAAGAGCTGCTGGGCCCGGCCTGCCCCGGCTCGGACGTGCAGGTGATCAACGCCGGCACCATCGCCGCCTCCAGCCAGCAGCTCTTGATGCTGGCCAAGGAGATCCTGACCGGGCTGGAGCCCGACCTGCTGGTGGTCTACGCGGGCAACAACGAGCTGCTGGAGTGGTGGGACTGGCGCCAGTACCTGCCGCCTGCCGCCCATCGGCTCTTCGTATGGAACCTGCGCCTGAACATGCGCCTCTCGCGGCTGCGCAGCTACCTGTGGGCGCGGGAGGCGCTGCGCGGGGCCCAGGCCTGGGGCCAGACCTCGTACAGCGACGACGAGGCCCTGCCCTGGGAGCAGCGCGCCCGCATGGAGGAGAGCGACCGGGCATACGCCGCCGAGAGCTTCGAGCGCAACCTGGGGCGGCTGCTGGACGAAGCCGAGGCCGCCGGGGTGCCGGTGCTGCTGGTGCCGGTGGCCACCAACTGGATGGATCCGCCGGGCATCTTCTGGCATGCGGAGGATGGGGGAGAGGTGCCCCAGGAGGTGGGCGAGCTGCTGCAGCGGGCCCACGACCTGCTGGCGCCGCTGGAGCAGAGCCAGCGCCGCGCTCCGGCGCTGGCGGCACAGGTGGAGGAGCTGTTCGAGCAGGCCTTCGCACAGTGGCCCGAGGCCATCACGCAGTACCGCTGGGGCGAGCTCTATCGAGGGCAGGGCCTGCCCGCGCTGGCGCGGCCCCACCTGCTGGAGGCCATCCGTCTGGACGAGAATCCCCACCGGGCGCCGCCCTACATCAACGCCATCACGCGCCGCCTGGCCGCGGAGCGCGGCTTGCCCATGGCGGACGGCGAGCAGGTGGCGGCGGGGCTGTCGCGGGATGGGATCATCGGCTGGAAGCAGGTCTACGATCACTGCCACCCCACCATGCAGACGCACTGGGCCCTGGCTGGGGCCGTGGCCGAGGTGGTGGCGGACGAGGTGTGGCCGGCGGAGTGCGCGGGGGATGGGGTGGGGGAGGGGGTGTCGACTGGGCTGGTTGCGCTGGAGGAGCGCTATGGGGACGGACAGCGGCTGGGGGACTTCATGGAGGTGCACCTGAAGCGGGGCAGCGGGGTGTACGCGGCGGATCCGGAGACGGAGGGGCGCAAGCGCTGGCAAGGGGCGCGGGTGGCAGCGCCTCACTTCGACGAGGCTGAGAGGTGGAATGAGCTGGGCTTGTTGGCCTACCACCACTTCCAGGCGGACTGCCGGCCGGAGAGGGGACCCTGTCTGCAGGAGGCGCTGGACGCGTTTCGGCAGGCCCTGGAGGCGGACCCCGGGTTCGACGTGGCGCGACAGAACCTGGAGGAGCTGTTGGCGGAGGTGGGGATGGGGGGGGAGTGAACGGGGTTCAGAACATTCCGCCACGGGCGGGGTCGTTGGATGTCCCGGTTCTAGGGCCAGTGAGCCGCACTGAGGCGGGTTTCGCCCCAAGCGGGCCGCCCAGACGTGTCGCAAGCAGGGTCAGTGCGCCGCACTGAGGCGGGTTCCGCCCAAGCGGGCCTGGCGGACGTGTCGCAACCAGGGGCAGTGCGGCGCACTGAGGCGGGTTCCGCCCCAAGCGGGCCTGGCGGACGTGTCGCAACCAGGGGCAGTGCGGCGCACTGAGGCGGGTTCCGCCCCAAGCGGGTCGGCCTGAACCATCAGACGGCCACGGCTTCATTTCTACGGAAGCGACAAGGTTGAGGGGTGGCACACCTTCTGGGACAACCATCGGGGCGTGATGGTCGACCACGACAGGTTCTATAGGCGAAAGAGAGCTTTTCCGTCGAAGCGCACCGAGCAAGGACAGGCGGAATTCTTGTACGTCCAGAGCTGGATCAACTTCCAGTACAAGGTGGCCAAGACCATCCTTCGCGGTACGCCCTACAGGAAGAGGAAGATGCTCGCAGCGTCGAGGGACGAGTAGCTCGGGCCAAGCCAGAATGCGTGCCAGGGGGCGCCCCGTCGCGGGCGGTCCGCTTCGAGCGTACGAGTATCGCCCGACCGATCTCAGGCAGCGATTCGAAGCGCTGGGGACAGGAGAGACCGGCTCTGCGCGCGGAGCGCAGTCGCATGGGCTCGACTGGCCGCGAAGCTCGAGCGCCCCCAGCCTCAGCGGCTCGAAAACATGAACCCATGAGCGAGCTGGCCTCTCGTGGACGACGCCCCGTGGCGCGTGCGACAGCAGGCGCACTGCTCTGCAAGAAGCGTGTCGGTCTCTTCGGGCGTGGGGCTGCCGTCCGCTCCCCCCACGGATACTCCATGCACCGCCGCCAGCTCGGCTCGCCCCCCCGCGCGAACCCAGGATCCCCTATGCGCACCCTGCCCCTGCTCCTCGTCGTCCTGCTGCCGACGCTCGCCGCCTGCAACGCGGAGCCCGGCTCCGACGCGGTTCCCTGCGAGATCCTCTTCGGCACCCCCTCCGCCAACACGGGCCTGGATGCCCACCAGTGCTCCCCCGGCTGCGCCTGCGACGACCTGCAGTTCTCCCCCCCGAGCTACACCGAGTCCGACATCGAAGGCCTGCGGGCTGCCGAGCTCGTGGATCCGCCGGACCTGCTCGACGCCGATCCCTACGACACCCCGCAGGACCACCCCGAGCAGGCCGAGCTCTTCTGCGTCGTCCTGTCCGAGGCTGCGGGCCAGTACCGCCTCGAGACCCACGACAGCCTCGACAGCATCGAACAATCCGGCGCCACCCTGACGCACCACGGCGCCTGCGGCCAGTGCTCGTCGCTGCAGGATCTGGCTGTCTACATCGCCAACCCCGACCTCTCCGATCCGGTGCGGGAATGCGCCCTGCTGGGCATCGGCGGCAGCGCCGAGGACGTGACGGAGTGCCTGCAGGAGCTGGACTTCAGCGCCCCCTGCGCGCAGATCTGGGCCTTCAACAGCGGCAACACGCGGGACCAGTGCCTGGAGGTCTGCCTGGCGGCCCTCGACGAGCCCTATCACCTGGAAGATGGCTCGCTGAACGAATGCCTGCAGTGCGACGAGGACATGAGCGGGCCGGTGTTCAAGGCCGTCGCCGGGAGGACGCGCAGGAACTCGGGCCTGCCCACGGCGCTCTGCCGGCCCTGCGCGTCCGTGGCCCCGGTGGTGCACGAGTATCCTTGACGAGGGTGAGGGGTGTCGTGTTTTTCATTCACATGATGAATGGAGAACAAGCATCTGGAGAACAGACCTGC
>CAYVQL010000095.1:0-14681 GCA_964454135.1 uncultured Enterobacterales bacterium | reverse complement strand
GGCTGCGAGAAGAGCACATCCGCCCAGTCCTGCTGGCCCACGATGCGGTAGGCGTCTGAGGGCATGTGCCGCCGGAACACGCCGTCGGCCTGCCGGTGGGGCGCCAGCTTGGCGGCCTGCTGGCAGTCCACGAAGATCACCCGTGCGCGCCTGGGCGTGGGGATCGATGCCAGGAAACGCGCAAACTCGTCCATGGCGCGGCGGGCGCGCTCCGGCGTGACGCGCTCCAGGCGCAGGGCGAAGGGGATGTTGGCCTCCATGTCCAGCTCCAGGCGCACGCCCTCTTCCCAGCGCAGGGCCAGGGCCCGGGCGCAGATCTCCTGCAGCCAGCCCCCGCCATCCGGGGCCTGGGACACCACGTCGCCCGTGGTGCGCCGGGGCCGGGGCTGGGCGCGCGGGCGAGGCGGCGGTCTCTTGCGGCCTCGTAGGCTGGCCAGCACCAGCAACATGCCCAGCCCGGCCAGCGGGATGGGCACGGGGATGCCCAGCCGGCCGTTCAGCTCCACCACGTCCAGCGCCGCGGGGGACATGCGGTCGCCCCAGGTCAGCCAGGCCAGGCCGCCAGCGGCCAGCAGGAGCAGGATGCCGAGGATGCGCAGCATGGGGAGACGATAGCACGGCCTCCTGGCCTGCCGACCCAGGTGGCACCGGCCACGGCGAATCAATACGCTCTTGTCCTCCCCGCATCCACGCCCACAGGCACCCCTTCGAGGCGGCCATGTCCCGCAGCGCCACGGACGCCAGGGGCCTGCGCGCCCTGACCCTGCTCCTGATCCTGGGGGGCTGCCTGTTGAGCCTGGCGGCCACCTGGCACCGCACGCCCACCCTGGACGAGCCGCGCCACCTGCAGATGGGGCGCCAGGTGCTGATGGAGGGCTCCTGGGCGCGTTTCGACAACAGCAAGATGCCGGTCAACGCGCTGAACGCCCTGCCCACCCTGGTCACGGGGCCGCCGCGCGATGGCGATCCCCAGCTGTCCCACCGCGACTGGTTCTGGCCACGGGCGCCCCAGGTGCTCTGGCTGGCGAGCAGCGCCCTGCTGGCCGCGGCCTGGGCGCGGCGCCTCTTCGGCGAGCGGGCCGGGCTGGTGGCGGCGGGCTTCGTGGTCCTGGATCCCAACCTGCAGGCCCACGCCGGCCTGGTCACCACGGACATGCCCTGCGCCTTCTTCGTGCTGGCCGCCTGCTACGCCTGCTGGCGCGCCCTGGAGGGCGGGCGCCTGCGTCAGTGGGCGCTGGCCGGCGCCGTGCTGGGCCTGGCCCAGGCAGCCAAGTTCACGGCGGTCTTTCTGGTACCCATCCTGGGCCTGGCCCTGCCCCTGGCCGCGCTCTGGCGCTGGCGCCGCGGCCTGCCGCGCAGCCTGGGCCCGCGGCGCCTGGCGGTCTACCTGCTGGCGGCAGGGCTGGCGCTGAATGCGGCCTACGGCTTCGAGGGCTGCTGCACGCCGGCCCGTGACATCGCCTGGCGCTCGCGCCTGCTGGCCCCCATGGCCGAGCTGGCCCTGCCCCTGCCCCTGCCGCGCCCCTGGGTCGAGGGCCTGGACTGGGTGCGCAGCGACGACGAGCACGGCTCGGGCAATATCTACTCCGAGGGGCGCTACACCGCCCAGGGCCAGGGCGATCACTACCTGCGCGCCGCCAGCCGCAAGTTCCCCCTGCCGCTGCTGCTGCTGGGACCCCTGGCCCTGCTCTGGCCGCGGCGCCAGGGGCGCGCCAGCCTGCTGCTGACCTGGCCGGTCCTGTTCCTGGCCGCGTGGTTCTCGCTGGCCTTCAACTTCCAGATCGGCACGCGCTACCTGCTGCCCATCGTACCCCTGCTGGCCGTGTCCATCGCCCGGCTGCCCCTGACGCTGGGGGCGCTGGGCGCCGCGCTCTGCTTCGTGTCGGGCTGGTTCTGGTTCCCCCACGGCCTGTCCTACCAGAACGAGCGCTTGCGGGATCCCGTGGAGGCCTGGCAGCACCTGGGCGACAGCGACCTGGAGTGGGGCCAGAACGGCCTGGCCCGGGTCCGCTGGGAGGCGCAGAATCCGGGCGGCCTGGCCGACGTGGACGTGCCCGGGCCGGGCCCCATGCTGGTGAGCGCCAACCGGCTGACCGGGGTCTGGGGGCATCCCTCGCGCCTGGCCTGCCTGCGGGAGCGCTTCCCGCCCAGCCAACACCTGGTGCACACCTGGTATCCCTACGACCTGGATCACGACGACCTGGCCCAGTGCTTCCCCAGCCAGGAGTACCTGCCCGGACCGGGGCGCTGGTCCTTCCCCTCGGGCGGCGGCACCGTGCTGCTGGCGGCCCGCGTGCGCGGCGCGGCCAGCCTGCAGGCCGGCGCCGGCGTGCCCCTGGAGCACCGCAGCACCGGGCGCGGCGAGGCCCTGCTGGCGGTGCTGCTGGAGACGCCTCCGGGCACGCTGGAGGTGAGCGTGGAGGGTGACCTGTTGGGGCTGTACATCGATGGCTGGCCCCATCCCGATGTGCCCGTGGAGGAGCGGTGAGACAGCTGCTGGGCCCGGCCCTGCTGGCCTTGATCTGCTGGCTGGCCTGGTGGCAGTTCGACTGGATGGGCGCCGAGCCGGCCACCACCATCTCCCACGGCGTCAACGAGGACTGGGACTGGCAGCTGTCCTTCTACGAAGCCAGCCGGCGCAGCATCGCTGAGTACGGCCAGCTGCCGGGCTGGAATCCCTACACGCAGGGCGGCGTGCCCTTGCTGGCCAATCCCGAGTCCCCCTTCCTATACCCGCCCTTCCTCTTCATCCTGCTGCTGGGCAGCAGCGCGGGGCTGAAGGTCTGGGTGCTCTTCCACCTGATGGCCCTGGCCGCGGCCTGCTGGCTGGCGGGGCGCGCCATGGGGCTGGGCCCGGCCACGGCCCACGGCGCCGGGCTGCTGGCCCTCTGCTCGGCGTCCATCCCCGCCATCACGGCCATGGGCCACATCATGTACCTGCCGCTGTGCTGGCTGCCCCTGGCCTGGCTGGCGTTGCGGCGCGGCCGCTGGCGCCTGCTGGCGCTCTGCCTGGCCATGACGGTGCTGGCAGGCGGGCACCACCTGGCCATGTACGCCCTGATCTGGCTGGGGGCGGATCTGGCCTTTCGCAGCCTGGCCCCAGGGCGCGCCCAGCTGCTGGGCTATTGGCTGCTGCTCAACCTGCTGCTGCTGGGCCATGGTTGGGCGGCCTGGCCCCTGGCCCTGGGCGGCCTGGCCGCGCTGGCGCTGCAGCGACCCCAGGCGGGCGGGGCCGCCCTGGCTGGCTTGACGCGCCTGCTGGCGGCGGGCGTGCTGGCAGCCCTGATCTGCGCGCCCAAGCTGGCCACCCTGCCTACGCTCTGGGAGCGGGCCGAACGCCTGGCGCCCCAGCGCGTCTTCTCCATCGCCGATCCCTATTCGCCCTGGCGCGCGCTGCAGGTGCTGCAGGGCCTGGTGGAGCGCCCCAGCGCCCACAACGGCCAGAACGTGCTCTTCGGCGCCCTGCCCCTGGTCCTGGCCTTGATCGGCGTGTTCTGGGCCCTGCGTCGGCGCCCGGCCGTGGCCCTGACCGGGCTGCTGTTCCTGAACCTGGGCTGGGGCGGGGCCACGCCGGTCAACCTGCTGCAGCTGCTGCACCGCTTGCCGCCCTTCGACCATATCCGGGTGGTGGAGCGCTACTCGCTGGTCTGGACGCTCTTCTTGGGCTGGTTCGCGGCCTGGGGCGTCGTGGCGCTCTGGCGCATGCCCTGGCTGCGCTGGCTGGCGCGGCCCGCCGTGCTGCTGGCCATGGGCTGGCACCTGTGGGGGGCCGCCCCCGAGGCGGCCTGGCGCTACCACATCGGCCCCGGTCGGCCCCATGTCATCCCGGCGCCAGGCGAGTTCCAGCAGAGCGACGACGAGCTGACCAACTGGGAGGCCATGCGGGCGGAGCGCGGCAAGCCCCGTTGCTGGACCACGGCCTGGCTCGAGGATCCCGGCCCGGTGCTGGCGCGTCAGGACGCGGGCTACCAAGGCGAGGTCCATATGGCCGACGGCACGCCGGTTCAGGCCCGCATCACCCCCAACCGCATCCACTTCGAGGCGCCCTTCGCCGGCGAACTGGTGGTCAACCAGAACGCGTTCGCGGGCTGGCAGCTGGACGGCCGACCGGCGGGTTCCCGACAGGGCCTGCTGGCCGCCCAGGTCGCCGCGGGGCCGGGCAGCCTGGTCTACAGGCCACCTGGGCTGGGCCTTGGCCTGGCGTTGCTGGCCCTGGGCGGCGTGCTGCTGGTCTGGCCTGTGACGCGGCTAAGGCGCGCCCTGCGTTGAGTCAGCGCCTCGTCCAGTGGCTGGGGGCCTTCTCCTGGCTGGGCGTGCGCGTGGCCTCGAAGCGCAGGTAGACCGGCTGGCCGGACTGGGTGCTGCGCGCCTTGACCGCCACCTGGTGCCAGCCGGGGTGCAGGTCCTCCTTCAGCTCAAGGGCCACGCCCTGCCAGACCTCCAACCAGCCCTCGCTCCGGTCCTCCAGCCGGGCTCGTCGCCCCGAGGGGGGAGGGCATACATCGCGCGCGGCGCGGGTCAGCTGCCCCACCAGGGCGCCGCGACGTGCCGGCGTGCCGCCGTCCACGCGCAGCGAGATGCAGGGCGCTGGGCTGCCCCGGGGCGTGTAGGCGCGTACGTAGAGCTCGGTGGGCTGCCCTTGCAGCAGCTGCACGGGCAGCGACAGCTCGCCCTCGTCGCCGCGATAGGCGCCGTGGCGTGACCAGCGCTCGCCGGAACCCGCGGCGCGGGCCAGGAACTCCCCCCGGGCGTCCAACTCGCAGGTCCGCAGGCCGCTGGGCAGGCTTGAGAAGCTCAAGGTGCCAGCGGACGAGGACAGAAGCTGCGTGCTCGTGGCCCCGCCGCAGCTCAAGTTGGCAGAGCCGCCCACGTCTTCCGCTGCCACACGGTAGTCGGTCACCAAGATGCCGTCGGCCGGGATCAGGATCTCCGTGGTCTCGCCCAGGCGCGTGCGGTGCCAGGCTCGCCAGCTGCGGGCCGCCCGGTCCTGGCGTTCCACGAGGGGATAGCGAGGCTGCTCGCCCCGGGGGCGCAGCTCGCGGGTCGCCTGGTGGGGATCCTCGCTCTGCGGGGCGGCCTCGATGCGCACGGTGGCCAGAAAACTCACCACGCGCCCCTGGGCTGCCAATTCCTCGATGCCTTCAGGCGCCAGGGTGACGTAGGGCGCCATCTGCCAGGGCGCGTGGCGCGCCTGCCAGCCCTCGGGCAGCGCATAGGCCGCAGCCCGTTGGGGCAGCGCTCCGGTGGGGGTCATGAAGCGCAGATCCACGGGCGCGTCGGCGGAGAAATCCACCTGGGCGACCCGCCCGGAGTGGTACAGGTCGAAGCTCGTCGCCTCGCTCATATGAGCGGGCTCGGCGTGGGCGTAGCGCTCGAAGGGGCTGTGCGTGAAGCGCAGCTGACGCTCTCCTGCTGCCAGCTCTTCGCCTCGCCGATCCAGGGCGCGGTAGCTCAGCAACACGGGAGCCGGCTCGCGCTGCGGGTCGGCCAACCAGGCCTGCGAGGGCAGGGGACGGGACTCGATGCGCAACTTGCCCCAGTCCTGCTCGCTGCTGACAGGCAGGGACAGCGGTGACTGCCGCGGCCCTGCTCGGAAGGCGGTCAGCTGGCGCAGCTCCGGTAGCAGCGACCGCTCCCCCAGCCCCACGATGGGATTGCCCCATAGCCTTTCCTGGGGAGACACCAGCAGCCGCAGCCGCAGGGGGGCCTGTTGCCAGGGATTGGTCCACTGCAGGCTCCAGGTGGCCCCCTCAGGGACGGAGAAGCGCATGGCCCCCGGGTCGGCGGCCTCGCCGCTCTCGGGGGGGATGGCGACGAGCTGCGCCTGCAGGTTGGGCGTCCCTTCCTGCGCCCGCTTCTCGGTCCACTCGGCCTGCACGCTGACCGTGCTGGGGCCTGTCAGGTTGAGCGCCGTCCCCTCCCCGGGTTGCAGCAGCAGGCCCCTGGTCAGCGTCGAGGGCACGGCGGATGGCGCGCGCAGCTTGTGCAGCGCGACGCTCTCACCCGTGGTGCCCTTGGCGTGCAGCCAGGTGCGCTTCCAGGGTTGGCGGCCAGCGAACTTGCGGAGCCCGGTCCAGGGTGGTTCGTAGGCGTGATCAGGGGGCTCGAAGCGGGCGGCCGGGACCTGTTGGAAACGCTCCAGCACCTCCGCCTTCGTCGGGGTCTCGCGGTAGACCCGCAGCAGCAGGCGCTGATCCGGCTCCTCCAGCAGCGGGCGGATGCGCAGGTCTCCGCCCTGGGGCAGCAGGTGACCCGGCTCCAGCACCACCAGGCGGGCGTCGGTCACGGCGTGGTCCCGACGCAGGGGCAGGATGGCGCTGCCTCCGCCGGGCAGCAGGGTCAGGCGCGATCGGCTGTGGATCTCGCGGCTGTAGGCGGTGGAGCCTGTGGGCTCGATGAGGACCTGCATCCCTAGGGGCCAGCTGCGGCTCTCATCGGCCTCCAGGCTGGTCCAGGTCTCCAGGTGCGCCATGATGCAGATCCTGGGTTCACCTGGGCGCAAGCGGTATACCACCTCTTGTCCCATGCTCAGCGCGTAGTGGATCCGGCGGGCCTCGCTGGGTTCTGTCTGCAGGGCGTGCCGGGCTTGCAGCGCCCAGGCGCCGGCTGCCAGCAGCAGCCACGCCAGCAGGACGTGGATGCGTCTCACGGCGAGACCTCGCATGCCAGCGCCCGGCCAGCGGCCCGCAGCTCTGGCAGGCCTCCGCTGCTCAGCTGGCCGTCGGCGCGCACCAGGGGCGCGGCCAGCAGCGCCCGCTCGTCGGCCACCAAGAGGTAGACCTGTCCATCCTCCTCGTCCTCCAGGGCGCTCAGGTCCAGCCCGGCGCGCTCGGCTATCCCTTGCAGGTTGCGCAGCGCGGCGGGGTGACCGCTGGCGGTCAGCTGGGCGTGAGCCTGCAGCAGGGCGTCGAAGCGGCGCCGGGCGGCCTCCTCTTCCAGCGCCGGTCCGGCCAACAGGTCCTGCAACCTTCCCCGGCGCAGGGGGATCCCGCTGCCGGCCAGCAGGGCCCTCAGCGCGCTGGACGTGTCGTGCGTGGCGTAGCGCTGCCGGAAGCCGGCAGAGAGGTAGACCGTGACGTAGTGACCCCCTGCCGTCCGTACGGCCCGCGCCCGTTGGTTGCCGCTGTCGTAGAAGCGCAGGCGCGAGAGGCTGCCGTCGTAGTGGGCGACGCTGGCCCCGCTGGCGGCGACCCGCTGGCGCACCCGCTCCAGGTAGTCCGGCACCAGGTCCAGCTCGCCGATGGGCCGGCCGATGGACAGCACGACGTCGCTGCCCGGGAACTCGTGGTCGAGGATGGCGGCCAGGGAAACCACGGTCAGGCCGGGGTGGTCCGCCGCCAGCGCCCAGAGGGCGGTGGTCTCCGGACATGCGGACCCGGCCCGTCGCAGCCCCAGGCTGTCCGCATCCGCCCCGGCGTCGTGGACCAGCAGCGCCGAGGCTTTCCATGCCACCCACCAGCTGCGCGCCAGCTCGGCGGTCAGGTGGTGCCGCTGTCCGGCTCTGACCTCGAAGGCCACGGAGCTGCCGCCGCTCTTGCGCAGCCAGAGCGTGAAGCGGGGCGGGGCGCGCGCAGCGGTGGGCCCCAGCGCGATCACCTCGGAGTCCACGGAGACGGCCAGGTCCATGCGCGCGGCGCTGGCCGCGGCCAATTGCGCCCAGCGCTCGTCCCCGTCCCGAGCGCGCAGCAGGGGCTGCAGCACGGAGCGCTCCAGGCTGGCCAGGCGGGCGCTGCCCTCCTCAATGGGGGGCGCCACGGCCAGGCCTTCGCGTAGCAGGGGAAGGCGGGATTCCAGCAGGGATCCCGCGAAACGCTGCACGGCCAGGTCGAGCATCGTGTCTTCCGTCAGCTCGAGTCGAGCGGCCAGGCCTTCTCCGCGGTCCAGGTTCCAGTCCAGCTCGAGGTCCGGAAGCAGGCGTGCGAGGCGCTCCAGGGGCAGCTCCTCGGGGAGCGTCTTGGCCACTGAGAGGCGGTCGCTGGACGCCAGGCCGATCTCCATCAGCGGGGGCTTGGGTCTCCGCGCCTGGGCCTTGAGCGCCCCGCCCGGGGAGAGCAGCAGGGCGCGCGCGCCCAGCAGCTCGGTCAGCACGCTGGCGGCCTCTGCCAGGCCGGGATCTTTGGCCGCTCGTGGCACCAGGATCACGATCTCGGACGTGGCGTCGGGTCGGATCCATGCGCTGCCCAGGAGCGGGTCGTTGCGGGAATGCAGCACGGCGCCGTCCGGGTAGCAGTCCGTCTGCAGCTGCTCGCCCGAGTGGGGCTGAGGACGCAGCCCCTTCTGCCAGGCCTGCTCCAACTCCGCCGCGGCCTGGCGGGTGCGGCGTTGGGGCGGCAGGAGCAGGTCCGCCACCGCATGCCTGGCGGGACCCGGCAGGCGAGCCATGGCCGCCACCTGCGGCGCGCTCACTGGGGGCGAGCTGCGCTCCAGGAAGACACCCACAGCAGAACCTGCGACGAAGGCGCAGAAAGAGGTGACCATCGCGGGCACCAGGATCGTCACGGCGCTGCCTCGACGCCAGCAACGGACCGCCATCAGGGAGGGCAGCAGGTAGCCGAAGCCGAACAGGTCGGTGATCCGAAAACCAGGGTACTGGCCCGCGGTGGCCCATCCCAGCACGAACTTGACCAGGTAGGCCGCTACGAACCCCAGTACCAGCGGGCGCAGGCCGCTGATGTTGGCCTTGCGCAGGCCGGGCAGGCGCAGCAGCAAGCGCAGCAGGGCCACGATCACCAGCACCTCGGCCAAGGTGCACAACAGCTTCAGGGGATGGATCCAGGTGATGGCCAGCAGGCCGGGGATGATGATCCCGCCGACGTCCCAGCCGAAGCGCACGCCCATCAGGTAGGCGAAGAAGGCGCCGAAGAGCAGCAGCATATAGACCCGGGGCGCCGCTATGAAGTGCAGCGAGAGGTTCTCGTAGATCAGCTCGAAACGGGTGAATGCCAGGTTGGTGCCTGGCAGCAGGACCAGGACCAGCAGCAGGTAGACGATGAGGGTGGGCACGGCCACCATGGGGATGCCGCGGAACCAACCCGGATGCCACATGGCGTTGGCGGCCAAGGGAACCAACACCAGGCCCAGCGAGTGCAGAGGCACGCTCCAGTCCAGGCCCAGTTGACTGGCCAGCCACGCCAGCGACTCACCCTCGATGGCCAGGCGCAGCGCCACCGAGACCAGCAGGATCGTCAAGAAGCGCGCCCGGCCGAAGGCTCGCTCCATGGGCAGGATGCGGGGGAGGATCTCGATGATCAAGGCGGAGACGAGCCAGGTGAGGGTCGCCTCGACCACGATCACGAAGCCCGCCATCGGCTGGATGACGAAGACGCCCGCCAGGTAGCCGGGGACCACCAGGCCGGAGCGGTGCCAGCCGAAGAGCTCCGAGAGGGCCCAGACCAACAGCACCCCCACCAGCACGGCGGTCAGCAGGCTGATGTCCACCAAGGGTGGGGGGAACAGGTTCAGCATCATGGGCATTATCCCCGATGCGGCTCGGCTGCGCTCGCTAGAACCCTTCCACCGCCACGTCGTCGAACCAGCAGCCCTCGTTGCCCCAGCAGTACAGACCCGCGGTGCCGGCGCTCAGCTCGCCGTCCTGCACCTCGCCGCCGAAGAGGATCTGGCCGTCCAGGCTCACCCGGATGCCGCTGCCCTGCACCTGCAGCTCCACGGCCATGGTCTGGTCCTGCGCGTAGCCCTCCCAGGACTCGGCCAGCACGGTCTGCTGGCCGTCCTGGATGCGCACCAGCTGGCGGAAGCTGCGCTCGCTGTCCAGGTCCAGCTTGTAGCAGCTGCCGTCCTCCTGCAGGCGCACCAGCAGACCGATGCCGTCGTTGTCCTCGGAGCGCAGGCTGGCCGTGAGCGTGTAGTCGCTCCAGCCCATGGCCAGCGGATCGTCCAGGTAGACGTAGCTGCCGGCGCGGTCGTCGCCGTAGACATTGGAGCGTTGCACCAGCGAGCCCCCGGCCGCCTCCCACCAGGCGGGCCCGGAGGTGTTGCCCTGCTGGACCACCTGCCAGCCCTCCATGTCACCGTCGTCGAAGTCGTCCGCGAAGCGGTCCGCGGGGGCGAAGCTGCCGCTTAGGCCGGACGCGCGGTTGCGATGGACGGAGGCGTCGCGGACTCCGTCGATCAGCAGCGTGTAGGCGCTGCCCAGCTGCGCGCCGCTCAATTCCAGGGTCACGGTGCGTTCGTCCGCTGCCAGGGTCGCGGACAGCACGGACGCTCCGCCGTCCAGCTGGTAGTTCGTCGCGTCACCGGCCGTCTCCTGGTCCAGGGTTTCGTCGAAGACCAGGGCAAGCTGCGCGGCGCCCCCCAGGGAAGACAGGACCTCGATGCCCGGGGCGTCGCCGTCCGCCTCGGAGAAGAGCTCGAGCCCGTGGATGCTGAAGGCCTGCTGGATGTCGCCGTTGTGCCGCTGTAGGACTGGCGACCAGGTCTCGACGTCCACGCGCCGGCTGCCCGGGATGAAGCGCAGCAGGCGCAGCCATCCGTCGCCGCCATTGCTCAGGGTCTGGTAGTTGGCCAGCAGCTGATGCACCTGGTTGCCGCTGCTGCCCGTGCCGGTGACCCGGCCCACGCCATCGTTCAGGATGTGTCCGTTGAAGAAGAAGGTCAGGTTGGACAGGTCCTGCAGGGCGTCCCAGACCTCGACACCGTCGTTGACGTCGCCTTTGTCCTGGTCCAGCCCGTAGGTGTGGGGGTTCCAGGAGTGGGAGGAGAGCGTGCCGTGCAGGCTGTCGTCGGAGTAGACGTGGGTGTGGGTGACCACCATCACCGAGCGCTCGGCGTGCTCCTGGGCCACCTGCCACACCCAATCCAGCACCTCGTCCCGCGGGCCGAACTCCAGGCCGAAGACCAGCCACGAGACGCCCCCCGCCTCGAAGAGGGCGTAGAGGTTGTCGATGCGGTCTGGCTCGAACACGCCGCCGAACCAGGTTTGATCCTGAAAGAGGCTGATGGGGAAGTGGCTGTTGAAGAGCGTGGTGTCGCGCTCGTCGGCCGAGCCCCCACTGCCCATGTCGTGGTTGCCCACGGCCAGTACGTAGGGCACCTGGTCGTCCAGGATCTCCATGGCGGCCTTGGCGTTGCCCCACTGCGTGCTGCCGTTGTCGTTGGTGATGTCCCCTTCGTGCAGCACGAAGGCGATGGCTTCTGCGTCGCGGTTGTCCAGCACCCAGCTGGTCTGGGCCGCGAAGAGCTCGGGATAGTCCTGGGAGTAGAGCTGGGTGTCGGGCAGCAGCACCACGGAGAAGGGCTCGCCGCCTTCGAAGGGTTCGGCCGTGTCGGCGGCGCTGTCGGGTTGGCTGTCGGCCTGGCTGTCCTGGGAGGGATCGGCCTCGCTTGGAGGGTGGCGCGCGTCGGGATCGATGGTCGGGGGGTGGCAGCTGGCCAGCAGCAGGGCGGCGAAGGGCGGGAGAAGGCGGGGCATGGGGGAGTATAGCCTCCGCACGCGGACCCGTTCACCTGCCGGCGTGAAAGCGGCGGACCTGGTGCAGGAAGGCCTCCAGCCGCGCCCGGTCCACCGTGCCGTCGCCGCCTCCGTAGACCAGGGTGGCCATGGGCAGGCCTCCCAGGTCGCGCCGCAGCCGCTGCTGCAGGGCCTCGGAGATGGAGCCCACCATGCAGTTGATGCAGGAGGCGTTCAGGATGCCGGCGGCGCCGCCGCGGGCGTAGTCGACCATCTTGGCGATGTTCAGCACCACCAGGGAGCTGGCCTCGGGCGCCAGGTAGGGACGGGCCAGCTGGCGCACCTGCTCCATGGAGGGCTCCCCGCGCAGGCCCTCGATGCACCGGAAGTGCCCCTCCATGCGCTGGCGTTGGCTGGCCATCACGCGGTAGGACGCCACGCTGCGCAGGGTGAAGGGCAGGCGCCGGCGCTGCCAGGCGCGCTTGATGCGCTGGCTGGCGTTGTACTCGGCCACGTCCGTGGAGAAGGGGGCCGGCCAGACCTCGCAGCCCGCGGCTTCCAGCTGGGTCATCAGGCCGTCGCTGGCGAAGTCGTTGGTGCGCGTGTAGAGGTCGCCGGCCACGCCCACCACGGGCCTGCGGGGCCCATCGTGCCGGGGGATGGCCGCCAGCTGGGCGGCGCACTGGGCCATGGCCTGGCTGAGCGCACCCTCTTCCGCGGACTGGGCCAGGCGCTGCAGGCTCTGCTGGTAGACGGCGTCCGTACGCCCCTTCTCGCGCTCGTAGGGCCGGATGCGGCAGCGGGCCCGCAGCAGCACGTCGCTGGCCATCAGCGCCTTGTGCAGGCGCATGGACAGGCGCATGCCCACGATGTCGGCCCACTCGTCCAGGTTGGGTGTGACGATGGTGAGCCGCTCGGCTCCCAGGCGCTGCAGCAGCAGGTCCAGGCCGTCGCGGTACTGGCGCAGCAGGCAGGAGACCACCGTGCCCGGGTAGAAGAACACGTCGTCGGGCTGGGCCTCGCCGCGCTCCAGCCAGCTGACCAGCTCGCCGGCGAACATGGCGAAGGGGTGGCACTCGCGTCCGGAGACCAGGGCCTCGCCGCGCTCGCGCACGGCCGCGTCCGGGGGCGGGAAAGCGTTCACCTGGTAGCCCGCAGCGCGCATGATCCCGATGTAGCCGTGCACGTGATCCGCGAAGTAGGGGATGTGCAGGCGGCGCGAGGGCTCGGGCTGCGGGGCGGCGGGCGCTGCACGCTGCGGCTTCTGACGGCGCAGCTGGGCGTCGATCTCGTCGGCGAAGGCTTCCAGGCGCGTGATCAGGCCCGCCTCGGCGCGGTGCTCGTCCAACTCCAGGAAGAGACGCGGGCGGGCCTGCAGCATGCTCTCCAGGTGCTTGTGGGTGAAGGCGTCGGGACCGCAGCCGAAGGAGGAGAGCACCAGAGGGAAGAGGCGCTCGTCCTGCTGCAGCAGGGTGGCCGCGCGGATCAGATCTCGGTTGTAGCCCCAGGGCAGGTCGCGCCAGCGCTCCTCGAGCTCCACCTGCTCCAGGGGCAGGCAGTCCATGGGGATGGCCGTCAACCCCAGGCGAGCCAGGTGACGCCCCAGCCCCATGTTCAGGAAGGGATCCGACAGGGTGTAGGGGCGCCCCATCACCACCAGGATGCGGCCTTCGTCGCCTTCCAACACAGCACGGCCCCAGGCCTGCAGCTGCTCGCGGAAGCGGGCCAGGCCCTGTCGCCCCTCGGCCAGGGCCGCCTGCAACGCGGCGGGCTCCAGCCCCAGGGCCTGGCAGAGGGCCTGGGGATCGGTCACCTGCAGCCGCTCGGGGGCGTCCAGCTCCACCTCGGGCGCCATCAGGCGCTGGGCGTCCAGGTGGCCGGCCAGCATCCAGGGCAGGTGCTGGGTGTAGGGGCAGGTGCCTGACAAGCCCTCCTCGCCCTCGAGGGCGCCCACGGCCGGCAGCAGCACGGCCTGCGCTCCCCTGCGTTGCAGCTGAAGGGCGTGGCCGTAGGCCAGCTTGACGGGCAGGCAGGTGTCGGAGGCGACAGCCCGCATGCCCGCGGCCAGGGTGCGGGCGCTGGTGGGAGGCGAGAGCAGGGGCTGGCGCCCGGCCGCCCGGGCCAGGGCGGTCCACAGGGGCAGCAGGCCCAGGCCCAGGGAGGCGCGCGGGATGCCGAGGACGGGGCCCTCGCCTCGCTTGTCGTCTTCGTCCAGCCGGGCACAGGAGAGCAGCAGCTCCAGGCGCCGGGCCAGGGGATCGGGGGGCGCTTGCCGGGCGCCCGCGCCGTCCCGCGCGGCGTAGCGCTCGCAGGCGTCGCCGAAGTGGAAGACCTCGTCGCCGGAGCGGAAGCGGGTGACCTGGCAGCGGTTGCTGCAGCGCTTGCACTCGAAGGCCAGCTCCAGCTCGCCGCGACAGGCGTCGATACCGCGGAAGCGGGTCCCGTCGGGCAGCTGCCCCTCGCGGCGGGCGTCCAGCAGGAGCAGGGCCGCGCCCAGGGCGCCCGAGACGCGGTTGTGGGGGTGCACGCGCACCGGCTTGCCCAGCACCTGCCGGAAGGCGGCCACCACAGCCCGGTTGGAGGCCGTGCCCCCCTGGAAGACCACCTGCTGGCCGATGGGGCGCCCCCCCACCACGCGGTCCAGGTAGTTGCGCACCACGGACAGGGCCAGGCCCGCAGCCACATCCTGCAGCGCCGCGCCGGCCGCCAGGGCGTGCACCAGCTCGCTGTCCATGAACACGGTGCAGCGGCGGCCCAGGTCGGCGGGAGCTTCGGCGGCCAGGGCGTGCTGGGCGAACTCGTCGATGATGTCCATGCCCAGGCGCTCGGCCTGCTCCTCCAGGAAGGAGCCCGTGCCGGCGGCGCAGATGCGGTTCATGGTGAAGTCGACGATATGCCCTTGCTGGGCGTGGATGTACTTGGCGTCCTGACCGCCGATTTCCAGCACCGTGTCCACCTCGGGCAGGGCCTGGGCGGCGGCGCGCAGCTGGGCCGTGATCTCGTTGCGCACCAGGTCGGCCCCAAGGAAGCGGCCAGCCAGGTGGCGGCCAGAGCCGGTGGTGGCCACGCCGGCGATGGCCAGGCCCGTGCCCCGGCGCTGCCGCAGGATGGCCAGGCCCTCTTGCAGCACCTGCAGCGGGCGTCCGCGGGTGCGCAGGTAGACGGCGTCGGCCAGCTGGCCCCGCTCGTCCGGGGTGGCCCCCCGTGGGGGGACACCCGCCCCCACCCCCCCCCCCCCCCGACGACGGGGGGCCCCCCCCCCCCCCCCACCCCC
>CAYVQL010000094.1:0-33507 GCA_964454135.1 uncultured Enterobacterales bacterium | reverse complement strand
GGCGGAGTAGCGGCCGGTCCGCTCAGCCCTCTTCGTCGCCGGGCTCCTGCTTGGCCTCAGGTAGCTCGAGCTTGTCCAGGCGCTGGGCGTCGCAGCGCCCGGTGTGCGGATCCCAGCCCAGGGCGCCGTAGTAGGCCTGCATGAAGCCCTCGGCATCGAAGGTCTTGCCCTTGAAGGGACCGACCTGCTGGGGCGGATCGCCGTACAGGCGGGGATGGGGCCGCTGGTCGCGGATGGGATTGATGCCCTCGCGCAGGTTGAAGGCGTGACGCAGCTGCAGGATGCGTTCACCGGCCTGAAGGTACTCGTCCGCGGTGAAGCGCCAGCCCGTGGCGGCGTTCAGCCAGTCCGGCAGGGGCAGATCGCCTCCCACCTGGGTGGCGAAGAGGCAGGCGCCGGCGGCGTCCACCAGCAACTTGTAGGCGCTGCCCACGGCCATCTGCTCGCCCTTGCCCTCCACGCGCCCCTTGCTGCGGCGCGTGGCCAGCGGTGAGAGCCTGGGCGCGCGGGCGAACTGCCTCTCCAGGCGCTGCAGCTCCAGGTACTGCATGCTGAAGCAGGTGTGGCGCCCGGGGTTGGGCTCGCAGGTATAAGCAGCCAAAAAGGCTGGATCGAACTTTGGATCGTGCATGGGCGCTTCGATCCCGCCGCAGTGCACGGCGAAGCGATCCGCGCCCTTGCCGATGCGCTCGGCCGCCCGCTTGACACCGTCGGCCAGCAGGTCGCCCAGCCCTTCGCGTTGGATGATCTGTTCGGTGAGCTTCAGGATGGCGCCGGCGTTGCCCCAGTACAGCAGCAGGCCGCCCGTGTCGTCGCGGTCTATCAGCCCCTCCTGGAAGCACTCCATGGCGAAGGCCACGGCCGCGCCGGTGGAGATGGTGTCGATGCCCGCGCGGTTGCAGAGATCGTTGACCTTGAAGATCGTGGGCAGATCGTCGTGCAACAGCAGCGTGCCGAAGGCGCACAGGGTCTCGTATTCTGGCTTGTGCATCTCCTGGATGGGGTGGGGACCTTCCTTCACCTCGATGATGCCGCCGCAGCGCAGCGGGCATGAGTAGCAGCCGTACTTCTTGACCTCGTGCTGCAGCACGGCCTCGGCCCCGATGGCCTGGGAGCGGCGCAGTGGGAAGTCCGTGCAGCCCGCGCCGGCCCAGTTCTTGACCGGGCTGTCGCCGCTCTCGGCGCTCATGGCGGTCAGCGCTGGAGTGCCGTAGCGGGACAGGAGCAGGCGCCAGAGGTCGGCGGGTTGGCGGGGGAGCACGGGGTTCACGCGTGTCAGCCAGCCGGTCATGCCCAGCAGGGAGTCGCCCAGCACACGCTTGATGGGGCTGTCGGTCTTGATGCGCCCCTTGTAGGCCTTGGTGATCTCCAAGACGCGGGGCTTGTCCGCCACGCCGACCCGACCGCGGCCTGCGGCGACCACGGCCTTGAGCTGCTTGGCGCCCATCACGGCGCCCAGGCCGCCGCGGGCGGCGATGCGGCCGCCGTCGTTGCAGATGCCTGCCATCAAGCTGCGCTTCTCTCCGGCGGGCCCGATGCAGGCCACCTGCACGCGCTTGCCGTAGCGCTGCTTGAGGGCCTGCTCCGTGGCGATGGTGTCCATGCCCCAGAGCTCTTCGGCGTCGCGCAGCTCGGCGCCGGCGGCGTCGATGTGCAGGGTTACGGGCTTGTCCGCACAGCCGCGCACGAAGAGCCCGTCGATGCCGCAGCGCTTGAGCAGGGGAGAGAAGTGGCCGCCGCAGTTGGCATCGCACCAGCCGCCGGAAGCGGGCGACTTGCCGACCACCAGGAAGCGGCCGGTGAACAGGCTGCCCGTGTCGGTCAGCACGCCCGGCACGAAGCCGAGGATATTGTCCGGCCCAAAAGGATCGACGCCGGGCTGCATGCGATCCCACAGGACCTTGGCCGCCAGGCCCACGCCGCCCAAAAAGCGCTCGTAGACGCTGTCATCGAGCTCCTCGTAGGCTATTTCGCCATTGCTGAGATCCACGTGGAGGATGCGACCCCAGTACCCGCGGCCCTTGCGCGCGGTCTTGCCTTCGGACATGGCGACTCCTGATTGCGGGAGGTGGGCGAGCTTGCGCCTGTGGAGCTTCTAACATGAAAATAGCCGGGGGAGGGGAGGGCCCCTCCACTGCGTACGCCCCGCCCCGCGCTTCGCGCTCCCCCTCCCCCGCGTTGTTCCCCACCGTGAAAGCGCCAGGCCGCCCATGGTTTCATGAACCAGGGGCGACCAGGCTGGCCGGTGGGGAACCAACAAGTTTTTCCGAGCAGCTGCCCCCGATTCGATCCTCAAAGGCTCCGGAGGCGCGCTCAGTGCTCGCCCCCCAGGGCCTTGGCCCCCTCGTAGCCCAGCGTGATGGAGGCCATGGCCCCCACCGGCTCCAACTCCGCGGCGCGGCGCAGCTCCTCGTTGAGCATCAGGTCCAGCAGGCCGCAGGCGCCGACGCTGACGCCCGATCGATGGGTCCAGGACAGGACCAGGTCGGCCGCCAGGTAGGCCGCGCCGCCCTGTTCCGCACCGAAGTAGTAGCCGTGGTAGGTCTGGTTGCCGAAGGCCACCCCAAGCTTGGACTCGGCTGCCAGGTGCTCACCCAGGTCCGCCTCGGCCAGCAGGCCGTTCTCGGTCCAGTAGCCCGAGCGGTTGTCGAGGAAATCGTAGGCATGGTTGGAGTACAGACCAAGGTGCTTGGGGAGCCAGTTCAGGTCCAGTGTGATCTCGGCCGTGGGCGCCGCCTCGCTGCCCGGGAAGATGTAGAGGACAGCCCCGGGGGTGAAGTGAAACGAGCGCCAGTGCTGCTCGAAGCCGAGCACCAGGTCCAGCTCGTTCAGGCCCGGGTGGTCATCGGGCAGCAGGTTGATGTTGGACCAGGCGCTCAGCGAGAAGCCGGCCACGCCCACCCAGGCCGCCGGTTGCAGCACCGGACCGTGGCTGACCTCCAGGCCGCGCCAGTGGTAATGGGAGGCGGCGGTCAGCTCGGCGCCGTAGCTCAGAGAGGCGCCTTCATCATGATTTTCGACCGTGGAGGAGGCCAGTGAAACGGCCGTGAGAGCGATCAGCGCAGCTTCCATGGGCATCGTCAACTCCTTGTTCGTCAGGATCCTCTAGCGCTTCTGAGGGCCTCGCGCCCGCCGGCCGGGGAAGCCTCGCCGGGATCCCCTGCGGCGGCTTGACAGCCATACTGAACACGCTATCAGTAGCGGGTCTGCCGCCCTAGCTCAGTAGGTTTAGAGCGCCTGACTGTGGATCAGGAGGTCATCAGTTCAAGTCTGATGGGCGGTGCCATCTTCTCGAGATCGTCCTTGACCGCTCGGGAACGCCCGAGCCCCCGCTCGCAAT
The DNA here is from genome assembly GCA_964454135.1 of uncultured Enterobacterales bacterium. Taxonomy (GTDB): domain Bacteria; phylum Myxococcota_A; class UBA796; order UBA796; family JAFGLY01; genus CAYVQL01. The sequence goes on along the minus strand of CAYVQL010000094.1, from coordinate 30,167 downwards.
GGAAGCCGGCGGACCTTGGGTGCACCGCGAGCCCCCAAGGCAAGGCTGGACAATATGAAGGAACGTGGCATCATCCCACGTAGGGTCAAGGGTTTTCGCGACATCGATCCCGACATCAACCGGTTGCGTTGGAAGGTGATCGAGGCCGCGTCCAGGGTCTACCGCAGCTACGGCTTCGAGCACTGGGACACCCCCTGCCTGGAGTACGCCGAATGCCTGGGCAAGTACCTGCCCGACGACGACTCGGCCGACGAGGGGGTCTACAGCTTCCGCAACCCTGAGCAGGAGCCCGTGCTGGACGAAGTCGGGCGGCCACTGCGCGATGATCAGAACCAGGTCCTGATGGAGGGCCACCACCTGGCTCTGCGCTACGACCTGACCGCTCCCCTGGCGCGGCAGTACGCGGAGCAGCTGTGGGCGGACAAGATCCGCGGCTACTACAAGAGCGGCGCCCACCCACCGCTGTTTCGACGCTACCAGTTCGGCCCGGTCTATCGCTTCGAGGCCAAGCTGGATCCCGGACGCTACCGGGAGTTCTGGCAGCTGGACTTCGATACGGTGGGCGTGCTGGATCCAAGCTGCGACGCCGAGGTGGCCTGCGTGCTCTGCGACGCGTTGGAGGCCATCGGCCTGTCGCGCTCCAGCTTCGAGGTGCGGGTCAACAACCGCAAGCTGCACCAGGGCCTGTTCGAGAAGCTGGGATTCGGCGACGACGCCGGATTGGCGCGCGACATCCTGCGCGTCGTGGACAAGCACGACAAGCTTGGCATCGAGGGTGTGCTGGCGGAGCTGACCGCCGGGCGCAAGGATCCCGCCTCGGGCGCCTTCATCGACGGTCTGGGCCTGGCTGCGCCGCTGGCGGACGCCGTGGCGGCCTACGTGGATTCCTGCCGCGACGTCCAGGGCCGCACCGCGGTGCTGGAGCGCCTGGCTCCGCTGGTGGAGGGGACCGTCTCGGGCAGCCAGGGCCTGGCCGAGCTGCGCGCCATCGACGAGGTGCTGGGCGCCCTGGGCTACGACGAGCGGACCGTGGTCTTCGACCCCACCGTAGCTCGCGGGCTCGCCTATTACTCTGGTCCCGTGTTCGAGGTGGTCTCCAAGCTCGAGTACCGCGACGACAAGGGCAGGCTGAGGCGCTTCGGATCCATCTGCGGGGGCGGACGCTACGACGGCCTGGTGGAGCAGCTGCTGCAGCTGCGCGTGCCCGCCACCGGGGCGGCCATCGGCGTGGACCGGCTGGTGGAGCTGCTGCGACGCAGCCAGGCCGTAGCCAGCCAGGCGCCCGTGCTGGTCACGGTGATGGACAAGAAGCGCCTGCCCGAGTACCAGCGCATCGCGGCCGAGCTGCGGTCGGCGGGCATCGCAGCCGAGGTCTACTTCGGCCTGAAGCGCAAGATCAAGGCCCAGTTCGCCTATGCCGACAGCCGCGGCTGTCCGGCAGCCGTGATCGCGGGTGGCAACGAGTTCGCCAAGGGAACCGTGTCGGTCAAGGATCTGCGGCTGGGCAAGGAGCTGTCCGCCAGCATCAAGGATCGCGAGCAGTGGACCAGGGCGCAGCCGGCTCAGGTGGAGGTGCCGCGCGCGGCGCTGGCCAGTACCGTGCAGGGCATGCTCGATCGCGCTGTGGGCGCTGACGAATAGCTCACAAATCGGCTGCCGCTCGAAGATGCGCCTGGCAATAGCCAGGACGCGGGGTGGACCGGTGCGAGTCCGCTGCGGCGCTTGACGAGACGCCTGGGTCAGGCCATGAAGTATCTACGCGGACCGGCCTCCGGTTGCAGCGGGGTGGGTGGGAGTGACCCGAACAATCTGCTCGGGTTCCTCCTCGGATGAACCGGGCCCCGCTCAAAGGAGGTCTCCATGACTGTCGTTCTCACTGGCAACGATCTGACCATCGAAGACATCGTGGCCGTGGCGCGCCATGGCGCGAAGGTCGAGCTGCATCCCGACGCCGTCGAGCGCATCCACGTCTGCCGCGCGTTCGTCAACGAGCGCATCGAGGCGCGCGAGATCATGTACGGCGTCAACACCGGCATCGGCGAGTTCTCGGAGGTGGTACTCACCGACGAGCAGGTCGGGCAGTTCCAGCGCTACCTGATCTACAACCACGCCGCCGGCATCGGCGAGCCCTGTCCGCTGGACCACGTGCGGGCAGCCATGCTGCTGCGCGCCAATGTGCACTGCAAGGGGCACTCGGCTGGCCGCATCGAGATCACCCAGGCCCTGCTGGACTGGTTGAACCACGGCGTCACGCCCGTGGTCTGCGAGAAGGGCTCTGTGGGGGCCTGCGGCGACCTGGCCCCCATGAGCCAGATTGCCCTGGTGATGATGGGAGAGGGCGAGGTCTTCTACCAGGGCCAGCGCTACCCAGCCGACAAGGGCCTGGCCAAGGCCGGGCTCACGCCGCCAGGGCTGCAGGCGCGCGATGGGCTGGCCACCATCAACGGCTCCAACCTGATCAACGCCATCGGCGCCCTGCTGGTGCACGACGCCGAGCGCTGGCTCAAGCAGGCCGAGGTGGCCTGCGCCATGAGCCTGGAGGCGCTCAGGGCGAACATGAAGCCCTACGACGTGCGGCTGCACCAGCTGCGCGGCTTCCAGGGGGCCGTCACCTCGGCCCGCAACATCAAGCGCGTGATCGAGGGCTCCGACCTGGCCACGGGCAAGGCCAAGGTCAAGGTGCAAGACGCCTACTCCATGCGCTCCTCGCCCCAGGTGCTGGGCGCCGCCCGCGATCAGCTGCGCTGGACCCGTGAACAGATCCTGATCGAGGCCAATGGCGTGGGCGACAACCCCCTATTCCTGCCCGCCGACCAGGTGGTGCTCACCGGCGCCAACTTCCAGGGAACGCCCATCTCCATGCCGCTGGACACGCTGGGCGCCGCCCTGTGCATGGTGAGCGTGATGTCGGAGCGGCGCTTCAACCGGCTCAATCATCCCGCGCTCAGCGTCGGCCTGCCGCCCTTCTTGACCAAGGGCGCCGGCATGATGTCGGGCCTGATGCTTTCGCAGTACACCGCCGACATGCAAATCGTGGAGCAGCGCATCCTGTCGGCGCCGGCCTTCACCATGTCCATCCCGGCGGCCGCCGACCAGGAGGACTTCGTGTCCATGGGCATGAACTCGGCGCTCAAGTCGCGCCAGATCTACGACCTGGGCTGCGGCGTGCTGGGCATCGAGTTCATGGGCGCGGCCCAGGCGCTGGACTTCCGCGACTACACGCCCGGCAAGGGTACGCTGGCGGCCAAGGCCGCCGTGCGCCGCCACGTGGAATTCCTCGACGTGGACCGCCCGCTCTACGACGACCACAACGCCATGAAGGCGGCGGTCGCCAAGCTGGACATGTTGCGGGCCGTGGAAGAGGAAGTGGGCCCGCTGGACACCTACTGATCAGCTCGGTTCTTCTTCGTCCGGCTCGGTGTGGGCCGCGGTCAGCATCTCCTCGGCCGCCCGGCGGGTGGAGCGGCCGTGCTGTCGGCCCCCCAGCATATTGCCGAGCTCCTTGATGCGCCCGGGCTCGTTCAGGCGGGCGATGGAGCTGCGCGTGCGGCCGTCCTGGGTGGCCTTGCGCACCTTGAAATGCGCTTCGCCAAAGGCGGCGATCTGGGGCAGGTGCGTGATGCAGATCACCTGGTGGTGGCGGGCGATTTCCTGCAGCTTGCGACCGATGGTCTCGGCCACCTCGCCCCCCACGCCGGAATCGACCTCGTCGAAGACGTAGGTGCCGGCCGGTCCTGCCCCGGCCAGGACCGTCTTGAGGGCCAGCAGGGCCCGGGAGAGCTCGCCACCGCTGGCGACGCGATGCAGGGGGCGCGGCTCCTCGCCGGGATTGGGTGCGATCAAGAATTCCACGCGGTCCACGCCGGTCGCGCAGAGCGGCGCGCCGTCCACTTCGAAGCCCTCGGCCTGTCCCTCCCGCGGGTTGACCTCCACCTGCACCCGCGCCTCGCCCATGCCCAGGGAGCGCAGCTCGGCGGTGATGGCCTCGGCCAGGCGCTCCGACTCCTTCTTGCGGCGCTCCGATAGCAGGCGGGCCTGGTGGGAGGCGGCCTTCAGGGCGCTGTCGAGGCCCTCCAGCTTCTCCTCCAGGTGGTACTCCACCTGCTCCATGCTCTCCAGTTGCTGCTGTAGGGACTGGCGGCGGGCGAAGACCGCCTCCAGGTCCCCCCCGTGCTTGCGCTTCAGCCGCTTGATCGAGGCCAGGCGCTCCTCGAGCTCGGCCAGGTGGGCCGTGTCGGCGTGCACGTTGCGGCCGTACTGCCCCAGGATGCGCGCCGCCTCCTCCAGCTCCAGGCGAGCCGAGTCCACCTGTTGGGCGATCTCCTCCAGGCGCGGATCGATGACCACCAGCTCGTTCAGACCTCCGACGACCCGCGCCAGCTGGGTGCAGATGGCCTGGTCCTGCTCGTAGAGGATGGACTCGGCGCCCCGGGTGGCGCCGGCCAGGCGCTCGGCGTGCCGCTGCCGCTGCACCTCTTCGCGCAGCTTCTCGTACTCGCCGGGCTGGGGGTCGACGGACTCGATCTCCCCCAGCTGGTAGCGCATGAAGTCCTCGCGCTCGGCGCGCCGGGCGGTTTCTTTCTTCAGCTTCTGGTAGGCCTCGTGGGCCTGCAGCAGCCCGCGCCAGGCGCGCTGCAGCTCCTGGCGCTCGGACTCCAGGCCCGCGAAGGCGTCCAGGTAGGTCAAGTGGGTGGCGGGATTGGCCAGGCTGTGGTGCTCGTGCTGGGAGGAGATGTCGGTCAGCCCCTCGGCCAGCTGACGCAGCTGGGCCGCGGTGGTCAGGCGTCCGTTGACGTAGGCGCGCGTGCGGCCATGGGCCAGGTTGACCCGCCGCAGCACGATCTCCTCTTCCACGTCGATGCCAGCCGAGCGCACGCGGAAGCGAGCCAGCTCGTCGTCGTGCACGTCGAAGAGGGCCTCCACCACGGCCTGGGATGCGCCGCTGCGCACCAGGTCGGCTTGACCCCGTCCCCCCAACACAAGCTGCAGGGCGGACACCAGGATGGACTTACCGGCTCCCGTCTCCCCCGTGACGATGTTCAAGCCCGGCTCGAACTCCACCTCCTGCTCCTCGATGATCGCAAACTCTTCGACGCGCAGACAGTTGAGCAATGCAGCCTCCTTCCGATGGGGGACTTTACAACGATCGGGGGAGGTTGGGAATACGCATGGATGGGGAACCGGCGGAGGAGCGAACGGCGCCCGCCGCATGCGCGCCGAGATGCCCTCCGCCGGTTCCGTTGCTGTTGCAAGCTCGATGTTGCTCTCGAGGCTTCAGACCGCCCCCGTCCGCAGCGGTTCTCCCGGTGCTGTGAGGGCTTTGTCAACAGCTGTCATCGTCGTCGAGCAGCTGCCTCTGCTGAACGCGGATGCCACGCTCTCCCAGTACGAGGTCGAGCTGCTCTGGTAGCCCAAGCGACAGGTGCTACCCTTCTCCCCATGAAGACCGCTCTCACCACCCTCGCCCTCCTCGCCGCCGGCTGCCACTGCGGCGCCCAGGACTCCGCTGCGCCAGGGGGCTCCGGCGCCCTGCTCTGGCCCGGCGAGGATCTGCGCCCCGAGCTGGACCACCCCTTTTTCCAAGAGCTGGACCTGCAGAGACAGGACCTGTCCCTCTATGCCACCTACGTGGTGGGAGACGCGGAAGAACGGCCCGATCACCAGCACCGCGGCGCCTTCGCCGTGGGCAACGGGCTCGTCTTCTCGCTGCTGGGCCTGGCCGATCCCGTCAACACCCTGCACGGCCTGGTGGGGCCGGTCTACGAGAAAGAGAGCCGCTTCTTCGGCGACCTGGCCGTGCTGCTGGAGCAGGACGGCCAGCAGGCGGATTTCCAGCGCGAGTGGGTGGCGCGCCTGCGCGGCAGCGCCGTGGTGCTGACGCGGGCCGAGACCGACGCCGCGGCGCTGTACACCGTGGACTTCGCGCCCCATCCCGCAGCGGCGGACGAGCCGCCCCCGGCCCTGGTGCGCATCATGCTCGTCCAGGTGTTGGACTCGTCCGCCCACGAGCTGCGCCTGCGCCTGCAGCCCTACCGCCAGCCCGAGCAGGTAGATGGCTTCCTGGTGGAGGACATTGAGAGCGACGGCCGCTCCATGGCCTACCTGGCCTGGGAAGGGGAGCTTAAGCAGGACGCCGAGGGCTGGAATTTCGACCTGGGGCAGCTGGCCGCTGGCGAGAGCGCCCAGCTGGCCCTGGTCCTGGCCATGGGCCGCTCCAGCGAGCAGCTGCAGGCCGTCTCCCAGCAGCTGGAGGAGAGCAGCGCCCAGGCCTGGCTGCAGGACACGTTGGCCTGGTGGCAGGACTACAGCGCGCAGGGCGTGCAGCTGGCGACCGAGGACGAGCGCATCGAGGATCTCTTCGACGGCATGCGGGCCGGCATCAAGGTGCAGCAGTCCGCGGCAGGCGCCATCTGCCCCATGTCCGAGTACACCCAGGTCTGGCTGCGGGACAGCATCGGCCCGGTGCGCTTCCTGCTGCGCGCCGGGCTGCACGACGAGGCCCGCTCGGCCCTGGACTACCTGCACCTCTGCGCCAGTGTGGAGGGAGACTACTCCAACGCCTGCGCCAGCGGCCTGAGCGAGGACGACCTGAAACAGGAGCCCGACTGGAGCAGCATGGGCTCTTTTTCTGGGCGCCTGGCCGCCGAGGGGCCCTCCTACGTACCCCTGGCCTATGGCGCCTACGCCGACTTCACAGGGGACTGGGAGCCGGTTCAGGAGCGCTGGGAGTACATCAGCCGCGCCCTCTTGGCCCAGCAGATCGACGAAGAAGGCCGCCAGCCATTCTCGGGAGACGAGACCTTCCGCGTCGCCATGAGCGCCGCCCTGGGCTACGACCTGGACCTGCTCTACGAAGAGGAGTGCTGGTCCGCCAACTCGTCCTTCTTGATGGCAGCCGCCGCGCAGTGGATGGCCGAGGCTGCGCCGCAAGTAGGGCGCGAGGACGAGGTCCAGGACTGGAACGCGCTGGCCGCGCTGGCGCGCAACGCCCTCGATGAGCACTTTTGGCTGGACGAGGGGCTCTACGCCCCCTTCATCTTCCACGTCAGCGGCGAGCTGGCCCAGCAGCCCTTCGAGGACGTCAACCTCAAGCCCCTGTGGCTGGATCCGCTGGCCGCCGACGACAGCGCCGCCCTGTCCAACCTGGCGGCGCTGCGGGCCGCGGCGGGGCGCGGCGACGGCACGGTGCAGACGCCCCTGGCCGTTTCCTATGACGCCCTGGGCGTGGAGGAGGGCGTCTGCACGGGCATGGTGCCGGGTTTCTACCTGGCCAACCTGAGGGCCGTCGGCGACCCGGAGGCCGCGCTGGCCTTCGACGCGCTGCACGCCTACGCCGACAGCGCCGGCCAGTACGGCGAGTACATGGTCTACGACGACCTGTCGGCCCTGCAGCCCATCTACGACCCCACCGGCACCATCGGCGACTACACCGCGCGCCATCGACCATGGGAGGGGGGCATCAACCTGGACGCCTTCCTGCTCTACCTGGCGGGTCCGCTGACCGGGCAGGGCGAAGGCACGCTGGCGCTGGCTCCGCACCTGCCCAATGGCTTGCCCTGGCTGGAGCTGGCCCACCTGCGGGCCGCCGGAGCCGCCGGCACCCTGAAGACCTGGCAGTGGGACCAGGGCCTGGGGGTCGATTTCCTCTCCGAGGCTGAGAGCAGCTTCAGCGTACAGCTGGACCTGCCCTTGCCAGCGGACTTCGGCGAGGTGCTCTCCAGCAGCGTCGACGGCGCAGCGGCTGGCGAGGAGCTGACTCTGCCCGGGGGGGAACGGATCGTGCGCTTCGAGGCACTAGAGCTGGCGGCCGGAGAAGAGTTGAATTTCTACGTCGCAAGACATTGACATGCCTGCACGTGGCGCCTACAATGCCTGCATGCAGTACACGCTACGCAATATCCCACGGCACGTGGACGAGGCCCTGCGTCGCAGGGCGCGTCGGGAACGCAAGAGCCTGAACCAGGTCGCGATCGAAGCTCTGAGCGACGCCCTCGGCTTGGACGCGCAGCCTGTCAAGCGCCGCGACCTCTCCGACATCGCTGGCAGCTGGCAAGCCGATCCGGTCATTGAAGCGGCCCTCGACGAGCAGAGGCAGATCGACGAAGAGATGTGGCGGTGAAGCTGGCCCTCGATACCAACCGCTATGCAGACTTCTGCCGGGGTGACGATCCGGTGCGAGGCGTCCTTGAAACGGCCACCAGGATACTCGTGCCCTTCGTCGTCCTGGCCGAGCTGCGGGCCGGCTTCGCCATGGGGAGACGCGGGCATGAGAACGAGCGCTTCCTGCAACGCTTCCTGGCCAAGCCTGGTGTCGAGGTCCTGTACGCCACGGATGGGACCACGCGGGCCTACGCGTCGCTCTTCCGCCAGCTGCGGGCGCAGGGCACGCCCATTCCCAGCAACGACCTGTGGATCGCGGCGCTGGCGGTGCAGCATGGGCTCTGCCTGTACACGCGCGACGCTCACTTCAAGGCGCTGCCCCAGCTGGACCTGATCTGAAGAACAGCCCGCGAAAGGCCCTCTCAGGCGAACAGCTCCGCAAAGGGCTCCAGCCCGCCGCGCTCAACAAGCCTGCCCAAGCGCTCGCCCTTCTTGGCGAGGCCGGCGTAGCGCTCGACCACCTTGTCCACGGCGGCCAGGGCCTCCTCGTCGCTGAGGCCGCTGGCGATCTCCCGCCCGATCCTGGGCTTGTTGCCCACGTTGCCGCCCACGATCAGGGTCCAGCCCTGCTTGGTGCCTATCAGGCCGATGTCGCGCACCCAGGACTCGGCGCAGCTGAGGTTGCAGCCAGAGACGGCCATCTTGAACTTTCCGGGCAGCTGCTTGCCGTGGTAGGCCGCGTCCAGCTTGAGCCCCACCCCCAGGGCGTCCTGCTTGGCCACCCGGCAATGGGTGGTCCCGGGGCAGGCCCGGATGCTGCGCACGCAGAGACCCACCGCGGCGCCGGGAGCCAGGCCCAGGTCCTCCCAGACCGGGTCCACCTGCTCCTCGGTCAGGCCGATCATGATGAAGCGGGTGGCCCCCGTGATCTTGAGCATCTTGACGTCGTACCTGTCCGCCACATCGGCGATGCGACGCAGCACCTCCGGGGTCACCAGGCCGCAGGGCAGGTGAGGGGCGATGGCGTAGGTCTGGCCATCTCGCTGGATGACCGTGCCTTTCTCTCCCTTTTTCAACATGCTTCCTCCCGCTTGTCGCTCGCCAGGAGCGAACCTCTGAAGACGGAGCCCCTCTATCCCCTCCACCGGCGAAGGTCCTGACGCCGATCAGCCCGGATCCCGTATTCCAGGCAAAGGGACGGGCTGTCCGCGCTGCCGGACGATCACGCCATCCCTGGAGAGACGGGACAAGACGCGCTCGTGGTAGGAGAGCAGCAGATCGTCCTGCAGCAGGCGCGCATCGCGAAAGGCCACCGGCGCGCGGAATTCGATCCAGGGATGTTCGTCGGTGTTGAGCTGGTTTGGGTGGAGGATCCTCCAGGTACCCAGGTGCAGGTCCAGGGGCGACGCGGACATGGTGATCCGTGGGGACTGCCGTGCGTCCAGACTGCGCAGCCGCGCCTGCAAGACAGCGGCATCCAGCTGCAGCGGCTCCGCGCTGCCCAACAAACAGACGATGGGCCAGCGCTGGCCGCTGTCTCCCCACCAGAGCGTCGTGGTGGGGAAGACGGTGGCGAAGCTGTCGGCGATGCGCTCGAGCTCGGGCCGCCCCAACTGGTAGAGCGCGATCCATTGGCAGAAGATCCCGGCGGGAGCGAGGTTCTCGCGCACCGATTCGTAGTGCTCCACGGTGTAGAGGTAGCCGCTGCCGCTCTCCCAGGGCACGAAGAGGTCCGAGACCAGCACGTCGTAGCGCGCCTCTCGGCGCTGCAGCACGTGGCGCGCGTCGTCGATGCGCAGCTGCACGCGCGGATCCTGCGCCAGCTCGGCGTTGTGCTGTCCCAGCTGCCGGGCGGCCTGCACCACCTCCGGAATCAGCTCTACCACCACGACGCGCTCGACCTCGTCGTGATCCAGGGCGGCCGAGGCCGTGATCCCGGTGCCCATCCCCATGAAGAGCACCTGGGCAGGCGCGGGGTGCAGCAGCAGGGGTAGGTCGCCCTGCCAGAGCTCGCGGGCCATGGGACGCGTGGAGCCGAGGTTGTAGTGCAGGTTCTGCACGATGGCCAAGGCGCCGGTATGGGCCTGGCGCTCGAGATCGGTCCAGCCGTAGGGGCCCTCCCAGCGCTGCAGGATGCCCGCGCCACGGGCCAAGGCCTCGTCGGACATACGCAGCAGGAAGATCAGGGAGCTGCCGCCCCCCGCCAAGGCGCCCGACAGCAGCAGCGCCAGGCCCAGCGCGGGTCGCTGCGCCCTGCGCATCAACAGCGCGGCCGCCAGCAGCACCAGCCCGGTCAGCAGCGCGAAGCTGCCCCACAGGCCCAGCAAGGGCAAGAAGAAGAAGCCGGTGAGCAGGGCGCCGGCCACCCCGGCCAGGGTGCTCCGCATGGTGAGCTGCCCGACGAGGCGTCCCCTGGTTCCCTCGGCCCCGCCCAGCACGCGCCATGAGGCGGGCAGCAGCGCTCCCAGGGCCGTGATCGGGGGCAGGACGACCAGGGCCACAAGCCCGGCGGCACCCAGCATATAGCTGGAAAAGGACGTACCGCAGGCGAAGTAGTCCAGCCCCCCTGCCGCCAGGAAGACGCCCGGGGAGAGGGACACCAGCAAGGCGGCCGCTGCGCTGGCCTGCACGGCTCTGCGCTCCACCTGGCGCCGGCTGCGGCTGATGAGCAGGGCCCCTGCCGCCAGCCCGCCCAGGACCGCCCCCACCACCAGGCCGAAGGTGTAGGTGCTGTTGTGGAAGACCAGCGCGAAGGCCCTGGTGTAGGCGATCTCCAGTCCCATCACCGAGAACCCGGTCAGGATGACCACCACGGTCCAGACCCTGGCGGCGGGCCCTGGCGGTGGGCCCGCGTCCTTTGGCGCGCTGCGGGTGACCGGACCACGCGCCAGGAACAAGGCTGCCAGGCCGCAGCCCGCCGAGATCCCGGCCGCCAGCCAGGAGCTGCCGCGCACCCCGACCAGGATCAACAGAAATGCCAGGGCTGCCGCCACGCCCAACAGGGCGCCGCAGGTGTTGAGCCCGTAGAACAGCGTGGTCCGGCGGCCTGCCGGGCCCCTCTCCGTGGCCAGCTGCTCAGCCATGAAGGGCAGCGTGGCCCCCAGGGCGGTGGTGGCGGGCAGCAGCAGCAGGAAGCAGAAGGCGAAGCGCAGGGCCGACTGCAGCCACGGATGAGAGGAACTCAGGAGCATCACCAGGCCCCCTGCCTCGGCCTGCTGCAGCAGCAGAGGTATGCAGAGCGCCCAGGCCGCTGCGAAGAGCTCGGCGAAGCCGTAGCCGCGCAGGGGGCGCACGCCCGGCAGCCGCCCTGCCAGGGCGTAGCCCGCGGCCAGGCCGGCCATATACGCCGCAAGCACGATGGCGGCGGCGTGGACCGTGTGGCCGAACAGCAGCCCGATCTGACGAGACCAGGAGATCTCGTAGACCAGGCTGGCGAAGCCAGTGGCGAAGAAGAGCAGGCCCAGCAGCCAGGCTCTCGGAGGCACTCGACGCTGGGGCATCGCCGCTCGTACGCTCGTCAGGAGGGGGAGGGGAGGGACCCCCTTAGCATCTCCACCTGCTTCAGCACCTCGCTCCAGGCCGTGCCGCCCAGCGAGCACCGTCGCTCCACGGCCGCTTCGGGCTCCAGCCAGGTCAGGGCGTCGGCCTCGAAGGCGGGATGAGCTCGCTGCAGCTTCGCCAGGTCCAGCAGCTCGAAGCCCCCGCCAAGCGCCTCGCAGCGCTTCACCAGCCGGCCCGCCACGTGGTGTGCCTCGCGAAAAGGCACTCCCTTGGAGGCCAGGTAGTCGGCCAGCTCCGTGGCCAGCAGGAAATCGCCGCGCAGCTCTTCGGCGTAGCGTGCGCCGTTGATCTCCAGGCTGCGCCACATGCCTGCGGCGATGCGCAGGCAGGCGATGGTGGTCCCCACCGCGTCGAAGAGGGCGTGGCGGTCCTCCTGCAGGTCGCGGTTGTAGGCCATGGGCAGGCCCTTGACCATCACCAGCAGGGCCTGCAGGGCGCCGTGCACGCGGCCCGTCTTGCCGCGCAACAGCTCGGCGGCGTCGGGGTTGCGCTTTTGGGGCATGATGCTGGAGCCGGTGGCGTAGGCGTCGCCCATGCGCACCAGGTCGAACTCGCGGCTGGACCAGAGCACCAGCTCCTCGGCCATGCGCGACAGGTGGGTGGCGCAGATGGCGCAGCAGGCGGTGACCTCCTGCAGGTGGTCGCGGCAGGCTACGGCGTCCATGGCGTTGACCTGCACCGCGGCGAAGCCCAGCAGCTGGGCGCTGCGCTGCCGATCGATGGGGTGGGGCGTGCCGGCCATGGCGCCTGCCCCCAGAGGGCAGAGGTCCACGCGCTGCAGGGCGTGCGCCAGGCGCTGGCGATCGCGAGAGAGCATCCAGGCGTAGGCCAGCAGGTGGTGCCCCAGCCAGATGGGCTGCCCGCGCTGCAGGTGGGTGAAGCCTGGGATCAGGCAGCGCCCATCGCGCTCCGTGCGCTCCAGCAGGGCGGCGATCAGCGCCACCAGCGCATCGTCCATGACCGCGATGCGCTTCTTGAGCCACAGCCGCAGGTCGGTGGCCACCTGGTCGTTGCGAGAGCGGGCGGTGTGAAGCTTGCCCGCCACGGCGCCGGTCTTTTCCGCCAGGCGGCTCTCCACCGCCATGTGGATGTCCTCCAGCTCGATGCCGGGTCGCCAGCTGCCCTGCCGCAGCTCCTGGCGCACCTGCTCCAGACCGTCCAGCAGCAGCGCCACCTCGGATTGCGACAGCAGACCCACCTCGCCCAGCATGGTGGCGTGGGCCACGGACCCGTCGATGTCCTCCTCGAACATCAGCAGGTCCACGTCCAGGGACTCGGAGAAGCGCTGCATGTCCTCTGCGGGACCAGCGGAGAAGCGACCGTCCCAGAGCGCCATGGGCCTAATCCCGGCGCTGGCCGTACTCCGGCCTGCCCGCTTGCCGCCGCACCTCGGCCACCGTCCTGTAGGACAGGCCGTACAGCTCCAGGAAGCCCTCGGCCCGCGTGCGGTCGAAGGTGTCGCCCTCGGAGTAGGTGGCCAGCCCCGAGTCGTAGAGGCTGTAGGGGCTGCGCCGGCCCGTGATGCGGGCCAGGCCGGCCGAGATGCGGATGCGCACCTCGCCGGTGATGGTGCGCTGCGATTCCTGCAGGAAGGCCTGCAGGCACTCGCGCAGCGGGCCGAACCACAGCCCGTCGTAGATGATGTTGGCGAAGTCCTGCGACAGGTGGCGCTTGTAGTTGAAGGTGGCCCGGTCCAGGCAGATGCGTTCCAACTCGGTGTGGGCCATGTGGATCAGGGTGGCGGCCGGCGCCTCGTAGACCTCGCGCGACTTCAGGCCCACCACCCGGTTCTCCACCATGTCGATGCGCCCCACCCCGAAGTGGCCCGCGGTGTCGTTCAGGTATTCGATGAGCTTCACCAAGGAGAGGGGACGACCGTCGATGGACACAGGCGTGCCCTGGTCGAAGCCGATGATCAGCTCCACCGATCCCTTGGGCGCGTGGGAGGGGTCCTTGGTCATGATCCAGGCGTCCTCCGGGGGCTCGGTCCAGAGGTCCTCCATCTCGCCGCATTCGATGGCGCAGCCCCAGATGTTCTGGTCGATGGAGTAGGGCTTCTCCAGGGTGACGGGCACCGGGATGCCGCGCGCCTTGGCGTACTCCACCTCGGACTCGCGGGTGGTCAGCTCCCAGGTGCGCAGGGGCGCGATGATCTCCAGCTGCGGTGCCAGGGACTTGATGGCCACCTCGAAGCGCACCTGGTCGTTGCCCTTGCCCGTGCAGCCGTGCGAGACCGCCTCGGCGCCCTCGGCCAGCGCCACGTCCACCAGCCGCTTGGCCAGCAGGGGCCGCCCCAGGGCCGTGTGCAGCGGGTACATGCCCTCGTAGACGGCCGAGGCGTGCACAGCGGGCAGGATGAAGTCCTCCACGAAGACTGCCCGCAGGTCCTCCACGATGGCCTTCGCCGCCCCTGTGGTCAGGGCCTTCTGCTCGATGGCGGGCAGGTCCTCGCCCTGACCAAGGTCGCCCGTGAAGGCGATGATCTCCGCGCCTCCGTAGTTCTCGGAGAGCCAGGGGATCATGCAGGAGGTGTCCAGACCTCCCGAGTAGGCGGTGACGATCTTCATGCTGAGTTCTCCTCTTTCAGGTCCCGTGGGATCGGATCTCGAGTTCGTGGATGGCGGATGCCAGGGAATCGATGGCGCTGGGATCGCGGGGGGCGACGAAGACCGTGTCGTCGCCGGCCACCGTGCCCAGGATGTCGGGATGCTTGAGGTGGTCCAAAAAGCCAGCCACCCCGGCAGCGCGACCCGCCAGGGTCTTGATCACCACCAGGCAGCCGTTGTGCTGCACGCCGAGGATCTCCATGCCCACCACGCGACCCAGGGCCTCGCGGTAGGCGCCCCCGTTGTCGGCCTGGTAGACGGGGCCCAGGGGCGTGTTCTGGCGAGAGACGTGCAGGTCGCGCAGATCGCGCGAGAGCGTGGCCTGCGTGCAGTTGATTCCTTCTTGGGCCAGCAGCGCCCCCAACTCATCCTGGGAGGCGACGCGGTGTTCCTTGACCAGACGCAGGATCAGGCGCTGACGGTGGCGGCGCGGGGACATGTCTGGCGCTATACGTCGAAATGTATGACCATGCAAGAAATATTCATGATCCCATTATGTGTCGGCGAGCCCCTTTGTTTGGCAATATCATGACCCGTGCCGAAAGGAGTCCGAGATGCACCGCCTGTTCGCCATGCTCGCCCTGTCCGTAGCCTGCAACGAGTACAACTTCGCTGGAGACAAAGACATCCAGGGAGGAGACAGTGGCGATCCGCCAGCGGACAGCGAGCAGCCCGAGCCCCAGGACAGCGACAATCCGCTTCTGTGCGACGTGGACGTACCCCAGCCCATCGAGGTGGCGCTGAACGACGTCTGCGACATCCCCTACCAGGAGGGCAGCTTCACCCCCATCGTGGAGTGGAACCTCGCCGGCCACAACGCCTACGGGCCGCCGGCCGTGGGGCAGCTGAACGACGACAACGGCGACGGCGTGATCGACTATCTGGACACCGCCGACATCGTCTACTCCACCAACAACGGCGGGGGATTGATATCGGTCAACGGCAAGACCGGCGGCGTGCAGTGGACCTCCTATGCTGTCACCGATGGCACCTCGGGGCAGGCCATCGGGGACGTGGATGGCGACGGCGTGCCCGAGATCGCGGCGGCCAACGGCGTCAGCCAGATCGTGCTGCTGGACAACAATGGACAGCCGCTGTGGCAGGCCTCCGTGGACCCGGGAGGGCTGGACTGGTTCATGTACCCGGCCATCGCCGATCTGGACGGCGACGGCCTGGCCGAGATCATCGCCGGCCGCACCATCCTCAACCACGACGGCAGCACCGCTGGCATTGGTTCCTACGGCGTCGGCGGTTGCGAGAACGCCAGCTACAGCTCCTACGTGGAGGGCAGCGTGGCCGTGCCAGCGGACATGGACGGCGATGGGGACCTGGAGGTGGTGGTGGGCAACGCCGCCTACCACAAGGACGGCTCGGCGCTCTGGTACAACGGCGGCTTGGACGGCATCCCGGCCGTGGCCGACATGGACCTGGACGGCGAACCCGAGGTGGTGGTTATTGGGCGCAACCAGGTTTGGACCCTGGAGAACGACGGCACGCGTACCGGTTGGTTCGACACGTACTCCAACACCAACTACCTGGGCCCGCCCGCCATCGACGACCTGGACGGCGACGGTCAGCCCGAGTTCGTGACCGTGGGCAGTGGCGAGCTGCGCGCCTACGAGTGGGATGGGAGCGTGATCTGGGGGCGCGCGGTCCAGGACGCCTCCGGCGCGGCCGGGCCCATCCTCTTCGACTTCGAGATGGACGGCTACCCGGAGGTGGTCTACGCCGACGAGACGATGGTGCACGTGTTCAACGGCCTGGACGGCTCCGTCAAGCTCGAGTCCGGCGAGCACTCCTCCTACACCGGCTTCGAGACGCCCGTGGTGGCCGACGTGGACGGCGACGACCAGGTGGAGATCGTGATGACCCACGGCCAGAGCAGCTATGGCCTGAGCGTCTATGGCGACGCCGACCAGAGCTGGCCGCCTGGTCGCAGCATCTGGAACCAGCACGGCTACAGCATCACCAATGTGGAGGACTACGGCGGCATCCCCGCCGGGCAGACGCCCAACTGGGAGCAGTACAACAACTTCCGCTCCGGCGACGCCGGCCTGCCCCCCTCGGAGTGGAACGACCTGCAGACCGAGGTGGTGGAGGTCTGCCTGGACGAGTGCCCGGAGCGGATCGTGCTCAGCGTGCGCATCTGGAACCGCGGCACCGAGGATGTGGAAGGTGGGGTGACCATCCAGGTTCTGGCGGGCTCTGGCGGAGCCGTCCTGGACAGCGCCACCTTCAGCGAGAGCCTGCGCAGCGGCTGGTCCTCTGACGGTCTGCTGCTGGAGGCGGACATGGCGGATCTGGCTGGCGAGATCCTGGTAGTGGCCCTGGACGAGAGCCAGGGCGCCATGACCTTCATGACGGACTGCGACACCTCCAACAACGCGCAGGAGGTCAACGGCAGCTGCGAGTAGCCCCTTTGTGGTGATTGACAGCGCCGGCAGCCCTGTGGGATCCTGCGGCCCGCCAGCCCGCCGGGAGCCCCTGCGGGCGCGCAGATCGAGGTGAGCTTGCTGTCGCCGAGAAACAAGAAGACCATCACCACGCTGGCGCTGCTGCTGGTGGCCTACCCCCTGCTGCTGCTGGCCTTGATGCTGGCCGAGCGCGGCACGGACGGCAATATCAAGGATTTCGGTGATGCCCTGTGGTGGTCGGTCGTCACCCTGACCACCGTGGGCTACGGCGATTTCTACCCCGCCACCATGCTGGGCAAGTGGCTGGGCTCCCTCTTCGTGTTGGGCAGCCTGGGCCTCTTCGGTCTCTTCGTGGGTACGGCCTCAGACATCATCCAGGAACGGCGAGAGGAGAAGAGGATGGGCAAGAACGGCACGGGCTTTTCAGGCCATACGGTGCTGGTGGGCTGGGACAAGTTCGGCCGCATGGTCACCACTCAGCTGGTCAACGCCGGCCGTAAGGTGGCCATCCTGACCAACGATCGTGAACTCTCCGATCGCATCTACGACGAGTTCCCGGCCAAGCAGGTCTTCGTCTGCGCCACCGGCTACAACAGCACGGCCTCCATGGAGCGGGTCAACATCGGCGCTGCGGGCATGGTGCTGGTCAACCTGCCCGACGACACCGAGAAGCTGATCTGCATGCTGAACATCAAGAAGGAGCACCCCCAGGCTCCTTTCATGATCGTGCTGGAGAACCCCGACCTCAAGCAGACCTTCTACGGTGCCGGGGTCACCTACGTGCTCTCCAAGGAGGAGCTCTCCTCCAAGCTGGTGGCCAGCTACATCTTCGAGCCCGACGTGGCGCTTTTCACCACCGACATCCTGGCCCGGGCCGTTCACGAGGGCGACTACGACATCCAGCAGTACCAGGTCAGCGAGGGCAATCCCTACGAAGGCTGGAACTTCGGCGATGTATTCGAGGACTTGAAGACCAAGCACAACATCGTGGTGGTGGGCATCGCCAAGGGTCGAGGCGAGCAGCGCGAGCTGATCAAGCTTCCCGACAACGAGGTCAAGGTCGAGAGAGGGGACTTCTTGATCATGATCAACAACATGACCGCCGAGCGCACGATCAAGAAGCTCTTCGGCCTGGGCGAGGGGGTCTGAGCCCCGCGCGCTGCGCTGCTCAGCGGCAGGACTGCGCCACGGCGTCGCAGCGCAGGATCGTCTTTCGCCCGGCCTGCACCACCACGGGCGTGGGAACGACGACATTGCCCGTGGCGAAAGCCACCTCGAGCTGGTAGCTGCCCACCGGCAGCTCGCCAGGGTTGTGCCTCTGGCCGTCCGCGCTCCGCAGCCTGGCGCCCAGGATGTCGCCTTGCACCTCCACAGTGCCGGTGGCGGGCGCGGCGGGCTGGGGGCTCGACGGAGTGGCGACCTGTCCTGGTCGCTCCGCAGGCGATGATGCCTGCGCCGGCTCCTCGTCCGCGGCCGAGGACGGCTCGTCCCTCTGTTCGGCCTCTTCCGCGGGTTCCGCCTGCTCATCCGCTGCAGCGGGCTGCGCTTCCGGTGCCTCGATGGCGGCCGCGGGCTCGGTGGATGGCTCCAGCCAGCGGGGGCCCAACACCAAGAACGCCACCAGGGCCAGCGCCAATACCAGCCCCAACCCCAGCGCAGCGGCCAGACCGGCCAACAACAGACCCCTGCCGCGACCCGCACGTGGAAGGGACGGTTCGTCCTTGGCGGTGTCGGGCGGAGCGGCCTCTTCCTCGGGCGCCCCATCCCTGTCCCCTTTGGCGGGCGCAGACGGATCCTCCCCGGAGGGATGAGCTTCGGAATGATCCAGGGCAGGCTCGGCAGGCTCGTGCCGGTCCCCGATCCAGTCGAACGACGTGGCCCCGGCTTTTCGTGGAGCTGCGCTCCGCTTGTCCTTTCCCGACTTGGGGACAAGCGTGTCTCTGGCGGTCGAACCTTCCTTCCAGGCGCCGTCCATGGCCAGGCTCGGGTCTTTCACCGCCAGGCTGTCCGGCGGGCGCTCCACCTCCCCGGAGCCTGCCGGGTCCTCATCGGGCCGCACCTGTGCTATGACGCTCGGGATCCAGCGCTTGAGCCAGGGGCCGGGCGCCTCGATCAACAGGTCCTGGAACCGCTCCGCCACCTCGTGGGCTGTCGGCCGGTGCTCGCGCTCATAGGCCAGCATCCCGCCCAGCTGGGAGGCGATTCCGGCTCCGAAATCTCCCTCCAACTCCGCGGTGAGCGCGTCCAGCTGGTTCCGCAGCTGGGTGGCGTGGCCGCGCGGATGCACCGAGAGCTGACCCAAGGTCTGGCCCGTCAGCGCCTCCAGCAGGACCACGCCCAGGGAGTAGACGTCCGAGGCCGGGGTGTCGTGGCCGTCGATGCGCTCAGGCGCCAGGTAGCCCATGGAGCCGAAGGAGATGCCGCGGGTCAGGGACTCGCGTTCATCGAAGACCGCTCGTGCCACGCCGAAGTCCAGCACCTTGACCTCGCCTGAGGGGGTGACGCGGATGTTGGCGGGCTTGATGTCGCGATGCACGATGCTCAGCGACCGACCGCTGCGCGGATCCACGGCCTCGTGGGCCACCTGCAGCGCCGAGGCCACCTCGATGGCCAGCTCGCAGACTGGACGGGGGGGCAGGGGACCCAGGGTGAACAGCTGCTCGAGGTCGGCGCCCTCGACGAACTCCATCACCACGGCCCAACGGCCGTCGATGCGCACCAGGTCCTCAACGTGCACGATGGCGCGATGACGCAACAGCGCCAAGAGCCGCGCTTCGTCGCGCAGGCGGGCCTTGAAATCCTCCACTTCGCTCGTGTCTTCGTTGAGCAGCTTGATGGCCACCTGCTTGGAGAAGCCCGAAGCCCCGCGCAGCTCGCCTCGGTAGACGGAGCCGAAGCCGCCCCGGCCCAGGGTGGAGACCAGCCGGTAGCTGCGGCTGTCGTTGCCCGCCACCGGCTCTTCCTTGCGCCCGGTACCCATCACCACTGTCCCTTGACCACCGCGCCCACCACCAGCCCGCTGCCGGCCGCTCCCAGGGCCAGACCGCCGAAGCTGCTGACCAGGCCAAGCCTGTACAGGCTCTGGGCCCGCGCCTCCTGCTGGGCCTCCATCATCTGGTTCTCCAGAGCCTCGCCAGCCGCCAGCGAGCCCACGCCCACCGCGGCCAGGGCCAGGCCTGAGACCAGCAGCTTCCGCGAGGCGCTGCCGCCGTTCTCGGGCTCGGCCACGCCCGCTACAGGCAGCCCCCCGGATGACGACGGGTCGGCCAGAGGGGTCGGTTCAGGCGATTCCTGCCCGGCCGTGGCAGGCGCCAGCTGCTCGGCCAGCCCAGCCGGCAGCTCGCCCCCATCCAGGTACCAGGACAGAAAGCCGCTGTCGGTGTCCAGCAGCTGCACCACGGCCGCGCGCTCGGCGGGCAGCTCGCTGGCGCCGGGTTTTCCATCCAGGAACCAGGCCCCGGCGGACAGGGGCTGCCCCTGGCCCGCGGCTGGCGCCTGGGCCTGCTCCCAGGCCCGCCGCAGCAAGCTGCCAACGGGAGCCAGGACGAGATCGGGCTCGAAGCCCGGTTCGAGCGCCAGCTGGCCGCGGTAGGCGACCACGGCCTGGGCCTCGTCCTGTTCGCGCGCCCCGGCCAGGGCGAAGAGCTGGTGCACGGATTGGGCGTCCGCAGCCGCGATCACCTCGGCCAGACAGCCCAGGTCCGCCCGCACCGCGGCTACGGCCTGGTCGAATTCATCCCAGGCCCACTCTTCGTACGCATGCGTCGCAACTTGAATGTCGGCACGCAGCGCTGCGGCGTCCGCCGGGCAAGCGGCATCCGCGGTGTGGACGGCCAGGATCGCGCTCAAAAGCAACATGACGGGCTCCCCTGCGGGTTCAAGAACGATGTCCGAGAGGCTATCACGCCCGTGCCAGGCTCGGAACCCCGCTGCGGTGCGGGCCACTGGGCGCAGCGAGGTGCGCCTGTCTTCCCAGCCCTGCGGATTGCTTGTCGCGGCGCCTGCGTGCTACCAGGGTAGCGGCTCAGAAAAGGCCCTCGCAATCATGTGTGTTCGAAGCCTCGTTGTCGTGAGTGTGACCGGGACCCTGGCCTTTGTCGTCTGTGCGGCCGTCGCCATCGCGCTCTACCCGGGCGGCACCTGGTACGAACCAAGCTCCGTGGGCCACTCCTTTGCCTACAACTTCCTCTGCGACCTGATGCAGCTGCGGGCCCTCAATGGCATGGACAACGTCGCGGGTTCCATCGTCGCCCAGGTGGGCATGGTGTTCATGATTGCGGCCATAGCCGCCTTCTTCGTTCAGGTCGCCCGCTACGGCTCCCCCGACGGGCGCGCACAGCAGCTCACCCGCCGCGCAGGAGTCCTTTCCTGCGTCCTGGGCTGCGCCGTACCCATCGTGCGGGCGGATTGGTTTCACGAGGCCCACCTGGTGGTGGTGGTCAGCGCCGTTCTGCCGGCGCTCGTGGCGATCACAGCCGCCCTCATCGTATGCCTCCGCACGGCGGGCGTGCCGTGGTGGCTACGGGGCCTGGCCATCCTGACCCTCGCAACGGCAGCGGCGGACTTCGCCCTCTACGGCCTGGGCTACGCCGTCGTCTGGGGGCTGGTGCCTTCCTTCCCGCTCCGGCTCTTGAACCTCTCGCTGCCGGTCATCCAGCGCGTGGCCACCCTGGCGATGTTGGCCTGGGTCCTGGCGACGAGCGTCCACACCTACCTCTCCATCGCTACGGGCTCCCAGGACCTCACTCCAACGCGATGAGCGAGGTCTGGCCTTCGTAGTTCTCCAGGGCCAGGTCGTTGGGCGTGATCCAGGTCTGGCCGTTCTGCTGGAAGACGGCGATGCCCCAGTAGCCGCTTGGCAGATCCGGGGCGTAGACCACCTCCTCGCTGCCGTCGGCCCCGATGTGCAGCGCCCCCGGTACGAAGAGCAGCGGCAGCGTGTCCGCCAGGAAGCTGTCGCCGGGGCCGTAGCCGGCGTGCAGGAAGCTCAAGGGGTAGACCGCGGCTTCGGAGACCCAGGCTTCGCCCTCCGGCAGCGAGCTGCCGTCGGTGTCCTGGTAGTAGAACAGGTAGACCTTGGGCCAGATGTCGTAGAGACCGAACGCGGCGAAGGTCTCGTCACTGTGGGGATCCAGGGCCCCGTCGCCGTCGGCGTCCAGCAGCGTGACGTGGAAGCGGGCGGGGCAATCCGCGGCGTCGGGATCGGCCAGCTCCAGCAGCTCGTGGTGGATGCCCATGGACTGCAGCGTGATCAGGTGGGGGCTGGCCACGTACTCGTGCAGCGAGGCGGGCTGGGTCACCTGCCCGCCATCCAGCAACGAGAAGGCGGGGCGCTCGGTCTCGATGGGGGCGCCCAGCACCACCGGGATGCCGTCGATGCTCTGCGGAGGCGTGACCGCCAGCGGCTGCACAGACATGCTGGCCGAGTCGCTGATGTAGGCCCCGCTGCGATCGCCGCAGGTGGCGCCGGCCGTGAAGTCGTAGAGCGGGTTGAAATCGCCGTCCTCGTCCGACAGCGCCGTGATGAGCCAGGTGCCCTCGGGCACGCCGGTCAGGCTCCAGGGCGCGCTGGCGGTCCCCGCCACGGAGCTCCAGGCCGATCCCGAGAAAGTGGCCAGGTCGGCCGGGGCGCCGAAGCCCCCTGGAGGCGGCGGATCCGCGGCGTCGTAGAGCAGGATGTGGCCATTGCCGGTGGGCGCGGTCCCGTCCAGGGTGATGGCCACACCGGAGAGGGCGGCCGTGGGCTCGGGAGCCAGCCCCGAGTCCAGCGGGGGGACGTAGGCGCATCCGGCCAGCGTACAGAGCAGCAGCGCGCTTATCATGGAGATTCCAGGTTCAGAAGCGGGTGGTGAGTGAGCCGAAGACGCGTGCGTCCACGGGTTGGCCCAGGGGGTGCTCGCGGTGCGGCCCCACTGCGGGGAGCAGGGCAAGCCAGTTCCAGGCGTCCACGGCCAGGTCCAGGCGCTGCTCCTTCATGACGTGCAGCACCAGCTTGTTGGAGAGCAGGACCCAGCCGTCCAGGGGAGTGTCGGTGACCACCACCTGTCCCTGGTCGTCAAAGGCGCGGATGGGCCAGACCTGCTTGTCGATCCAGGTGGCGTGCATGGCCGCGTCCACGCGCCAGGGCGAGCGGTAGATGACGCCTGCGTTGATCTTGTGCACTGGGGTCGAGAGCTGCTGCACCAGGTCCTCTTCCTCCAGCGCCTGGACGAAGGTCAGGGCGTAGTTCAGGCTCAGGTCCAGCCCGTCGATGCCGAACCACTCCCAGGCCAGCTCGCCTCCGTAGGCGCGGTAGACCGTGTCCTCGTTCAGGAAGCTGGTGCTGCCCACGTGGTAGGCGGCCAGCTCGTCGTCGAAGAGCCCGCTGCGCTCGTCGGCGTAGATGGGGCCCAGGTCGATCAGGTTGTTCACCCGGCTGTACCAGACCGTCGCCTCGCCGCGCCACCAGTCCGATTGGTGATCCAGGTAGCCCACCTCGATCGACAGGATGTTCTCGGGCTCCAGCTCCATGTCGCCCACCGAGGTGACCGCCAGCCCATCCGTGTCCAGGTACTGGTCCATGGCCAGGTAGGACTCCATGAAGGTGGGCGCGCGGAAGGCCGTGCCGCCGCCCAGGCGCAGGGCGCGACCATCCGAGACGTGGGTCACCACGGCCAGGCGGGGAGAGGGCTGCACGCCCACCAGGGGATGCACGTCGATGCGCAGCGAACCGGTCAGGCCCAGCGGTCCGAAGCGCGACTCATCCTGCAGGTAGGCGCCGAAGTGGTGCTCCTGCCGCGGCATGTCCAGGTAGTCCCAGGAGATGGCCTTGTGGCGGTAGCCCAGGGCGGCGGACAGGCGGTGCTGCTCGTGCTGTCCCAGCTTCCAGTCGCCCCCCAGATCGACATCGAAGACGTCGGAGAGGACCTCGGCGGCCAGGTCCGAGCCGCCCGTCGGGAAGTACCAGTGCCCCGTGTCGGTGCGGAAGCGATTCCAGAAGGTCCGCAGGTGGAACGGCCCCGAGCCCACGTCGCCTCGCAGGTAGGTGTTGGCCTGGTCGGCGTAGAAATCCCGCAGCGTGCCGATGGCGTAGAACTCGGTCAGCCCCTGGTTGTAGCCGCCGGAGATCGAGGCGAAGGAGCCCTTGGGCAGCCGCCAGTCCAGCTGCGCGTTGAGGGTCTGCGTGTCCAGGGCCGCGCTCTGGTCTTCGACGGGCGAGCTGAAGTCGGCCCGCAGCTCGGGATCCAGCTGCTGGGCCCAGCGCCCGTGGCGGTTGGCCCCCATGCTGGCCCGATAGGCCATGTCGCCCTTGCGGCCCGTCAGCACCATGGTGCCCCGCCCGTAGCCCGGGCTGCCAGCGGAGAGCGCTATCTGGTTGCGGGCGCCGGGACCGCCAGGGGCGTAGGTGATGATGTTCACCACGCCGGAGAAGGCGTTGGCGCCGTAGATGGCCGAGCCCGTGCCGCGAATGATCTCGATGCGCTCGATCTCCTCCAGCGTGACGGGCAGAGTGCCCCACAGGGTGGAACCCAGGAAATCGAGGTAGACGGAGCGGCCGTCTATCAGCACCAGCACCTTGTTGGAGAGGCGGCGGTTGAAGCCGCGGATGCCGATTTCGGAATGGCTGGAGGCCAGCTGCATGACGTCCATGCCCGGCACGCTGCGCAGCAGGTCCGCTACGGAGGCTGCCGAGGACATGCGGATGTCCTCCGCCGTGATGACGGTGATGGCCGAGGGGGCATCGAGGGGGTTCTGCCCGTAGCGCGCGGCCGTGACCACCACCCGGTCGTAGAGATCCTCGAACAGGCCTTCCTGGCCCAGGTCCAGGGGGGCGGTGGAGGCCTGCTCCGCCGGCTGGGCCTCGGTGGGCTCGCTGGCCTCGCCGGTGACGGGCTGCGCCCCGGCTGCCGGTTCTTGCGTCGCTGCGCCCCGCGCTTGCAGCTTCTCGGCCAGAAGGGCCAGCTCCTGGGCGTGGCGCCTCAGGTCCTCGATCTCCTGGCTGGTGGCGCTCGCCAGGCCTTGCGGCGGCTCTGAGGGCGCTTCGGCTGCCAGCGCCTCTTCTCGCTGGGCCTCGATGCGCATCTGCAGCGCCGCCATGATGCTCTCCACTTCCAGGCGGTCGGCAGGATCGGAGGCCAGGTAGCGCTCGAAGTACTCGATGGCGGATCCGTAGATGGCGGCGTCGGCGTAGGCGCGGGCCACGTTGTAGAGCACCGAGGGGTGGGGCATGATGGCGTAGGCCTTCATGAACTGCTCGACGCCTTCTTCGTAGGCACCCTGGCGAACCAGCTCCAGGCCTGTGCTGAAGTGCCGCCTGGCCTCGTCGCGCGGATCCGCCCAGGCGGGCTGGGCCAGCAGAGCGCCCAGGATCGTCGGCGCCACCAGGCGCAGGCTGGCGCGACATGCCCGAACTGGATGACCTAGGCAGAAATGGCGACGCCATTTCCGCGCGCTTCGCGCATCCCGCGTTGCGGGGCCGAGGTCATCCTGTGTTTCTTCTGGGGGGCTCTGCCCCCCGCGCCTTCGGCGCTCCTCCAGGCGGCCCGCTTCGCGGGCCTCTATCTGCGCTCGGTGGAAGTGCTCGGCACTTCCGCCGAGCGCATCTAGATGCAGCCTCATTCGAACTCCGGGTTCAGCTCAGCGAGGGAGACGGGCTCCCCTTCGGCGCGGGTTTCTGGCTCTCTGGCAGCCTCGAGGTTGGAGCGAGATCAATCGTAGGGGGATTTCTTGTAGCCCTCGGGGGGGGCGGGTGCGGCTGGAGCTTCGATCGCAGTCTGCGGCTCGGAGGCTTCGGCCGGCGGCTCGGTGACCTCCGGGGGGGCGTCACTGGCCGTGGGCGCGGCCGGCACGGCTTCTTTGACGGCCTCCTCCTCGACTGCTTTCTCCTTCACTGACACCGGCTGGGGAGCCGACGGCAGGGGTTGAAGCTGCACGTCGATGCGGTGGTCGCGCAAAGAACCCAGGTCGCGGTCCAGCGTGCGACCCTGGTAGCCCTCTTTGTGAAACTGCAGGCGGTGCATGTCGGGTTCGCTGCCGCCAGACTGAAAGACCAGGGATGTCTCGTAGGTGAAGGGCGTCAACCCGATGCTGGATCCGTCCAGCAGCACCTCGGCCTGGGGAGGCTGGGAGGTGAGGTGCAGCATGATGGCTATGGGCTCGGGCTGGGAAGAGCTGCCCGGTTCAGGTGCGGCGGACAGCGGCTCCGCTGGGCTGGCCGGGGCTGGTGCGGTCGCGACCGGGTCGCTGTTCGCGCTGCGCCAGGCCTGCACCCGCAGCACCGCGATCAGCAACGCTATCAGCGCCACGCCTGCCACGAAGAGCGGCAGAGCCAGCGAACGCCTCTCCTTCAGCGGCGTGATGGGGGCGGTCTGCTCCAGGGAGTCGCTCTCGACGCTGGCTGCCTGGGGATCCTCCAGGCGCTTGATGGCGGTCATCAAGGTGGCCACATCCCGGAATCGGTCAGCTGGTCTCTTGGCCATGCAGCGGTGGATCAGCTTCTCCAAGCCCACGGGAAAGACCTTGTCGGGGAGGTGGTCCGCCAGGTGCGGGATGGGTTTCTGCAGGTGCTCCAGCATGGTGGCCGTGCTGTTGGCGCCGTGAAAGGGCGGCCGGCCCGTGACGCAGCGGTAAAGCAACACGCCCACAGCGTAGATGTCGCTGCGCTCATCCACGTCCAAGCCCTTGACCTGTTCGGGGGACATGTAGTGCGGGCTGCCCAGGATCAAGCCATCCAGGGTGATGGTCTGGTCGTCCCGCGTGAGCTTGGCGAGTCCGAAATCCACCACCTTGACAAGCTCTTCGCCGTCATTCTCCCGCTTGATGAGTAGGTTGGAGGGCTTGAGATCGCGGTGGATGATGCCCTGCCGGTGGGCGTTGCGCAGGGCGCAGCAGACCTGCAGGATCAGCTCGCAGGCCCGCAGCGGCTCCAGGGGGGCCTCCTCCTTGAGCAGGCGTGAGAGCGGCTTGCCCTCGACGTACTCCATCACCAGGTAGGAGCGCCCGTCATCGGTCTGGCCGTAGTCGTAGATGGCGACGGTGTTGCCGTCGCTTAGCTTGGCGAGCACGCCGGCCTCGGTGTTGAAGCGCTTCTCGAAGGAATCGCGCTCGGCGGCGACGTGGTCCAGGGGTGGATGGAGGAACTTGATGGCCACCGCGCGTCCCAGCGGATGTTGCTCGGCCTGGTAGACCGAGCCCATGCCCCCGCGAGCGATCAGTCGTACGATCTCATATCGTCCAGCAATGATCTCGCCGATGCAGGTCTGCGTGATGCTGGCTGTGTTCGACGGCTCTGTGGGACGATCAGGCAGGGCGGGACTCCTGGCAACCCGACATGATGAACCATACTATATCCATCGAGGCGGACAGGTCCATACCTGCGGGTCAGGTGGAAAACCACCTCTGGGGGCGTTCTTCCCTTGGGATGTCGGCCCAGGACGGGACAAGCGCGGGCCTCAGGGACAGGCGAGGCGTCACAGGCGACCACGGACCGCGTACCAGCAGATCGCCAGGACCTCCCGCATGGCGCCGAGAGCGCGGGGCCAGAGCGGGGCCAGCGAGCCGTCCGTCTCCACCTGCTCGAAATGCCGTGCGAACACGCGGCCCGCCCGAAAGACGTGGTAGCTGTCGCTGACCACCAGCACACGCCGCAACGGGTGGCGCGCAGCGCTGTTGCGAGCGTTCTCCTCTGTGGAAGTGGAGGTGTCCTCCAGCAGAATAGCGCTGTCGGGTACGCCCAGCTGCCGTGCGTGCCGCGCCGCCGCCGCCGCTTCGCTCGGTGGATGGGCGCCCGTCCCGCCCGTGAAGAGCAGCAAAGGAGCTCTGCCTCGCTGGTAGTGGTCCACGGCCAGCTCGGTGCGGTTCCGCAGGGCAGGGGAGGGGATTCCGCCGGGATCCACCCGACAGCCCGCCACGATGATGGCGTCCCAGCTCCCCTCCGGGATGGCGCGCTGCCCATAGCGATCCAGGAGCAAGGCCAAGCCGCACCAACAGAGGAAGCCCAGCAGGAACGCTGCACCGGCGGCGCGAGCGGCCGGGACGCTGGCGGATTTCTGGCGCATCTGGGGTCCTCCGTGGGGCAGCGCTGGACAGGAGAGGCGTGGAGCGCGAGCCGGGGCCCAGGCGGTGAAGAGGCCCCGCTCTGCCCCGGCAATAACCGGGCAGGTTATCCGCGACCGTGACGATGCGATCCCTGGCGCAGGGGCGCATCCTGGATTCCGACCGTGGAGGACGATGGGCGCTGCAAGCCGAGGAAGGGGCGGAACCGGCCTGGGCCGCAGCCAGGCGGCTCTCCTGCTGGCGTTGTACTGTTGCTCCGGTGCCGTGGGACTGGCCTGGCAGGTGGTCTGGGTGCGCTCGTTCACGCCCCTGTTCGGGGCGGGCATGGAGGCCATCGCCGCGGTGACCGCGGTCTTTCTGGGGGGGCTGGGCCTGGGAGCGGCCCTGGCTCCCGCCCTGTTGCGCAGGTGGGGCGGCCTGCGCAGCTACGCCCTGTTGGAGGCCTTCGTAGGGATCTGGGGCGCAGGCCTGCCCTGGGCCCTGGACCTGCTGGCCCAGCCCCTGTTGCGCAGCCTGATCGACCTCGGCGAGGGGCTGCCCGCCAGCGCCCTGCGGCTGGGCGTCGCCCTGCTGCTGGTGGGGCCGCCGGCCCTCGCCCTGGGCGCGACCTTTCCAGCCGTGACCGCCGCCCTGCAGGCCTCGTGCCGGCCTGGCCGCGTGGGCCTGGCCTATGGACTGAACGCCCTGGGCGCGGCGGGAGGCGCCTTGCTGGCCGGCCTCTGGCTGCCCTGGGCCCTGGGTCTGCGCTGGGGAAGCCTGGCGCTGGGCTGCGGCAACCTGGCAGTGGCGGGCCTCGCCATGGCGTGGGCTGCCCTCACCAGGGGAAACGAGCCTGGGCCTGCCCAGCAAGGGGTCGCCAGGGCGCGATCCGGATTGGGGCCATCGGCCACGCTCTGGCTGCTGGCCGCCCTGACCGGGTTTACAGCCCTGGCCTTCGAGGTGAGCTGGAGCCGGCTGTCCGAACCTCTGCTGGCGACGCTCTTCGGCTCGGGACAGCTGGCCTTCGCCTGCGTGCTGGCCGCGGTGCTGGCTGGAATCGGCTTGGGGGGACTGGCCGGGCATCGCCTGGGAAAGCGCGCGGCCAGCCTGCTCGCGGCGTTGCAGCTCCTGCTGATCCTGGGCAACCTGCTGCTGCTCGAGCCCAGCAGGGTCCTGCTTTTCGGAGCCCACGTGCGGCCCTTGCTGGAGGGTTGCCTGCCCCTGCTGCCCGCGCTCTGCCTGGGAGCCAGCTTCCCCTTGCTCAGCAACGAGCTCTTCGCCAGCGGGGGCAGCCAGAGACAGCTGGCCATGCTCTACGCGCTGAACACGTGTAGCGCCGTGGTGGGCTCTTTGCTGACGGGATTCTGGGCCATTCCGCAGCTGGGAGCTCAACGTTGGATCCTGGTCCTGACCTGCCTGGCCGCCGCCGTGGGCTTGCTGGGCTTGCTGCGAGACGGCAGGCGCCGCTGGGCCCTGGGTTGGGCGGCGCTGGCTCTGCCAGTCCTGTCGCTGTTGCTGCTGCGCACAGCGCCGGTGGCCGGCCTGCGGCTGCTGCATCCCGGGGAAGCGCTGGTGGCCGCCAGGGATGGCCGCGTCACCACGAGCCTGGTGGCCAGGGACGAACGGGGTGGCCGGGTGCTGATCTCGGGGGGCCACCGCATCGAGGAGGGGCGCCGGGGCGCCGTCAACGACCACGCTCGACGGGCGCTGGTGCCAGCCTCGCTGCTGTCCGATCCCCAACATGTGCTCGTCATCGGCCTGGGAACCGGCGAGACGGCGCATACGCTCCTGCACGAGACCGAGCTTTCCAGCTTGGTGGTGGTGGAGCTGGACGAGCGGCAGCAGGAGCTCCTGTCCCACTTCGGCACAGAGGACATCCTGGACGATCCACGGCTGCGGCTGGTGGCGGCGGACGGTCGCCAGTTCCTGCGCACCGCCGAGCATAGCTGGGACCTGATCGTGGCGGATGCCTACGGCCCCCGCGCCACGCCCGCCTTCTACAGCGCGGAGTTCTACGCCGAGGCGCGGCGCGGCTTGACCCCGCAGGGGCTGCTCTTCGTCAAGTTCACGCCGGCCGCTATTCACGAGCAGCAGGTCATGGCGTCCTTCCTGGGCACCCTCTTCGACGCCTTTCCCTGGGCCGTGCTCTACTACGTGGACATCGGCTTCAGCGGCTTGCTGGGCGGCGATGGGCCACCCCCTGGGCTGAATGGCGGCAGCGTGGCAGCCGAGGCCGTCAGCGGCGCGGCGCTCTGCGCCGGCGTGCGCCGCATGCACGATCATCGTCCGGTCTCCATTCCCCAGGCGCGCTCCGAGCGCAACGCCGTGCGCGTGCTCAATCCCTGGTGGAAGGCCCAGGGGCACCAGCAGCCGGCTCCCTGGGCGCGGGAGCTGAGAAGCAAGCTGCGCCGCAAGAGTCCCCCACCGGCCAGCCAGGCCGCCCCTGGATTATGAAACCAGGGGCGGCCTGGCG
>CAYVQL010000093.1:0-33833 GCA_964454135.1 uncultured Enterobacterales bacterium | reverse complement strand
ACCCAACAGGCCCAGCACGCGAGCGATGCGCTCCCGCTCTCCTCGGGAAGGATTGCGGGGTCCAGCCAGGGGCACGGGCGTGGCGCCCGCCAGCAGCGCCCCCCAGAAGATGGGGAAGAAATCAGAGATGTCGGCCAGCAGCAGCAACAGCGGATCCCCCGGGCGCAGGCCGGCCGCCCGCAGGCCTCCGGCCGCTCGCCACGCGGCCTCCAGCAGCTGGAGCCAGCTGCGGGAGGTGCCGTCGGGGACGGTCATGCCACGCTGCGGAGCTCGCTCGGCGGCGCGCAGCAGCAGTGAGACCAGGTGAGGCATGCCCCCACCTATCCCTTCTTTCCACTCCCCTGACATCTCGAGCCGCCAATACGGCGGACAACGCGCCGCTGCGGTGCTTCCCAGGCGCGCAGCATCCGCGCCCTGGACGAGACGCGCCTCGGCGTGAGCCTGGCGGCTGGGCGGCCTGCGACGCGACCTGCCGCCGCGCACTTGCGCCCAGTGCGACGGATACAATCTGCACGCCGGAACGCTCGTGGCTGCGGATGCGCGTGAGGACCTGGAACGTCCAAGCCGCTACCTTCTCAGGCCTCCGCTGGCCAAGGAGCGCTTGCAGCGGCGCGAGGACGGCATGCTGGCGCTGAAGCTGCGCATGCCCTGGTCAGACGGCTCCGTCGAGTTGCTCGTCTCCCCGCTAGACTTGCTGGCCAGGCTCGCGGCCCTGGTCGCTCGGCCGGGAAAGAACGGTATCTCTACGCGCTGTGCAGCAGCATGGCGTCCTCGGCGCGCGCTCCGAATGGCGGCGGGAGGTGGTCCCGCCGCCTCCCCAGAAGGTCTCCTGGGGCACGCTGACGAAGGAGGGCGCGGGCGGTCGCAAGCGCAGAGCCTGGAGCCGCTCCGTCGGAACGATGCCGCCAGGCCGAAGGAGCGGCGATGGCGGAGCTGTCGCCCGAATCCCGGCCCGGTCAGCCTCGAGCGCCCCCAAACACGCGGAATGGGCGCCATGGACGCGAAGAGGGCCTTCCAGACGTGCAACGGAGGGCAGGAAGGGATGAGGACAAGCCCCGGGCGGACCCCGCCGGCCATGTCGCCTGGCCTGTGTTGCGAGGCGCCGCCCAGCCCGTGGAGCCGACGGCGAAATGCCGCCTTTGCAGCTACACTTCGGACATCATGCCAATGTACCCCATCCCCTGGGGGAGGTCCCAGGAAGTACATCAACTATCGAGCAGCACGGCGTTGGTGCATGGCGCCCGTAGACGCCAACCAGGCATTGGGCAAAGACGCTCCTCTGATGGACCGCTCGAGGAGATCCATCCATGGCCGCACGTAGCACGGGATCCTGTCAGAGACCTTCGGGACAGGACCGCGCCGGCGCCCAGACCGAGGAGGCCGACGGAAAGGGCACCACGGGCACGACTCCGAAGCTGTCTCTGCAGACGCGCAGGTTCGTGGCCTGCCCGATGCTCCTGATTCCCTCGGCGACCTGCTCGACCTCTGGGAGCCTCCAGGTACGCAGGGTGCCTCGGTCGCCGCCTGAGATCCAGGTCGAGCCGTCTGACGACAGCGCCAGACTGCGCGTGCCCGGAGCGCTCGCGACGAGGAATGGGGCTCCGGTCCGAAGATCGCAGACGCGCAGTTCATCGCCACCGGTGCTCACGAGGTAGCGGCTGCCCGGAGTGAACGCGACGCGGAGCGCGTCCGAAGGGTGGCCGCCGCAGCGGACCATCGCCGCCCCGGTGGAGACTTCGAGCACGTGCACACCACCGTTCTCGTCGCCTACCGCGAGCAAGGTTCCATCCGCAGAGAGGTCCGCCGCCTGGGCCCGGGCGATCCGCCCCTCGAAGACCGCTTCTCCGGATGCCGTCCGCCGAACCCCGACGTCCCCGCTGGAGCTCGCGTAGGCGACAAGGGAACCATCGTCGGACAGGTCGATGACCTGGTACGCGCTGGCGCCCGCCAAGACGGAGTCCAGGAGCAGGACACCCCGGTGCAGGTCCCAGCCGACCAGGCGCCCATCGGTCATCGTGACGGCGATGCCTGCTTGCGGGGCCAGCACGAGCTCCCTGTCAGGCCCCCCGTCGCAGGCCCGGTAGACGCCGGTGCGCACGCCCGTATGCACATCGTGAACCTCGAGTCCGCCACTCGTCGTGGCGATCACGAGCTGCTGCTCGGTGAGGAAGCCCATGGAGTGCCCCCATGGGACCTCGGCAGTCAGCTCCTGCCGGACATCACCCGAAGCGACGTCAACGATCGCCACACCGTCACCATGGCTGGCGGCGGCGAGCAGCCTACCCGATGGAGAGAATGAGACATGGCGCAGGGGCCGCGCGCGAACCCTTGCGGTCCAGGCCTCCCGGCCCGCAGCGAGGTCGTAGACCGTCAGCTCTTCCTTGCGCGCATGAGATGCTCCCCACCTTCCCGACCCGGAGATGGCCACTTCGCGGTACAGGCCCCTGCGCGGCCTCGCGTACTCGCGCTGCAGCAGGCCCGGCATGTCGCGCCACAGGTAGACGTCGGGTGCAAAGGTGACCGCGGCCACGGAGACGCTGGAGGGAGAAGCCCGGACACGTCCCACGTGGGAGCTGTCCGCGCCACCCGCCGACAGGCGGGTTCCGCTGGCGATGTCCCAGACCTCGACCAGGCCCTGCAGGCCCCCGGTCACGAGTCGCTGGCCATCGGGGGTGAAGGCCAGGGTACGCACTGCTCCCGTTTCGCTCTCCAGGACCCGCACCAGCTCACCGGTCGCGCTGGAGAGCAGCTGTACGGTCCCGTCCTGGGCACCTGAAGCGATGAGTTCTCCGTCCGGCGAGAAGGCCAGCCCTCGAACCATGCGTCCATGCTCCGTACTTCCCACCACGTCGAAGCTGGCAGCGTCCCAGATCCGGGTTCGCCCGCTCTTCGTGGCCGCGGCGAGGCGGTTCCCCGCCGGGGACCACGCCACGCGGGCGGTCTGGCCCGAGCCCAGGACCAGCCTGGCCAACAGCTCCGCTGACGCGATCCCCCACACCCAGGCTTCGCTGCCTGCAGCGGGTACGAGCAAGCGGCTGCCGTCCGGCGACACTGCCAGCTCGGAGATGGGCTGACCATGCCCCTCCAGCACCGCCGTCAGCTGCCCGGTCTCCGGATTCCAGGTGACGATGCGGCCGTCCTCAGCACCCCCCGCGAGCCAGCTGCCGTCCGGAGCTGCCACCCAGCTGGTGATGCCGGTATCGGTGGATGCGAGACGGAGCTTCAGCTCGCCGTCGTCGGCACCCCAGAGTCCGGCATGACCGTCTTCGTCGGCGACGAACACCTGGTTCGTGCCTGGTCGGAAGCCGATCGCCCTTGCCGTACGGCCCTGATCCGGAGTGGCGATGTCCTGCCGTAGGCCGGTGGCGAGGTCCCACACCATGGCGCCGCCCTCCCAGCCCCCGGCTACCAGGTGAGCCCCATCGCCCGAGAATGCGAGCTCGGCGAGGGAGACATCGGTGCCTTCCAGCACGGTGAGCAGCCCTCCTGTGGTCGCGAGGCGGTATTGCTCGGCCTCGGTGTGGGCGGCCCCGAGATCCGCCGCTGCCCGCACCAGGGCGAGGGCTTGAGGGCGGGATCCGAGCAGCTCCTGCCGACCCGCCTCGGCCAGGAGCCGCTGTTGCTCGGCCTCCTCCAGCGCCACGAGCGCGAGGTCGCGCTCCTGGCCTATGCGCACGTAGGATCCCAGGCCCAACGCGATCAGGGCCAAGGACGCCACGCCGCCCACCATCACGGTGGTCTTGTGCCGGCGAAGAAAGCGCCACAAGACCTCCCGTGCCGAGTAGTTGTAGGCGGCGATAGCGCGCCCGGAACGCCAGGACTCCAGCTCTTCTGCAAGCTGGCCGGCTGAGTCGTAGCGGTTCTTGGGCTCCTCCGCGAGGGCCTTCATCGCGATGGCTGCCAGGTCCGGGGGCGCTGCGGGCTCGCGCTCCTGGGCGGGCAGCACGACTCCGCTCCTCGCCTTCTCCAGGAGGTGCATGAGGTCATGAGCTTCGTGCGGCGGCGCCCCGCAGAGCAGCTCGTAGAGCATCGCGCCCAGGCTCCACACATCGGAGCGCGCGTCGAGGCTCGCGGTACGTCCCCAGGCCTGTTCCGGGCTCATGTAGCTGGGCGTACCCATCACCGCGCCGTCGACGGTACGGCCCGTGCCCGACGTGTCCACCCGTCCGTCCAGCGCTTCGTCGGCTTGCGGCTCGGGCTCCTCGTCATCCTGGAGTCGAGCCAGCCCCCAGTCCAGCAGGACGGTCTCTCCGAAGGCCCCCACCATCACGTTGGCGGGCTTCACGTCTCGGTGAACGACGCCACGGCTGTGGGCGTAGCCCAGCGCCTGACAGACGTCGATCAGGTGACCCAGCAGCTCCAGGCGCTCCTGGAGACTCTTGCGGGACCCAAGGAGCTGATCGAGCGACGCTCCTCGCACACGTCGCATGGTGTAGTAGGGGCGGCCCTGCTGTGTGAGACCCAGCTCGTAGATGGGTACGATGCTCGGGTGCTCGAGCTGAGCCGTGACCCGGGCCTCCCGGAGGAAACGCTGCGTGTCAGACGGCTGACCACCGGCGGAGGGACGACTCGAAGACAGCAGCTCTTTGCGGGCCACCTTACGCGACAGGTGGCGGTCCAAGACCTCGCGGATGACTCCCATGCCCCCGCGACCCAGCTCCCCGGGCTTTCCCGGCGTGACGTCGGAATATCGATCCTGGATCTCGGGAGCCAACGTCCTCGTCCCGGCGACCCGAACACCACTCGGCGGCTGTGATGCCTTGGCATCGTCCAGCGTGTCGACGTCGAAGGCATAGGTCTCGCTGCTCGCTGCCGGCTCGTCAGCGGGGGGACTGTCGTCGCGTGCGCTCATGGGGACGACAGCAAGGGACGGGGCGTACATGCGCGCATGTCGCAGTATTTTCAGATAGTGCCATTTTCGTCAACTATGGCTGAGTCTCTGCTCGTCGTTCGGACACCTCGTAGGTCCTCGCCGCGCGGCAGCGCCGGAGAACTCGCAGTCGCCCTGGATAGCGAAGAGCAGGCTGGCCAGGCCGATGGCGGGGGCGTCGAAGGAGACGATGTCCTCGTCCCTGAAGCTGTGGCCAGAGCTGCGTGAGTTGCCGTCGGGGACGATCATGCCGCGCTGCGGACCCCGCTCGGCGGCGCGCAGCAGGAGGGAGAACAGGTGAGGCATGCTGCTCCCTATCCCTTCTTTCCACACCCCTGACATCTTGAGCCGCCATTACGGTGGACAACTCGCCGCCGCAGTGCTTCATAGTACTACTCGGTTCACCCTGCGCGGAGCCTCCCATGCCCAGCCACCAGCAAGCCCTCTCGTTGCTCTTCATCGCCGGCATCGCCGCCGCCTGCCAGGGCCCCTCGCAGGTGAGCTCTTTCCCGCTCCCCGCGGCCGGGCTCGAGAGCGTCGAGAGCGTCAGCGCCTCCCAGGCGCGCAGCATCCGCGCCCTGGACGAGACGCGCTTCGGCGTGAGCCTGCCCTGGCAGGACATGAGCGCCGTCTTCGACGGAAGCGGCGTGCGGGTTCAGCGCGACGACGAGCAGCTGAGCCTGCGCTTTTCGGCCTGGGGACGGGAGGGAGCGCTGGCGCCGGTGGCGCAGGCGCAACCCCGGCTGGGAGCCTGCTTGGACGGGGTTCTCTCCTCCGAGGACTGCGTGCAGCGCCTGGAGTACGCCCACTCCGGGCTCATCCAGTGGTGGGCGGGCCAGGAAGGCGGCCTGCAGCAGGGCTGGTCCGTTTCGGCGGCCCCCGAGGGCGAGCGAGAGGCGACCGTCCAGGACTGCGCGCCCCAGGACGCCAAGATGGTGCTGGTGAAAGGCCGGGTGGAGACCCGCTGCCCCGCGGCGGCGCAGCCCCTGGTGTTCGAGGTGCAGCTGCCCGAGGTCCAGCGCCTGGTGCTGGACGAGCAGGGCAGGAGCGCCCACATCGTCGGCCCCCAGGGCGGCAGCTGGACCTACGGGCATGTCAAGGCCTGGGATGCCAGCGGCAAACGGCTGCGCGCGCGGCTGCAGGCCGGGGAACAGAGCCTGCGCGTCGTGATCGACGACAGCTGGGCCCGCTACCCCATCACCGTCGATCCCCTGCTGTCCAGCTCCCCCACCACGCTGTCGGGCAACAGCGGCTTCGGCTACGCCGTGGCCGGGGCTGGCGACGTGGACAGCGACGGCTACGACGACGTAGTCGTAGGCGCCTCTGGCGCCCGGGGGGCCTATGTCTTCCCGGGCTCGGCCTAGGGCGTCTCCACCAGCGCCACCACCCGCCTGCGGGGCAACAGCGGCTTCGGCTACGCCGTGGCCGGGGCTGGCGACGTGGACGGCGACGGCTACGACGACGTTGTAGTGGGCCAATACTCCTACAGCGGCTACGCCGGCGCGGCCTACGTCTACCACGGCACGATCACGGGCGTGGCGAGCAGCGCCACCACCACCATCCTGAAGGAGACCACGGGAGGAGGCGGGGGCAGCAACGACCGCCAGTTCGGCCGCTTCGTAAGCGGCGTAGGCGACGTGAACGGCGACGGCTACGACGACATCGCGGTGGGGCGCCAGGGTGGCGCCTTCGTCTTCCACGGCTCGGTCACCGGCGTGTCCCAGTTCGAGACCAGCGAGATCAGCGCCACCAACAACCAGGTGGTGATCCCGGCCGCCGCCGGCGACGTCAACGGCGACGGCTACGATGACCTGCTGGTCACCGACGGCAGCACCGCGGCCGCGCTCCACCAAGGCTCGAAGGCGGGCATCTCCGAGAAGGCCACCACCAGCCTGACCGGCTCGGGCAATGCCAACTACATCTGGGTCGCCGGGGCCGGGGACGTGGACGCCGACGGCTACGACGACGTGCTGGTGGCCGACACCCGCAGCAGCGGCTACGGCGCCGGCCAAGCTTACGTCTACGTCTACCACGGCTCGGCCAAGGGCCTGGCCGCCAAGGCCACCACCTCGCTGACCGAGACCAAGGTGCAAGGCTACGGGCAGACCGTCGCCGGCGCAGGCGACGTGGACGGCGACGGCTACGACGACGTGCTGGTGGGCAGCTACCGCGCCAAGGAGGTCTACCTCTACCGCGGCTCGTCCAGCGGCGTGGACACCACCTCCATCGTCACCTTGACGGGCGCGGGTCAGTTCGGCGCCGCCGTGGACGGCGCTGGCGACACGGACGGCGACGGCTACCACGACGTGATCGTGGGGGACCAGTCCTCCCGCGAGGCCTACGTCTACTACCGCTCCTTCGACGCCGACGACGACGGGCACGAGGACACCGTGGCTGGCGGCGACGACTGCGACGACTTCGACGCCACCACCTACCCGGGAGCGGCCTTCGAGGAGTCGGCCAGCGACTGCATGACCGACGCCGACGGCGACGGCTGGGGCAGCGACGACCCCGCCGAGGGCGTTACCGCCGGCACCGACTGCGACGACGAGGAGCCCGCCGCCAGCCCAGGGGGCACCGAGTACTGCGACGGGATCGACAACGACTGCAACGGCTTGACGGACGACGAGGCCGACGACGCCGCCAGCTACTACACCGACGTGGACGGTGACGGCTTCGGTGCCATCGGCTCGATGGCCGAGTACTGCGAACAGCCCAAGAACGGCGTGGCCCAGGGCGAAGACTGCGACGACAAGAATATCGAGATCAACCCCGACGCCACCGAGCTATGCGACGGCGCGGACAACGACTGCGACGGAGACACGGACGAAGACGACGCCAGCGACGCCAGCACCTGGTATCTGGACCAGGACGCCGATGGCTATGGCATCGAGGGCGCCACCGTGGTGGCCTGCGACCAGCCCAGCGGCTACGCCGCCGTGCCCGGCGACTGCAACGACATCGAGCCCGCGGCCAACCCAGGCCAGATCGAGGTGCCCTACGACGGCCTGGACAACGACTGCCAGGACGGCGACCTCTGCGACGTGGACGGCGACGGCTACCTGGCCGGGGAATGCGCCGGCGCGGACTGCGACGACGAGGACGCCGATGTCTGGCAGGACTGCGACGGCGCCGACGAGCCCGCCACGCCCGACGACACGGCCAGCGGCAAGGGCAAGGGCAAGGGCAAGGGCGAGGAGGACTGCGGCTGCGCCAGCGGGCGCGGCGCCGCACCCGCGGGGTGGCTGCTGCTGGCCCTGGGTCTGGGGGCGGTGGGGCGTAGACGGCGGGGTTGAGCTTCCCTCAGTGCGCCACCCTCCAGGTCAGCTTCACCACCTCGCCCAGCTTCAGCTCGCAGCCATCGTAGAGCGTCATCGCCCGCATGGTCCTGCCCCCGTGCCGCACGCCGTTGGTGCTGGCCGCGTCCACGGCGCAGACCCGCCCGTCCAGCCCGATGATCAGCAGGTGCACCCTGGAGATGGCCCGTTGTGCCAGCTCCACCAGGCCGTCGCTGTCGCAGCGCGCGTAGCGACCCAGGAGCACGCCCTGGTGCAGCGCCCGGGGGCCCAGCGCGATCACGCTGCGGCTGGTCCGGGAGCGGACGCTCAACTCGCCCAGGGCCTCGTCGCCGGGGACCAGCTGCCGCCGGACCGGGGACGGCCCCGGTGAGGTGTGCACCAGGGTGGAGACGCGCATGGACGAGGAGGCGGGATCGGTGAGCTCTCTGGGGCCCGAAGGCTCCTCTGCGTCCTCCGCTTCCGCTGCGGAACGCTCCCTGACAGGCCGGTCGGGATGGTCGACGTGCAGCAGGGGCTTGCGCACGGCGCGGGCGGGCTCTTCCTTCAAGTAGACGCGCTCGGGGATCGACTCCCAGGCTTCCTCGGCGTCATCGGGCCAGACGTGGTAGCCGCCGGTGGGAAAGAGAAAGATGCGGTAGTGCCCGCAGTGCAGGAAGACGGGGCCGGCCGCCTCCAGGGCCTCCAGGCGCAGGCCCCGCTCGTCGGCGAAGGCCGTGCCCGAGCGCAGGTCGAGCAGGCGGAAGCGACCAGCGGTCTCGCTGCGCCAGGGCGGGATCAGCAGGGCCAGGTGGCGCAGGGAGATGGAAGGATCGTCGGGCAGAAAGATGTCGGCCTTGCCGTGGCGTCCCAGGATGGCGGCGTTGGATTCCTCTTCCTTGGCCGCGATCCGGCCCGCGGCCACCACGCCCTCCTCGTCCAGGGCGGCCACGGCCAGGCCAGGCCTGTCCCAGCGCAGGCAGCGCTCCGCGATCTGCTCGTAGTGCCGCAGGAAGATCGCCTCCAGGTCCAGGCGCGGCGCCATGCGCGGCAGGTCCAGAATAGCGGTGCGTTCGTTCCGGACGTCGCGCTCGCCCCCATCCTGGTGCCAGAGAATTCTCGTGCTGCTCATGGGAATGCCTTCCAGAATCTCGCCGAGGGCCGACCCGCAGTGTACACCAGGGGCAGGGCACCGCCCCTCGGAGTCCGAGCCATGCCACCCATTTTGCTGCCTCTCACCCTGCCCGCGCTGCTCGGCGCCTGCCGCGACGTGGAGCCCGCGCCCGTGGACCTGGACGGCCTGCTGCATCACTTCTGGCAGAACGCGCGCCACGGAGACGAAGAGAGCCTGGCCCAGGGCGCGATCAACCTGCACAGCGCGGCCCTGGCCGGCAGCCTGGAGGACCCGCTGGACGGCCTGCTCTCATCCCTGGACGAGCAGGAGACCGACCTGGCGGGCCTGGCCCGCGAGGTGAACCCCTCCCAGGCGGTGGGCCTCTTCATGGTCAATCCCCTGGCCTGCCGGCTTGAGAGCGTGGAGGCCATCGCCATCTTCCTGGAGCAGGGAAAGCTCTACGACACCTTCGAGTCCTACAGCCGCTCCTACACCTCTGACCTGCAGGCCTACCAGCAGCGCAGCGCCGATCGCTTGACCTGGGAGGTGAGCTACGAAGTGGACATTCCTTTGGCGGGCATCTACCAGGCCCAGCTGGCCGGGGGCGCGCGCTGGGTGCCGGCGCTCTCCGACGACCTGAGTCCCTACGGCCCGCTGCTGGTGACCTGGAGCGTGCTGACCGAGCCGGCGGTCTTCGAGGATCCCGAGAACGTCTTCGACCAGGACTGGCGCGTGGAGATCTTCTACGAGCCCAGCGCCGGCCGCACGATCCACGCCGAGGGGCTCTGGCGCCACATGGAGGCTGGCGTGGTCTCCACGGACTCGGAGAACATCCAGCGCATGATCCTGAACGGCCTGGCGGACTGGGACGAGCGCACGGAGGAGCTCTGCGCGGAGGGGCTTCCCTGATGTTGATGCGCTGGATAGCTGTGTTCAACGGAGAAGAAGATGAAACGACGCCACCTGCCCCCCTTCCTGGTCCTCTCGCTGAGCTGCTGCGATCAATGCAGTGAGAAGGAGGACACCAGTCCTGCCTACGGGGACACCGACACCGATACCGACGCGGACACCGACGCGGACACCGACGCGGACACCGACGCCGACGCCGACGCCGACACCGATGCCGACACCGACACCGGCTTCGACCTCTCCCGCTTCGACGGTGGCTGCTTCGACATCGTCGGCGCCGAGGTGGACGACAGCTGTCTCAACGACAAGGCCGACCTCCCGGACACGCTGCTCGACGTGATCAACCAGGTGATCACGAAGCGCGGCGAAGATCCCATCAGCGAGCCCTGCGACATCTCGGCCGCCTTCGAGTCCCATGCCCAGACCCTGCTCGTGGACACCTACCCGGTGTACCCGCAGGATCCCATGGATCCCAAAGACCTGGTGGACAGCGAGCTGGAGTTGGTGGTGCCCCAGGTCTACGGCTACTCCGAGACGCCCTGGGTCTTGACCTGCGAAAACTCCGGCAACAGCGCCACCTGCAACGTGGGCAACGTGGTCATCGACATCACCGACCTGGTGGCTGACTACCTGGCAGGCGGCGACGTGGATGTCCCCGAGTCGCTGTCCTGCGACGTGACCCTGGGTGGCACCGTGACGGTCACCTGGTACGGCCAACAAGCCATCGACTACGACCTGGACCTGACCTGGACCCCGGACAAGCAGGCCAGCTCGGGCTGCACCTTGATCGACACCATCGTCGAGGACTGGGGGACCTGCGCCCAGGCCTACCACCTCGAGACCGAGGAGGTGGGGCCGCGGGACAAGGATGGGAATTGTCGGTCCTACAATACGGAGTAGTCGTAGAATCTGGGTGAGCACATGAAGCGTTCTTAGCGGTCTCGCCTCATACCAGCTCGGCAAGGAAGAGCCGCGCCGCCTGCAAGCGGATTCCATCCCTTGTCTGCACATCGATATCGGCATCCCGCAGCACCAGCTGCGTAGCGGGGACCTCGGGGAAACGCTTCTTGAGGTAGCGCAGCGCCGTGCTCAGCTTGCGCCCCGCCAGCTTGCACTCCAGGAAGTGGGTCGGACGCCCATCCTCCACCAACACGAAATCCACCTCCCGCCTGTCCACGTCCCGGAAGTAGCGCAGCTCGACGTCGCGCCCTTCAGTGTCCTGTAAGAAGAAGGCCCACTTCAGCAGGTGGCAGGCCACCAGGTTCTCGAAGCGTGGCCCCGGATCCCGCACCACGGTCCAGTTCAGGTGGTAGTGCTTGGCTTCCTTTTTGACCGCGCGAATCATGGGAGCCCCGAAGGGGTAGAGCCTGAACACCAGGTAGAGGTTCTCCAGCATGCTCATCCAGCGGCTGACCGACTGGTGGGAGACCATCAGATCCTCGCGCAAAGCGTTCAACGACAAAGGAGAGCCCACCAGCGCGGGCAGACGCAGGACCATCTTCTCGATGGAGTCGATGTCGTGTACGCGCTCCAGGTCCCTGAGATCCTCGCGCACGAGGCGGCTGCGATACTCTCGGCTCCAGCGACGGGTCTGCAGTTCCGAGCCCTCGAGGAAGGGCTCGGGAAAGCCGCTGTAATGAAGCAGCGCCTCCAGGCTGCCCTGAGAGCGATCCTCCAGCTCTGCCAAGCTGAGGGGAAGCAGGCGCAGGAAGTGGTAGCGCCCCTGCAGAGAATCGCCCCCTCTTCGGTAATGGTCCAGGCGCGCGCTGCCGGTCACCAGGATGCGCAGCTCGTCACCGCGCGTGTCGAATAGGCCCTTCACGGCCTGGCGCCAGTGGCGGTACTTGTGGATCTCGTCCAGGACGAGCATCCCGGGGCCGGCGGGAAAGGTCTCCTGCAGGATCAGCTCCCGGTGGGCGGCCTTGTCCCAGGTCAGGTAGCGGTGCTGCGGATCTTGACCGCTGCGGCGCAGCTGTTCCTTGGCCAGGGTGGTCTTGCCCGCCTGCTGGGGCCCGGCGAGGAAGACCATCTTGCGTGACAGGCCGGCGGCGACTTGGGTGCCGAGCTAGCGTGGGAGGCACCCGTGTGTTGGACAAAGCCGCTCCGCGGCAGCGGGCGACTGCCCAGCGCAGTGTCTGACGAGAAACGCTTCGGGTGATTGCGTCGAAGGTCGACGAGGACGAGGTGGCTGGCGTGGGGCTGTGGACAGGACCGCATCAGGCGGCTGCGCTCTACCCCCTTGAGGCCGCCTGATGCTTGGAGACCCCTGCGCTTCGCTTCGGGTTCGCCATCCTGTCCACAGCCCCGGCTCTTGCTGTGAGCGGCGAGGAAGGGGGATGATTTCCCGAGCGCAACGGGGATTTCGGAGTAAGACGCCCCCGTGGCCGGGCAAGAATCTTCCAAACACCGCCCGGGCCACAGGAGAACCCATGCCAAGACTACTACGCGAGGTCATGTCTGACGACATGAAGCTGGCGGCCCTGGCGGACAGCACCCAAGAAGTCTACATCCGGTGCGTCCTGGCCTTCGTCGGCTTCTTCAACCGGGCACCCGGAAAGATGGGCAGGGAGGAAGTGCGCGCGTTCCTGCTGCACCTGACCAAGGTGCGGCAGTTCGCCGCCTCCAGCATCATCGTCTACGCCGCCGCCCTCAGGTTTCTCTACGCCACCACCCTGGGGCGGCCCGAGGTGATGGAGGGGATCCGCCTGCCGAAGGTGAAGCGTCGGCGCCCCAACGTGCCCACTCGTGAGGAGGTGACGCTCATCTTGGACGCAGCCAAAACCGACTTCCACCGCACGATGCTGCTCACCGTGTACGCTGCCGGCCTCCGGCGCATGGAAGTGACCGCCTTGAGGATCGAAGACGTCGACAGCGCCTCCAACATCCTGCACGTGAGGAAGGGCAAGGGTGGCAAGAGCCGCATGACCGTCTTGGGCCCGGAGCTGCTGTTCGAGCTGAGGGAGCACTACAAGCGCTATCGCGCCCCGTACGGTTGGCTGTTCCCGGCTCGCGGCTCCTCCAGGTCATGGGAGGATCGGCCCATGCCTGGCAACT
This sequence comes from uncultured Enterobacterales bacterium, assembly GCA_964454135.1. Classification (GTDB taxonomy): domain Bacteria; phylum Myxococcota_A; class UBA796; order UBA796; family JAFGLY01; genus CAYVQL01. The sequence goes on along the minus strand of CAYVQL010000093.1, from coordinate 20,611 downwards.
CGGCATCCGGCGTCTTCGCCAGAGCCGCCAAGATCGCCGGCATCAACAGGCGCCTCACCCTGCACGGGCTGAGGCACGGCTTCGCCACTCACCTGCTTGAGGACGGCGTGGACATCCGCACCATCCAGGTTCTGCTGGGTCACGAGCGCCTTGAGACCACGGCCCGGTACGCCCATGTGGCGACGGAGCTGATCCGCAGCACGCCCAGCCCGCTGGCCGTGCTCGGATACCGCTCCGTGAGGCTGAGAGCCGCGAAGTAGGGGCACTCCGCGCTTGAGTCATACGTGCCAGCCAAAGCGGCTGGAGGCGGGGCGCTCGTGGTTGGCGGACATCTTCCGCGTCCACGGACCAGGCTTCCTCGCCTCCCGCACGCTTCCTCCTCACGTCGCCGACGTGCTGCGGGACATCATCGCCTGCCGGACCGCGGCGTTGGGCTGGCATATGCACAAATGCGACAATTGCGGGCACGAGATCCCCGTCTACAATCCCTGCGACAACCGGCATTGCCCCATCTGCCAGCACCGCAGACAGCAGAAGTGGATCAAAGGACGCATGCGGCGGCTCCTGCCCACCCATCACTTCCACGTGGTCTTCACCCTGCCAAAGCAGCTCCGCGCACTCGTCCTCGCCAATCCCAAGCTGGTCCTCCCCATCCTCTTCGAAGCCGCATCGAGCACGCTCCTCACCCTCGGAGGGCAACGCCTGGATGGCGACATCGGCATCACCGCCGTGCTGCACACCTGGGCGCGTAACATGCAGTACCACCCGCACCTGCACTGCATCGTGACCGGTGGCGCCTACGACGCCGACATGGACCGCTGGACCCACGCCGACAAGAAGCATCTCTTCCCCGTCCCGGTCATGCGCGAGCTCTTCCGAGGTCGCTTCCTCCACCTCCTCCAAAAAGCCAGGGACAAGGAGGAGCTCTCCTTCGTAGGTGGCTGCAAGGAGTTGGAAGACCCGGTGCTCTGGGCCGGCGTGCGCGACGGGCTCTATGGCAGGTCGTGGGTGGTCTACGCCAAGAGGCCATTCAAGAAGGCGCCACATCTGGTTCGATACCTCGGGGCCTACACGCACAGGGTGGCCATCTCCGGAGCCAGGCTGCTCGACCTCTCCGACGAATCCGTCACCATCGGGACCCGTGGCGACAAGACGGCCACCATGAAGCCCCAGGAGTTCATCCGCAGGTTCCTTCTGCACGTCCTGCCCCCCGGCTTCACGAAAATCCGCCACTACGGCCTCTACGCGTCCACCAACGTCAACCGCAAGCTGCCGAAGGCAAGGGACATCCTCATCGGCGTCGGGGGGGAGCCCTACGAGTCAATCCCGGACTTGACAGAGCCCTACGCACGAACTTGCCCGGCATGCGGCGTGGGACGACTCGTGCGAGGCCCGGCGTTCCCGAACACGACGGAGGCCAGCCCGCGTGTCTCTCGACGGCAACGGTGCCGAGGTCCGCCGCCAGCACTGCCCCGAGGAATGGCCGCGTGAACATCAGCAAATCATCAACCTGCACCCCACAGCGGCGCGCTCCGGCGGGCGCGGGGAAGCTCGCGCGCTGCCGGGGGCCGCCGAAGAGTTCCGCTTCGGGCTCACGTCAGACCTCCTGTCGAAGCCTCGCAGCCACCTACGACGCGAGAGCCCGCCCTCACACCAAACCGATCCGGCCCGCTTCGAAAGCTGCGCGAGGCCTTTTCCCCCATATGGGTGGCGGGCCGTGACCTCAGGGGCGGAGCGGCTCCGTCCAACGCTGCAAACGCGCAGCCCCGCGCGGCGGCCTCACCTCACCCCGCCTCGCGCCGGGCGCGGGGCCACTCGTTGGCTGGATCTTTTGTCGACCATCGTAAGATACTCGCGAGTTTTTTCTGCTGGTCACCAGAATACCTCGAAAATGGCAGGATGACATGCGGGGCCCCCGGACTATGGCCCGCCAGCCTCCCCCCAAACCATCAACGCCCCCGCCCCCTCCAGCGCCCCCTGGTGCGAGGGCAGCAGCCACAGGATCTCGTCGCTGCGCGGTGCCAACCGGCGCGCCAGCTCGGCCAGGGCGCGCCGATTCTGCTCGCGATCGGCGGAAAACACTGGCGGCCCGCCGGTCAGCGTGCGCTCGCTGGTGCTGGCGGCGTTGTCGCCCAGGAAGAGCGCGCCGCGGGCCAGGAAAGCGGCGCTGCCTCGCGGGTGGCCCGGTACGGCGAAGACCTCCACCTGCAGCTGGCCAAAGCGCAGCAGCTGGCCGTCTTGCAAGAGGCGATCGGCCAGCAGGCCGCTGGGCGCGGGCTCGCGCAGGCGCCCCAGCAGGTTGTCGGCCACTCGCCTGCCCTCCAGCAGGTCGGCGTCGGCCTCCAGGATGCAGAGCTCGGCCCCCTCGAAGACCGCCGCGCCGCCCACGTGATCGCCGTGGGCGTGGGTGAACAGGATGGCCTGCACGTCGTCGGCGCCGTAGCCGCGGCGCTCCAGCGCGGCCAGCAGGCTGGCGGCTTGGCCGTCCATGCCCGCGTCCACCAGCACCACGCCCCCCTCGCCCGTCTCCAGCAGGAAGGCGCTGACATAGCCGTCCACCACGCGCTCGATGCTGCCGTCCGCGAAGAGGCGCCCGTCGTCCATGGGCAGGCTGCCCCGCATGACCGACACGAACATGAAGACGAGCCCGGCGCAGGCCAGCGCGGCCAGCACCACGGCCGCCCCCAGCAGCGCCACCAGCAGCTTCTTCACTGTTTTTCGCCGATCCCCGGCAACCTGCCCGCCAACGCCAGCGCCACCAGGTAGAAGGCCAGCGCCACCGTGAAGGCCTGGGAGTAGCCGTACAGGCGCGAGATGAACACCGTGCCCAGGCTGGCCATCACGCTCATCCAGCCGTTCAGGGCCCAGGCCCAGGGCAAGATGCCCGAGGCCTCGGGGCGCAGCAGGCGCATGGCCAGCGGAAAAGGCGTGCCCATCACGAAGCCCAGGGGCGCCAGGCAGAGGAAGGTCAGCACCAGGCGCAGCGCGATGGGCTGGCCCAGTGCCAGCTCATGCAGCAGGCGTGGCACCACCCAGGCCTGCAGCGCACCCAGGGCCACCACCACCAGCAAGGCGCCGCGCAGCAGCGGCAGCAGGCGCTCGGGGGATTGGCGCTGCACGACCAGGCTTCCCAGGCCCGACAGCAGCAGCAGGGCCAGGATGACCACGGTGATGGCGTAGGTGGGGTGGCCCACGAAGAGCACCAGCTCGTGGATCAGCACCACCTCCACGGCCAGGTAGCCGTAGCCCAGGCAGGACACGTAGAGCAGCCCCGACCAGACGCCCTTCATGCCCTTCAGCCCGGTGGGCCCGCGGCGCAGCAGCGGCACCAGCAGGAAAGCGAGCCCCGCGAAGAGCACGAAGGCCGTCTGGATGGCCAGGGTGTTGTAGATCACCTCGCTGGGCGAGACCTCTTCCTTCTCACTGCCGGCCAGGCGCTTGAAGGCGCGGCCCAGGGTGCTGCGCGCCACCTTGGCGCTGTCCATGTAGGGCCGGTTGTCGGTCATCAGGTTGCCGCGGCCCACGAGCTTCCTCCACTGGCCCTTGTCCCTGTAGACCGGGTCCAGCAGCACCTCTTGACTCGGGTACTGGCTCACCAGGTCCACGGCCCGGTCGCGCTCCTCTTTCGTCCAGGGGCGCTTCTTGACCAGCATCACGGTGGCGCGCCCCTTGACGTACAGGATGTGCTGCTGGGGATTCTCATGGCCCAGCTGCCGCAGGGCGGCGGCGGCCGAGCGCACCAGGGCCCGCGTGGCGTGGCCGCGCCCGAAGGACAGCGTGCCGTCCGGCGCCAGGTGCTCCAGGTAGGTGATGAAGGCCTCGCGTGTCTCCAGCAACGAGGGCGACCAGGCGGCGGCCAGCAGCCCTGCCGAGGAGTGCAGGTTGGCGTGCACCATCTGGATGATGTCGTAGGGCTCGCGGGCGTGCAGGATGGCGGCCCGCCCGTCGGACTGCACGTCGTGGGTGTCGCCGTTCAGGAAGGGATTGACCGCCGAGTCGGGGTAGCGCTCCTTGACCAGGGCGCCGATGGCCGCGATGTCGATGGCGTCGATGTGGTGATGGCCGTAGTGCTGGGCCACCGCCACCTCGGGGCCGGCCGAGGCGGCCAGGATGGCGATGCGGGCGCCGGGCTCGTGTAGCCGATGCACCAGGGAGCGGTTGATCTCGCCGGTCTTCTTGGCACGCTCCTTTTCGCTCAAGATGACGTGCGAGGCCGAGGTGTTGTCCAGCAGCGCGTAGGTGCCGCGCCGGTCCTCATGCAGGGCCAGCCGCGTCAGAGCGGTCCAGCGCACATAGGTGACGTTTTCTTCCGAGTAGCCCGCGGCGAAGCGGATCTTCAGCAGCTCGCGCCCACCCAGGCTGGTGCCCAGCATGGCCAGGCAGAGCAACAGGGCGACGCCCGCGGTCACTGACTGCCAGCGCACCCCGGCGCAGGCGAAGAGCACCAGGGCCGCCACGGCGCTGGCCGCAGCGATCACGAAGACCGTGTCGGGTCCGGCCAGGCTGCCCAGTAGGGGCACGAAGGCCAGGGCGCCCACGGCGCCCCCGATCAGATCGGCGCCGTACAGACGCCCGATTTGCTCCTTGCGGCGCTGGAAGGTGCCCGAAAAAGCCAGCCCGGCCACCACGAAGGGCAGGGTGAGCACCGGCAGAAGGGCCGTGAACCAGACGGGATCCACCAGGTCCCAGGAGATGCTGGAGCGCTCGGAGAAGCCGGTGGGCGGCTCGGCGAACTGGGTGGTCAGGGGAAAGACCACCGTGCAGCCCACGGCCAGCAGCGTGGCCCCTCCCTGCAGCAGGGCCAGCCAACCCAGGCGCCGCTCCACGCCCTGCTCGGGCACCAGGTTCGGCCACAGGTGCTGCAACACGGCGCCGATGCTGATGCCCAGCAGGGCCAGCCCCAGTGCCAGGTGGGCGAAGCTGGCGAAGAGCACCACGCCGAAGAGGCGCGTCAGCACCAGCTCGAAGAGCACCAGGCTGAAGCTGAACAGAAAGAGCGCGGCGGGGATGGCGATGCGGGCTCGGAGGGTCATGAAACGCTCGTTCGAGGCGGTGGCGGCCAAAGCATGGCCGGCGGCAGCCGCCTCCTATTGCGCTGTGCGGGGCGATGCATGGGGGAGCGGGCCCAGCACTTCCAAGCTCCGCTAGCAATCCGGATTCAGCTCGAATCCCTCGCCGTGCTCCACGCCTTCGAGGGACTGCAGGTGCACGTCGAAGCAGCCCGGGAAGCCGTCGTCGCAGGCCTGGCAGGTGTCGCCCACGGCCTCCAGCAGCTCGCAGACGCTCATGTCCAGATCGCCGGCGAAGGCGGCGTCCAGCTCGCGGCTGTCCACCTCGGCGAAGAGCTCGCCCAGGTCGAAGCCGCTGCCGTCGACGTAGACGTTGCCGGACAGCTGCAGCTGTCGCAGGGCCACGGGGTAGCCGTTGACCGACAGCATGAGCTGGCCGTCGCTGATGGCGAAGCAGGGATTGCCCGTCCAGTCGGCAGCGGGCAGCGCCACCACGGGCTGGCAGAGATCCTGCAGGCCGTCTTCGCCGGTCATCGCGACGTAGAACTCCAGGGCGCTGCTGCTCTCGTGGGCCACGTGCAGCAGCAGGGTGCTGGAACCCATCAGCATCAGCAGCCCCTCGATGCCCGTGGGCTCCACGCCGACGCATTCCGCCAGGTCCATGGACCAGGTCACGCCCTCCAGGGTGCCATCCACCGTGTCGAGCCCCAGGCCGCTGTCCTCCTCCAGCTCGGTCAGGCCCCCCTCCGGCTCGTCGGGCTGCACGCCGCCCTCCATGGTGAGGCCGAAGCCACAGCCGGTCAAGATGCTGGCGACGAGCAGATGCATGGGGCTCCTCCGTGCAGACAGGTTCACCCGAGAAGCACGGCGCGTCAAAGGTCGCTGCGAAGGAAACGAGGACCTGTGCGTCCCATCAGGGCAGCGAACGGCCCGACCAGGTGTTTCCGGGTATGTTCCTGCAGCGAGTGACCATGCCGACCCGTAGACAGATCCTCCGTATGAGCAGCTGCGCGCTCGCCAGTGCAGCCCTGGCCGGCATGCTGCCCCCCCTGGCCCACGCCGACGCGCTCTACGACGTGCTGTACTACGACTGGGTCGCCGAGCTGGACGACGCCCGCGACCACCTGGGCTCGCTGGAAGAGGTGCTCTCGGACGAAGAGTCCGCGCGACTGCAGATCGTCTCCCGCTCCGCAGGGGGCTACGCCTTGATCACACGCTGCCTGGCCAGCAAGCTGGCGGCAGAGTCCCAGGCCAGGGATCACGCCGCACGCTTGGCCGAGGTCTCGGGCGCCGAAGAACAGCTGGCCCGCATCATCCCCTCCTCGAGCTACAAGCGTTTGTACAACGTCTCCTATGGGCTGGGCCCCAACTTCGCGGTGCTCAAGGCCCACTGGGACGAGGTGGCGCGCATGCTGGGCTCAGGGGTGGCCAAGGCGCTCTTCATCGAGCGCACCTCCGCGGGCAACTTCGCCCTGGTCTACAAGCGCTACGGAGATGTCGAGAGCACCAACAAGATCGCCAAGCACCATGCCAAGCTGCTGCGCAAGACCGGCATCAAGGCCAGCTTCATCGAGGAACGCAACAACCGCATCGTCTGGACCGGGGCCAGCAGCGCCAAGGACGGCCTGCCCTTGGAGCCCACCCAGCCCGCGCCGACCGAGCCGGCCCAGCCCGCGCCGACCGAGCCGGCCCAGCCCGCGCCGACCGAGCCGGCCCAGCCCGCGCCGACCGAGCCGGCCCCGGCCGCCGTCTCCTCGACCTACGCCCTGAAGTCGGGCAGCTCGAGCCTGCAATCCGCCATCAACAGTTACGTCAAGGGTCTGCGCGGGCGGGGCCGCGTGGCCAGCAACGAGAAGACCTCCTGGATGGTCTACGACCTGCAGCGCGACTTGACCGTGGCGGCCATCAACGCCAGCACGCCGCGCCAGGCGGCCAGCATGATCAAGCCCCTGGTGATGCTGGCCTTCTTTCACGAGGCCAAGCGCGGGCGCTTCATCTACGGCTCCAAGAGCCGCGGCAAGATGGAGCTGATGATCCAGCGCAGCAGCAACAGCGCCACCAACTGGGTGATCGATCAGGTGGGCGGCCCTGCGCGCACCCAGGCGGTGCTGCAAAAGAGCTACGCCCAGCTGCTGCCCCAGACCTCGGTGGTGGAGAAGATCGCCAGCGGCGGACGCACCTACCGCAACAAGGCCTCGGCCGAGGACTACGCCCGCTTCTTGCGCGCCATGTGGCGCGGAAAGCTGCCCATGGCCTCGGAGATGAGGCGCATCCTGAACCTGCCGGGCCGCGATCGGCTCTACGACGGCGCCCCCAGCATCCCCGTGGGTACGGCGGTCTACAACAAGACCGGCAGCACGGCCCGCCTCTGCGGCGACATGGGCATCCTGGTGGCCCGCAGCAGCAAGGGGACCAAGGTGCCCTACATCGTGGTAGGCATCATCGAGAAACAGGTGCGCACCAGCAGCTACGGCAGCTGGATCAGCACCCGCTCCGCCGTAATCCGCCACGTATCGGATCTGTGCTACCAACACATGAAGGGCGTGCACGGGCTGGTGTAGGGATCCCCTACCTGACGTAGCTCAGCTCATCCCGGATCCAGGCCTCCTTGGGCTCGGGCACCGTGCCCATGCCCCAGGTCCGGATGGTGATGGCGTCTCCGTCCAGCTGCACCCAGAGGTAGCCCAGCTCGGACTCCACCTCGGCTCCCTTGCCCACATCGGGCGCGGCCAGGTAGCCACGGTAGTGGGCGTCCTTGGAGTCTTCCGCGACGATCTCGTCATTGGGCCAGTTGCCGGCCGGCGGCGTGACGATGTAGCCCACGCCATCTTCAGGGCCGATGCCGTAGCTGCCGCTGCCTGCGAACTCCGCATCGGGAGCCATGGGCTCCATGCGCTGGAAGAGGTGCTCGTGCCCCGAGAAGACCCAGTCCACGTAGCCCTGGAAGATGTCGGTCAGGGGGCGGAAGCTGTACTGCTCGCGGTAGTGACGCACGCCCGCGTTGTAGGGGGGCACGTGCCAGAAGCAGAAGACCCAGCTGGGCTGGCGCTGGCCGCCGTCCAGCAGGCCAAGCAGATCCTCCGTGGCGAAGAGCAGCTGGTCACCGTCGCTGGCCCAGTCCTCATGCACCTCGGAGTTGAGGCCCAAGAAGTGGCTGTGGCCGTAGTCCAGGCTGTAGTAGGTGTGATCGTCGCCGCCCCCAGGCACGGTGAAGTAGCGCTCGAAGCTGGAGGTGTCGCTGGAGGAGCCGGTGCCCGGGGTGTCGTGGTTGCCCACGGCCGGCAGCAAGGGCAACCAGGACAGCAGCGGGCGGCCGCGATCGAAGAAGGTCCACCAATGGCCCGGGGAGTCCTCGGAGCTCATGTCGCCTGGGACGAGCGCGAAGCTGGCCTCGCCGTGGCTGCTGGCGACGTGCTCGGCCACCTCGGCCCAGGAGTTGTCGGAGTCTTCGCCGGCATCCTGCATGTCGGACATGACCAGGAAGCTGAACTGCTCGTCGTCCAGCTCGGCGGTGGTGAACTGGTAGGTCTGCGAGCTGCGACCGGCCGCATCCCACAGCTTGTAGAAGTAGGTGGTGGCGGGCTGCAGGCCGCTCAAGACCACGTGGTGCACAGTGCCGAGATCGTTCCCCGTCACAGCAGTGCCCAGCTGCTCGTCGGTGCCGTACTCCACCACGCCCAGGCAGGGCAGAGAGGTCTCGAAGTTGACCACCACCCCCGTCTCGGGCTGGGCCTGCGCGCTCCATGTCAGGTAGGGGCCGATATAGGGCAGCTCGAAGGACTGGTGGTAGTCCTGCTCGCCGTTGTTGTCCCAGCTGTCCTCTTCGGGGTCGAAAAAGACCATGTGCAGCGCCCGGCCGTCGCTGGGCAGGTCGATGGTGACCTCGAAGCCGCCTTTCGCAGCCGTCATCTCGCTCTGCCGATACCAGTAGCGATCCGAGCCGTTGCTGGCCTCGACCATGTCGTCCAGGCCCTGCACCTGGTTCCAGCCGTTGAAACCGTGGTGCAGCACCAGGCTGTCGCTGGAGGCCAGGTCCCCCTCGTAGCGCACCGTGGCCTGGCCGCCCGGCTCCAGGGGCAGGGGCGAGACCTGTACCGTGGGCTCGACGTAGGGATCGAGGTGGGCCCAGGGCCAGGGGGGCTCCGCCGTGTCCTCATGCCCGCTGTCGGGCGCGCTGTCGGAGGGACTGTCGCCCGGCTCGGCGGAGTCGCTGTCTTCGCTGTCGGTGCCCTGGTCCTGGGAGTCGGTTGTGCTCCCGGAGCTGTCGGCGTCGTTGCCGTCGCAGCCCGCCAGGCCCAGGCCGAAGCAACAGGTCATCACGAACCTCAAAAGGACCTCCCCGCTTCGCGCTTCAGGGCTCCTTGCACCTCCACCAGCACATGGCGCCGGAAGTAGGTGCGGCTGGCCACGTACTGCAGGACGATCACCACGCCGCCCACTGCCAGCACCCCAGGCAACAGGTACGGCAGTTCGACCACCTCTTCGAAGCCGGGGGCCGTCACCACCATCGCCGCCACGGCCAGCAGCAGAAAGAGCCCCAGCATGGGCACCGGCGCCCAGTGCACGGTGTAGCCGCCCTTCTTGCGCAGCTGGATGCGCCCCATGGCGAAGATGGGATTGCCCAGCCGAAATGGGCTGCGAAAGAGCATCGTGCCGCTGGCGGAGCGATAGCGCCAGACCGCGTCTCTGCCCTTGCCCTTGAAATCCCGCAGGCGCATGCGGTCCTGGACCACGGTCTGGCCGGCCTTGCGCACGCGGAAGGGCATCAGCGCGCAGTAGGCCGGCAGCAGCAGCAGAAAAGCCACCATCTCGCCCAGGATCACGAAGATGGCGATCCAGACCGAGTTCATGACGTAGGAGGGTAATGATTCCATGGCGGACCTCGCTGACAGGCTACCTCTTCGAGAGAAGCGCCGCCAACCCCGTTACCAGGACGTGTCCCAGCCCGTGTCCCAACCCGTGCAGTTGAAGAAGCTGTCACAGGCGGACGACTCCACACCGGTGAGCATCGCGTCGCAGGAGGCGTCCTCCATGTCGTTCAGGCAGTCCTTGGCGTAGTCGTAGTCCAGATCGCAGAACAGCGACAGCAGACCCTTGGTCTGTTCCCAGGCGTCCTCGCCGGTCTCGCGGCACTGGTCCATGTCGCCGTACCAGTTGGCGAACTCGTCGGGAAAGCACTCTTCGTACTTCTCGCAGCTCGTCTTGGCGTACTTGGAACCGAAGTTCTTCTCGGTCACGCAGCCCACCCACAAGGGGGTCAGCCAAAGCAGCTTGATGGCGTTCATCTTTCCTCCTGTCAGCTCACCATAGCCCGGCCTCCTGCAGCTGCGCGATCACGATCCCGGTGCGCGCCGGGCACCACAGGTCCAGCACACGCTGCACGGCGGGCACCCAGTCGTCGTCCCGCGTGCGCCAGCTGCGCCCATCCTGCTCGAAGTCCTTGGCGTCGCCCCAGCGAGCCGACTCGGCGATGATGGCCAGCTCGATCTCCTCGGCCCGGGCGTGGAAGCTGGCCGCTGCGTTTTCGGGGGTCAGCGGGCCGTCGCCCTGCAGCACCTCGGCGGCGCGGGCGGCGAAGCGCGCGCGGTAGTCGGGGTGGTCGGTCAGCTTGAAGTGCAGCCACTGGGGGTGGAAGTAGATGAAGTCCGCCACGCCCATCTGGTAGGAATCGCCGCGCGTGCCCAGGTTGACCCGGTCCTCGGCCAGGCCCTGGCCAGGGCTGTAGGAATCCGCCAGCAGGCTGTGCTCCGAGTCATGGGCGAAGAAGACGAAGCCCTCTCCCGCATCCTCGCGATCGTGGATGGCGAAGAAGTTGTTGGGCTCCTGGTTGTAGGTGAAGCTGCCGGTGGGCGCGTCGAAGTTGCCGGTCCAGAAGATGACCAGCATGTAGTCGATGAGATTGTCCGCATCGACCAACGTGGGCAGCTCGGGATCGGGCTCGCCCGTGGGATCGTTGCCCAGCAGGGCCTGGTACTTCTCGTCCGTCTCGAAGCCCTGCAGCACGCGTTCCCAGATGGCCTCCCAGGCCTCCAGGTCGCCATCGGTGGCCTCGATCACGCGGGCGGTGGGATCCTCGCCCTGCACCTTGACCACGTCGTAGTCGTCCTTGTCCCCCCCCAGGTAGGTCTCGGCGAAGCTGGCCTCCGGGCGTTCCTGGCTCTGGTACAGGCCCCAGTAGACCCCGTTCAGGTACAGGTGGTAGTAGCGGCTGCGGGAGTAGGGCTGTCCCAGATCGCGCTGCGCGTCCCGCGAGAACACGTCGCGGTTCATGGTGTTCTCGCGACCGGTGTCGCTCTTGAAGCTCCAGGAGTAGTTCTGGCTGGTGCGCAGATCGAAGCCGTCGAACTCCTGGGCTCCCTCGTCGTCGAAGAGGGGGAACTCCAGCTTGGCGGCGCCGTAGTCGCTGCGGAAGAAGAGGCGGAAGGCGTGCTTGGGGTTGCTGTTCCAGCGGCTCCACCCGCCGCGGATGCGCAGGCCGGCGTCTTCCTGGAGTTCGGCCTCGTCAGCCGGGTCCAACAGCTCCAGCGAGCAGGGTCGCTCCCACTCGAGGCCGTGCTCCATGGCGTTCATGTAGATGCCCGTCTCGGCGTCGAAGAGATGGGCCAGCTCGGTCACGATGGAGATGCTGGGGATGTCTGTCAGCGCATCGACCATCAGATCCGCGTAGGCCGGATCGTCGCAGACCCGGGGATCCATGCCGTAGTCGATGGACTGATCCTCATCGAGGTAGTAGTCGGTGTAGTAGGGCTCGGGCCAGGCCGGACCGGGGGGCTCATCGTGGGGCGAGAGCGCGCAGACCTGCTGCGGAAAGAGGTAGCTGGCCGTGGCCACCAGGCTGGGGCTGCCCGCTTCGCGGGTGGCGTAGGCCCGCAGCACCACGCCCGGCGCGATGTCGCGCCCCTCGTCGCTGGCAGGGTCCACGGTCAGCGAGGCCGGGTTGGCGGCGCTGAAGACGCTGTGCGAGCTGCGCGGATCGCTGCCGTCCAGGGTCCAGTGCAAGGTGGTATCGGGCCGCTCGGTGTAGATCTGCAGCTCGAAGGGCGCGTCGTAGAAGCCCCTGTCCACGCTGAAGATGACCTGCATGGGATCCCCCAGGCGCTCCGTTCCGTCCGCGCTGTCGCCAGGGTCGACGGTGTCACTGTCGCGGCCGCTGTCCAAGCCGTTGGGCGCGCCGCTGTCCGCACCGCGCAGCAGGCCGCCCACCGGGGAGCAGGCCGCGGCGGCCAGCGCCAGCGGAAGGATGACGCCCAGCCGGGCTCGACAGGAGATCGTCGCGCTTCGCATGCCCCCCAGTCTGCGCCGCCGGCGCCGGGTCCGCAAGCCGACCGGTTATCGGCACCCATGCCTGCGCAAGCGCTCCCCACCCTGGTGCTGGCGCCTTTGCGCCATCGCTGCCGCGACTGCGGCCTCAGCTGCCAGTCGGTCCACGTGGCCCTGAGCGACGAAGAGGCCCGCACCTGCGCGGACCTGGGGCGCGCCTGGGAGCTGGGCGAGGTGGTACGGGACGGCCGCCTGGTCCAGCGCGGAGGCGTCTGTCCCTTCTCCACGCCCCAGGGGCGCTGCCGCATCCACGCCGAGCTGGGCCCGCAGGCCAAGCCGTCCATCTGCCGCCAGTACCCCCTGATCCTGGTGGACGCCGATGGTGAGCGACGCGCGGGCATCGATCCCGGCTGCACCCACGCCTTCCAGCCCGGCGGTGCCGAGCTGATCCTGCCCCCCGATACCCCGGCACGCACCAGCACGCTGGCCCCCGAACAGCGGCGGGCGGAGCGCGGCCTGCTGCAGCTGCTGGGTTCGGCGACCAGCGTGGAGCAGGCGCTCTCAGCGCTGGGGGGCGGCCCCGCGGGGGACAGCGCCGGTCTGGGCGCTCGTTGGCTGGAGCGCCTGCGGGCCGCCCAGCTGGAGCGCAGTCTGCAGGTCGCGGATCTGAGCCCGGCCTGGCGCCGTCAGCTGGCGCCCTTCGCCAGGACTGCGCAGCTCGAGCGGGTTCCCACGCAGACAAACCTACGCCCCCATGAGCAGGCCTGGGCCCTGGAGGCCACCCGGCGCATGATCTTCCTGCGCCTGGCCAGCGGCATTCCCTTGCTGCAGGGCACAGCCCTGCTCTGCCTGCTGGGCGCCTCGAGCCTGGGCTGGCTGAACACAGGCATGGACCCGGCGACCAGCTTCGGCGGCAGCCTGGCGGCCTGGCTGCGCGCCCTGCGGAGGCCCTGGTTCTGGCTGGCCCTGACCCCCGACGCCCAGACCATGGCCTGGCTGGCCCAGGGTGGGCGACGTCGAGGCAGCTCCGGCAGCGCTGGCCGATAGCCTTCACGGTCTGATCCGGTAGCAGGCGGACGATGCTCCCGTTCATGGCACTCGATCCGAGTGCCGTCGAAGAGGCCGTCCTCTGTGTCCCCTTTTCCCCCGGGAAGCGGCGTGCTAATCCTATTCTCCCTTGTGATCCGCAGGGATGGTATCTTGGCGTTCAGGACGACGGGAGACCAGGAATGAGCGCGCAGACCCACCCCCGCGAAGGCATGATGGCCGTCGTACGCAACCGGCGTGCCCTGATCACTGGCATCCAGCCCTGCGACGCCGGGAAGCTGGGGCGTTTCCACCTGGTCGAGGTCGACTACACCGATGGGCAGGGAGCCGAATCCGCCCAGCTCCTGTGGGAGATCGAGCCCGCCACCCGCCTCGCCGAGCCCACCACACCGCCGCTCCTCGAGAGCATGAAGCCCATGGAGCCGCGCGAGTTCGACGCCATGGTGCGCGCCGCGCGTTGGTCTGCGCTCACTCCCACGCTGGCCTTCTCCGGGCTGCGCAGGAAGATCGAGGAGGACCTGAGTGAGCTCGAAGCCGAGGTATCCCTGCGCCGGACGCACTACAACCGTTGGCTGAGCATTATGAGAGAGGAACGCGCGCGCGTCATCGACCAGGTGCTGCCGAGGCGCTACGCTCTGCGCGGAGAGGCGCGCGTCTACCCCATCGCCGTCGAGATTCGCCTACCTGGAGGTGAATTTTGAGCGCGTCCTTCGACCGAAGCATGGACTGGTGGCTGCGCCTGCGCCACGGGGGCCAGCTACTCGACCGCGCCCACCTCGACGAATTGCCTCCGGCCCGTCCGTTTCCCCGGAGCTTTCCGGCGCGACTACGCGCGGCGCTCGCCGCCCTGCCCGACCAGGGAGCCGCCACAGGCGAGACTCTGAGCGCGTTGTTGGACCTGCTGCTCGAAGAGGCACCGGGCATCGAGGTGGGCTGGATGAAGGGCTCGAGCCTAGGCCCCGAGCATGGAGAGACCCTGCTCGACGGCACCCGCATGAAGCCACGCCGGGTCTGGCAGGGCCCACACGGCGGCGCACTCCACGTGTTCACCACTGAGGTCCGCCAGCTGGGGCTCCACAAGGGCCGTCGCCCCGTAGCCCAGGTGATCGAATACCTGCGACGACGCCGCACGCCCCTGGGGCTCATCACCAACGGACGCCAGTGGCGGCTCATCCACGCTGACGCCGACACCCAGGCCTGGGTGGAGTGGGACGTCGGCGATTTCTTCAGCGGCGGCCGGATCTCCGAATCCATCCAGGGCTTCGGGCGCCTGCTGGGTTGGCGGGCCTTGGCCCATGAGGACGGCGCCGGTCGTTCTGAGCTGCTCACGGCCATCCTCGAGACCCGGCAAGGCCAGGCCAAGCTCTCCGCCGAGCTCGGCGAGCGGGTGCGCGAAGCCGTGGAGGCCTTGCTGGCCTCACGTCGTCCCGTGTTGGAAGCGGCGTGGGACGAGCTGGATTCCCAGGCGGTCTACGTGGCGGCCTGCCACTTCGTCATGCGGCTGGTGGTCACACTCTTTGCCGAGGCGCGGGGGCTGCTGCCCCTGGAGAACCCCGTCTACCACAACGCCTACGGCGTCACGGGCCTGCTGGAGTCCTTGGACAAGGCGAGCCCCTTGCGCCTGCGCGACCGCAGCAGCGCCTGGTTCAGGTTGTTGGCGCTCTTCTCCCTGCTCTACGAGGGCTCGCCACACCAGGCGCTCATCCTGCCCGCCTATGGCGGCGCGCTCTTCCGACCGGGCCGAGCTGACGGCGACGCCGTGCAGCGGGCGATCCACCTGCTGGAGTCCGCCGCCTCACCCCCGGACGACGAGGTGATCCGCGGCATCCTCGTGAAGCTCACCCGCACCACCGTCCGGGTGCGCGAGGGCCGCGCTTGGCGCCGCGTGAGCGAGGCGGTCAACTTCAGCGACCTGTCCAGCGAGTACATCGGCATCCTCTACGAGGGCCTGCTGGACTACGAGCTGCACAAGGCCGGCGACGACGCCGTGCTCTTTCTGAACCTGGGAGACCAGCCGGCGCTGCCCATCTCGCGGCTCGAGGCGATGAGCGACAAGGCCATCAAGGCCCTGGTGGAGAAGGTCAAAGGCAGCACCGGGTTGGTCATCACTGAAGATGACGAGGTTCCTGGGGCGCCAGACCAGGGCGAAGACGGTGCACCCAGCCCCGACGATCAGGCCGAGCCCGAAGCGGACGGCCTGCGCGAGGCGGCGCTGCTGCGCGCCATGAGCTGGGCTCGACGGGCCGTGAAGCTGGGCAAGCTGGTCAAGAGGGCCAAGGGCAGGGACCAGGCCGCGCAGCAGCAGCGGGCCGCTGATGCCCTCATCGGTGACCTCAAGCTGCCAGGCGAGCTGTACCTCGTCCGCTGGGGCGGCACCCGCAAGGGCACGGGCACCTTCTACACCCGGCCCCAGCTCACCATGCCCACTGTGCGCCGTACCCTGGAGCCGCTTGTCGACGAAGGTGAACTCCGGAGGACTCCGGAGCAGATACTGCAGCTGAAGGTCCTGGACCCTGCCATGGGTTCGGGCTCCTTCCTGGTAGCGGCGCTGCGCGTGTTGACGAACGCCATCTACGAAGCCGCCTTCACCCACAAGCGCGTACAGTCCGAAGGAAATCGCACTCGCGTGGAGATCAAGACCTTCGCGAAGCAAGACCGGGTGTTCCCTTTCGTGGCGAACGACCCCCGCTTTGGCGAGGCACTGACCGCTCGCGTGAAGCGGTACGTGGTAGAGCACTGCCTGTACGGCGTCGACATCGATCCCCTGGCGGTGGAGCTGGCCCGCGTCGCCCTGTGGATCGAGACCCTGGACGAGAAGCTGCCCTTCACCTTCCTGGACCACAGGCTCAAGGCGGGCAACTCCCTCGTGGGTTGCTGGTTGGATCGCTTCCGGGACTACCCGGCCCTGGCTTGGCTGCGCGAGAGCCCCGACAAGAGACACAGAGGTGTCCATCACGCCAAAAACACCTGGCACCGGGCGCTATTGGCCAAGAAAAAAACCGTGATCGCAGAGCTGAAGGACAGCATCGACGGCCAGCGCGACATGGGCTTCGCCGGGGGCGACGATACGCAGGTGCGCGAGGACGTCAGGCGGATTCGCAGCCTGTTTGGCGTGCTGCGACGAGTGCCGGCAAGCCAGCCCGCAAGAAGGGCCAGGATCTACCGCAGGAAGATCCAACGGGATCCCGCGCTGGCACGCTTGAAGGAGGCCTTCGACGCCTGGTGCGCGCTCTGGTTCTGGCCGTTGGACGAGCTGGACACGGCTCCTATGCCGCACGATTTCCTGTCACCCGGAGATGCCACGCGCGCGGTGGGCAGGAGAGTGGCTCGCAGGCAGCGCTTCTTCCACTGGGAGTTGGAGTTCCCAGACGTGTTTCACAGCCAGGGCAGCGGCTTCGATGCGGTGGTGGGGAATCCGCCCTGGGAGATCCGGAAGCCCAGCAGCAAGGAGTTCTTCAGCAACATCGATCCTCTATACCGGGGCTATGGCAAGCAAGAAGCCCTGAATGTGCAGCAGACCCTGTTCACCGCCCACCCCCGCATCGAGCAGGACTGGCTGGCCTACCTGGCTGAATTCAAGGACCGCGGGAACTTCGTACGCAGCGCGGGTCGTCCCTTTTGTGCCGGAGAAAGGGTGGATGGGAAGTGGAAGGGGACCTTTCTGGGAGCCTCCAAGAGCGGGCTCGCGCTACGCGAGAAGTGGACGCGGCGCCGCAAGCGGCGTGCCGGATTCGCCGATCCGGGGCATCCTTTCTTGCACCAGGGTCAGGCGGATCTGAACACCTACAAGATGTTCGTGGAGGTCGGCCACGCCTTGCTTGTCGATGATGGCGAGCTGGGCCTCATCGTCCCCAGTGGCATCTACACCGACAAGGGTACCGGCAAGCTGCGCCGCCTGCTGCTGGAGCAGAGTCGCTGGCGCTGGTTGTTTGGCTTCGAGAACCGCCGCAAGATCTTCGATATCGACAGCCGTTTCAAGTTCTGCGTGCTCATCGCCAGCAAGGGGGGCACCACCGAGTCGCTCCGGGCGGCCTTCATGCGCCATGACCTCGCTGACTGGACCACCGCGGCAGGTGTTCTCGAACTCAAGGTCTCGGACGTCACCACCTTCAGCCCCTACGTCTCAGCCCTCATCGAAGTATCCGGAAACCGGCATCTTTGCGCACTCAGGACGGCCTACAAGGGGAGCATCCATCTCGGCGACAGCGAGGGCCCCTGGGGAGTGTCGATCAAGCGTGAGTTTCACATGACCGATGACTCGGGCCTGTTCATAGCCAGGAGTGGGGCCGAATTGGACGGCTTCCGTCCGACGGTTGCCGCGCGGTGGCATGGACCCGATTCCGAAACCCTGCTCCCCCTCTACCAAGGCGCGATGATCCACCAGTTCCTACCCTCCTTCAAAGGGTGGAATGCGGACGAAAGGCGGGTCGACGCATGGAGACTCTGCAACAGCGCTGATCCAGCCTGGTTGCCAAAGTACCTGCTTCCGTCCGAGGCGTACGAGCGATCCGTGAAGTCCGTCCGCTCGCTCAAAGCTGGCTTCAGAGACATCGCACGAGCAACCGACGAGCGCACGGCTATCGCGGCCGTGCTGCCCGACTTCCCCTGTGGCAACAAGGTTCCGCTTCTGACGTGTGCCGTAGAAAGCGATGTCTTGCCGTTGACTGCCGTCTTCAACTCGTTCGTATTCGATTGGATTCAGCGTAGCCGTCAGAATTCCGCCAGCCTCAACTACTTCATCCTCGAAGAGAACTGTCTACCGCCGCCTGTCCACTGTCGAATCCTCACCCCGCTTGCACGGCGTTTGAGTCTCGCTGGCCCAGCGATGGCCCCCATCGCGGTACGGCACTCCAACGCCACCGAACACCACTGGCGAGCCGTCACCCCGCACGAGCGCCTTCGCTTCCGCTGCATGCTCGATGCGATCGTCACCGCCCTATACGGCCTCGATTGCAGCGACTTCGAGTGGATCCTACGCGACAGTGACCACTCCATCGTTCGCCTCCGTGACATGGCATTCTGCCGCACCCTTGACCCCAGAGGCTTCTGGCGCGTCGACAAGGACAAGCCCCCCGAGCTGCGCCACACTGTCCTCTCCCTCATCGCCTTCCACGACCTGCAGGCCATGATCGAATCCCACGACGGCGACCGCGACGCCGGCATCCAAGCCCTCTGCGATCAGAACGACGGCGAGGGCTGGATGCTGCCCGAGACGCTGCGTCTGGCCGACTACGGCCTCGGCCACGACGACCGCGCTGAGGAGCACCAACCCGTGGCCTCAGCCCTGGGCCCCCGCTTCCTCGACTGGCAGCTCGCCCAGACCCCAGAGGAGAGCTGGGCCGAGTGTGAACGCCACGCCCGCGCCCTTGCCTCCAGCCAGCCGAGCCACCCTCCCCAGGAGAAACCCACACCGAGACGGCGAACCACCAAGCCACCCAAGGCGCCTCGGCCAGGACTGCAATGAACAGGCCTGCCCGTGTTTCCGCCGGTGGGTCTGCGCGAGGATCAGTTCGACCGAGTCCAGCAGGAGCTGCTGACGCACTGCAACCAGATCCGCCCACCGTACTTCCCCGTCCTGAGCGTCGAAGAGGTCGAGGGGCGGGACCAGGCAAGTCACCGGGCAAGTCACCGGGCAAGTCGAACGGCTGCTCCAGGTTTGCGATGGGGATCTCTCTCGTGGAGAGCTTCAGAAAAGGCTCGGCCTCCGCCATCGTGACAACTTCAACGACGCCTACCTGAAACCGGCCCTCGCCGCGGGCCTGGTGGAGAAGACCATCCCCGACAAGCCCCGCAGCAGCAAGCAGCGGTATCGGCTGGACGCCTGGTCCCCCGTCCCGCCCAGCGATCCGGGGGCCTTGCTGGAGGATCTGCTCGTTACCGTCGATCTCGACGAGGAGAGCGCGGTGGTCGCTGGGCTATCAGATTGGAGGGGGAGTCGTATTGATGTAGAGGAACGCCAGATACGTCGTTGCGCACGCCCCCTCCCGCGTATGCTATCCTCGCGCCGTCGAGGACTTGCGGCAGGAGGAGCCTGCGGATGATCTCCCCGATGATCGTGGCAGTGGCAGCGGGCCTGGCCGCACCCCCGAGGGCCGACGTGGAGACCCTGGGCGTGTACCGACGCATCGCCGACGCCGTGGACGAGCCCATAGAGGAATTCAACCCGGACCACTGGATCCAGGAAGGCGAGGGCATGAGCGCCCTGGCCTATCGCTATGAGATCGCCTTCGCCGCCTACGGCGTGGCAGCGCTGGCCGAGCGCACGCCCGCCTATCGCAAGCCCTACCAACAGACGCTGGATCGGCTGATCCGCAAGATGCTGCAGCAGGAGGTGTGGGGCTACTGGCTTGAGGCGGACTGGGGCGGAGACGATCCCCTCACGCCCTACAACATCATGTACTCCGGCCACCTCGCGCTCATGCTCACCCTGTACCGGAAGATCTCCGGCGACACGAGCTACGAGGATGGATTCACCCTGGAGGACTCCGTGTTCTCAAGCAACGCCGGCGCGCTGGTCCACGAGCTGCACGACCGGACCGCCAAGAACCAGGACTCGGCGGGCAGCAAGTACCATAGCATCTGCTGTGAGACAGGCTGGGTCTTCGTGCCCTGCAACACGCCCCACAACTACGGTCACGTCCTGCTGGACAGCATGGATGGCACCGAATTCGGCGCCGCCACCGAGGAGTGGATCGCCTGGCTGAAGGACCACATGGTGGATCCCCACAACGGCGCGCTGTACTCCGCCTACTTCCCCTTCGAGGATCCGCCCGCCTTCGACACCTCCACCCAGGGGGTCTACAACGGCTGGTCCATCGCCTACCTGCACGCCATGGACAGCGACTGGGCGCTCGAGCTCTACGAGGACTACAAGGCCAGCTTCGTCGAGCCGGACGGCTGGGGCGAGGGCCGGACGGTCGTCCACAACACCCCTGGCGAGTCCGACCTGGCCCAGGACTTCGCCTCCACGGCCTTCGGCATGGTCGTGGCGCGCGAGCTGGAAGACCAGGAGCTGTTCGAGGGCACCGCAGCCGCCTCGGATCTCGTCCTCGGTGGCCGCGCCTGGAGCGACGATGGCCGGACCTACGGCTACGACTCGACCCTGGTGCCCACGGTGGTGGCCAACCTCCACCTGCTGCTCGCCATGGCCCTGAGCGAGGGCTTTACCCTCCGGGATAACGCGCTTCGTCCCTGGTCCATGGGCGGCTTCAACCTACCCTTCGTCGCAGATGTCTCCAACGTTGAGCCCCTCGTAGGAACCCCCTCGCTCAAGGTCTGAAATCGTCGCAGGTCCG
>CAYVQL010000092.1:0-33993 GCA_964454135.1 uncultured Enterobacterales bacterium | reverse complement strand
ACTCTTCTTGCTACCGCAATAGAGATCAGCCTTGGCGTGCTGCCCCCAGAGTATGTCACCGGGACTTTCATAATCCGTGTCCCCCTCATATATGATATCGGCAGCGTTGTTCCCTCCGCACATGATGTCGGCGCCGAGGCCGCCATTTATGGTGTCGCCACCGAGGCCGCCGCTCATCGCGTCATCACCTGTGCCTCCATTCATGGTGTCGTCGTCTGCGCCGCCATCCATGATGTCGTCGCCCGCGTTGCCCCACATCACGTCGTCCCCGGGGTTGCCGTTCAGCGTGTCTTCATGGTCCCCGCCGATGATAGTGTCATCGCCAGCGTTGCCGTGAATGGTATCATCACCATCCTGCCCTTCGAGTTCTTCGGAGTAGGTGGCGTCGTCGGAGTCTGAACCTTTGATGACGTCGTTGCCGACTCCGCCCAGGATGAGGCCGGCAATGGTACCTTTCCCGAACGACTGCAGGTTGTAGGTCCGCGAATCCCACGTGAAGGCCAATGAGTCACCCCCAGGCCCACCGACGATCTCGAAGTTGGCGATTCCCTTTTTCGCGTCGGCATCGGCTACGGGGCAGCAGAAGTCGGTCTGGGTTTCGCCACTGTGGAAATGGCCCCATGCCGAGTAGTCGGTATTCCCGTCAGCGCCATAGCCTTCGACCATGACGACCATCGTCGCTGCGCCCGCCCCAGACATGTCGCACTTCCAGGTGTTGCCCGTAATGGCGCAGTAGCCGTTGCAGTTGAGGATATCCCAGTTCGTCGGACTGGACGGGCAGTATTGGTCCTGCGCGAGGACCGACTGCGAGTGGATGCCAGCCCTGCGCATGACTCGGAGGCCGAAGTGGGTCGCTACTCCTTCTTCGCATAGAACTCTCATCTACTACACCTCGCCGGTTAGCCGGCGCTCCCGCGAGGATGACCGAGGCCCCGAGGTGTCGTTCGGCTGGGCGGTCTCCACGGGAAGGCCTTCGTGGGCTTCTTGCCCGTAGTCCATGCAGCAGCCAGGGAGGAGGGCTGCGAGAATGCCCGTCACGGGCGACCATGGCCACATGCGGGAACACGGAGGAGGGAGATCCATGGGCGAGCCGCCCTGCGATCGCAGGCTCTTCGGCCCAAGGCAGAACCTTCCGGACAAGCTGTCACCTCCAAGCTCCATTCTACCCCCGGATATGGTCCACTGTGGCGCAATTCTCAGGGCGTCTGGGCCCGCACGCCGACCCCGGGCGCCAGCAAGCTCAACTGGCCCCGGGTCCTGTTCGAACCCCCGCCCCGCACCAGCCCAATTTGCGCTGCGACCGCCACTGCGCCATCAGCTGGCGCTCGGCGCGGCGTCCGCCGCTGCTGGTCCTGGGGCGGGCCGAGATGGAGCGCGCTCCTCGAAGGCGTCCCTCGAGTCGCGCAAGGAGCGCGCCAAATACGCCGGTGGCGGACGAACGATGAATGGAGGGCGCTTGAGCTGGCTGTGACGCAGGCTCCGCAGGCGGAGGCGATGTTGGGGGGCGTCGATGTTGAGGCGCCGATGGCTTGGACGGCGATGGACGAAGCGGCCGGGTTGGCGGCCAGGGCCGGGCGGCGGCGCTCAGCGCGCAGCCAGTGGAGGGAGGGGAGGATGGGCAGGCAGAGCGCCAGGGTGGTGCCGACCAGGTGGCGGTCGCCGAAGGACCAGCCACCCAGTCCGTCGATGTGATTGTGCTCCAGCGGCTGGACCAGCAGCAGGAAGGGGGAGCGGACGAGGAGGCTGCGGGAGGAGTGGAGGAACAGGCCGGCGGCGTCTACGGCAGGGCGGAGGGCTGGAGCTGGGGGAGCCGGTCCCGCTCTGGGCAAACAGATGACCGGCGAATCGTCAGAAGCCATCCCCGAACATCAGCAGGTAGGCGGCTCCCGCGGCCGAGCCCCCGGAGTCCTCGGTTTCGGCCCCTACGAGCATCTCGTCGTCTCCATCGCCATCGACATCGCCCGCGCCGGCCACGGCGCAGCCCGCGTGGTGGCCTTTGGATTCGCCCATTAGCTCGGAGTCGGCGACCGACAGTTGCACGGTACCGGTGATCGGGCCCAGCACCAGGTAGGCCGAGCCTCCATCCCCCGCGAAGTACGCACCCACCAGCACGTCTTCCCGGCCGTCGCCGTTCACGTCGCCCGCGCCGGCCACCGCGTAGCCCGCTTCATCCGACGAGGACTCGGAAACCATCACGGCCTCGGCTTCCGAGAGGCTCGCCGTGCCGCTTGGAAGTCCCAACACCAGATAGGCCAGGCCTCCTTCCTCATTATCCGCACCTGCATCCGGCGCTCCGATGAGCAGATCGCTCAGGCCGTCGCCGTCCATGTCGCCCGCGCTGGCCACCGATTGGCCAGCATCGTCTTGGTCGTCCTCGCCCACCAGCGTCGCATCGGCGTAGTGCAGGTGCAGCTCTCCCGAGACCGGTCCAAACATGAGGTACGCAGCTCCATTGCCGTTGCCCTCACCGTCGGCGCCAGGGGCCCCGATGAGCAGATCGTTCACGCCGTCGCCGTCCACGTCTCCGACACCGGCCACCGAACTACCCGTGTAGTCCGTGAGGCCGATTCCCAGCAGCTTGGCGGTGGCAGTGGAGAGCTGCTGGGTACTGTTGGCGGGAGTGAGCTGAGAGCCCAGCATCAAGTAGGCCGCCCCGGCACTGGGCGCCCCGCTGCCCTCACCGGCAGCGCCCACGAGCAGATCGTCGATACCATCGCCGTCCATGTCGCCAACCCCAGAGACAGCGATGCCGACTCCATCGCCGCCTGCCTCCCCAACCAGCTTGACGGCCACCTCCGGCAGGTTCGCCTGCCCCGACACTGGTCCCAATACGACGTAGGCGGCCCCGGCGCCGCCGTTTGACTCCTCGTTGGACGCTCCCACCAAGAAATCGCCGAAGCCATCGCCATCGACGTCGCCCGCTGCGGAGACGGCGATACCCGCGAGGTCACCCTCGGCCTCTCCTTGAAGAAAGGCATCGGCCGTCGAGATGCCCACGGTCCCAGACACTGGTCCCAGGAACAGGCAGACGACGCCGCGGTTGTTGTCGAAGTTCTTGGCGCCGATGAGCAGGTCGTCCAAGCCGTCGCCGTTGACATCCCCCGCACCGGAAAGTGCGTCTCCCACCTTTTGCGAGTCCGCCTCGCCGATGAACTTGGCATGGGCGCGGGAGAGGTCGTACTCTTCCCAGCATTGCTCCGTCGCCTCGGCCTCGCTGCCGTGGCAGTCGTTCACCATGCCATCCTCGCAGACCTCGGGGGCGAGGGGATAGGTGTCGGCGTTGCCGTCGTCGCAGTCGTCGCCCCCGCAGGCCTCGTCGGCGTAGCCGTCGCCGTCCGAGTCGTTGTCCACAACGCCGTCGCAGTCGTGGTCTTGGCCGTCGCAGCCCGGCTCGGCGTCGGGGAGGATGGTGGAATTGTCGTCGTCGCAATCCGTTGCATCCTCCACGCTGCCTTCGGGCTGCTCGCAGCCTGTGAAGGTGTTTTCGGAATCGCCATACCCGTCGCCGTCTTCGTCGGCATGCCAGGTGCCCGCATCGAGGGCGTCATCGTCTGCGAAGCCGTCGCAGTCGTCGTCCAAGCCGTTGCAGAACTCGTCTGCGTCGGGATGGATGTAGGGATCGCCGTCGTCGCAGTCGCTGGCGTCCTCCACGGTGCCCGTAGGCTGCTCGCAAGCACTGCTGGCGCTGGCGTAGTCGCCGTAGCCGTCGCCATCGGCGTCCGGGTGCCAGGTGCCCTGGGGCGGGACGTCGTCCCCGTCTGTGATGCCGTCGCAGTCATTGTCCACGCCGTCGCCGCATTCGACGGCGCCAGGATGCACGGTCGGGTCCTCATCGTCGCAGTCCTGGCACAGATCGTAGCCGTCGCTGTCGGCGTCCACGGTCGAACTGCAAGCAGTGTCGACTGGCCTCTCGTCATCATCGCAGCCCGGCAGGAGCAGGCACAAGGCGAAGATGGCGGATCGAAGCATGGTTCAGCTCCTCGTTGCCGTATGGGCGGTGCTCTCCATAGCGCTACCAGTCCAGCACCAGGAAGGCCGCGCCCGCGTCGCTGCCACCCTGATCGCTGCCAGGTGCGCCTACGAGCACGTCGTCCTGGCCATCGCCGTTCATGTCGCCGGCCGCCGCCAGGCTGTAGCCGGCTTGGTCGCCCAGCGCATCGCCGCGCAGGCGCAGATCCGCATCCGCCAGGCTGCGGTTGCCGCTGACCGGGCCCAGCACCAAGTAGGCCGTCCCGGCATAGGCGCCGTTGCTGCCCTCGGCCGCTGCGCCCACCAACAGATCGGCGTGGCCATCGTCGTCGACGTCCCCGGCCGCGGATACCGCGTTGCCGGCCATGTCGCCGGCCCGCTCGCCGGTCAGGCGGCCGGCCGCCTGCTCCAAGGCGTGCTCGCCGGTGGCCGGGCCCAGCAGCAAGTAGGCCGCTCCGGCGACGTCGCCACCGCTGTCTTCGCCGTAGGCGCCTACCAGCAGGTCGTCGTAGCCATCGTCATTCACGTCCCCGACACCGGCCGCAGCGCAGCCGGCGAAGTCGTAGTCGTTTCCACCGCTCCAGACGCCCTCTGCGTCCGTCAGCTCCATGGTGCCCGAGACCTCTCCCAGCACCAGGTAGGCCGCCCCGATGTAGGCGTTCACACCGCCCGCCGCGGACCAGCCTGTCAGGATGTCGGCATAGCCATCGCCGTTCGCATCGCCGGCTCCCACGGGGTGGAAGCTCTCCAGGCCCTCCAAGCCATCCAACTCGCTCTGGCCGGCCAGCAGCACGGCTTCGCCGTCGATAGCGTATTTCAAACCCGTGACCGGCCCCAGCCACAGAACGGCGGCGGCCACCTCGCCCTCCCCGTCCTCGGTGGGCGTGAGGGTGCTGACGAGCAGGTCGTCCAGCCCATCGCGGTCCACGTCTCCGGCCGCGGCCACGCTGCGCCCGGCGTGATCCTGATCTGGGTCGCAGGAGAGCTGGCCTTCGCCCATGCTCAAGTTCTCATCAGCGGGCAGCTGTCCACCGTACCAGATGTAGACGGCACCGGAGTCGTAGTTGCTGCCATTCCCATCGAGGTAGGCGCCCACAGCGAAGTCGTCCAGCTCGTCGCCGTTCATGTCGCCCAGACCGGCCAGGCTGCTGCCCGCCAGGCTGCCGTCGTTGCCCCGCAGGCGCGTGGGGGCGTCTGCCAGGCTCATGGAAGCCGTGACAGGACCCAGCAGCAGGTAGGCCGCGCCGTTCATCGTTCCTTCGCCGGCTTCGCTGGCGCCTACCAGCAGATCGGCGTGGCCGTCGCCGTCCACGTCCCCGGCACCCGACAGGGCTACTCCGGAGCGGTCGCCGGCCAGCTCCCCGATGATCGCGTTGGTGGAGGAGAGGTCCACGGGGCTGTCCGCCTGTCCATCGCAGTCGTCATCCGCTCCGTTTCCGGGCACCTCGTCAGCCCCGGGATTGACCGCCGGATCGCCGTCGTCGCAGTCGTCGCCGCCGTGGGCAGCGCTGTCGTAGCCGTCACCATCGCCGTCGTAGTCGCTGGCGCCGTCGCAATCGCTGTCTATACCGTCGTACCAGGTCTCGTAGGCCTCGGGGTGGATGGTTGGGTCCTCGTCGTCGCAGTCGCCCGCTTCGTCGGTCCAGCCGTCGCCGTCAAGATCCTGTGGGCGGGAGCCCGTGTCCTCGGGAGGTGACGGGGAACCCGTATCCCAGGGTGGCGGAGGATCCGGGCAACAGGCCGCCGCCAGCAGCGCCAGGCCGACGATCGATGGCTCAATCGCAGTCCGCAAGACGCCACTCCAGCTCGTTGTTGCTCGGATCGCAGTCCTCCACTGCCAACGCCCGCTGGCCTTCGTCGCCCGCCACCAGCAGCACGCCGGCGCGGGCCTGCTCCACGGTGAGCGCGATCTGCTGGGCGGCGCTGGCCGTCCCGTTGTCGATGAACTCGGGGTATTCGACCGTGCCCAGCAGCTGGCGGGCGCCCGCTGCAGCCAGGCTGTAGACGGCCACGCTCACGCCGCGCTGCACTTCTTTCGGGCCCAGGTTGACGACGCGCAGGGCCAGCAGCACCTGGCCCGCCTCTTCGTCGCAGGAGGATACGCACCAATCCATGATCTCGGGGCGCAGATCCATACCCGCGATCATGAACTCGGGCTGGCCGCGCCAGACCTTCGTGGTCAGCCAGGGCGCCTCGGGCGTGCGGGGCACGGAGCCATCGAGGAACAAGCTGGTGCCCGACCAGGTGGCCGAGGGCCAGATACGCGAGCCGGGGGGCCAGTCGCGGTTGACGTTGCCAAAGACGCGGATGAAGCGACCGTCATAAGCACCGTAGATCAACACCACGATCTCCACCGAACCGTCGCCATCGAGGTCCACGACGAGCGGGATGTCGCCCAGGGTGGCCGACATACGTTCATCCTGGAAGAGGACCGCGCCGCTGCGGCCGTCGAAGATGAAGAAGTCGTTTTCGTCGGACAGCAGCACCTCTTTGGCGCCGTCCAGGTCGAAGTCGAAGACCGTGCATCCGACATAGCTCGAGTCATCATCGATGTCCGCAGCCCATTCCTCGTTGCCGTGCAGGTCCATGGCTCTCAGCTTCGTCTCGTCGGAGATGAGCACCTCCATCTCCCCATCGCCGTCCACATCGCCCGCACATGCCACGCAGCGGGTGTCGCGCTCGGCGGGCAACTCGATCTCGACGAGCGCTCTGCCGTCAGCCTCCACCACTCGGAACCGGTCGAGGGCCACGAGCGCGATCTCGGCCTCGTCATCCTCGTCCGCCTGTATAGCCACCGGCGTGTTGGGTCCGTAGCCGTATTCCGACTCCGGGACCGACCATTCGAGCATGCCGAAGGCATCGAAGGCCCGCCCGCGCACCACGATCTCCTGTACGCTATCTTGGTCCAGGTCTCCGACCACGATCGAATTGTCCCCCCCGTAGACCTCGTTCTCCATCGTGGACACCAGAGAGCCGTCCAAGGCGGAGAGGACGGCTTGGTTGACGACCACCTCCGGGGTGCCATCGCCCAATAGGTCGGCGATCTCCAGGGAGTGAAGGTAGGTGAATCCTCTCCTCTCGTCGACGATTGCGCTACGCCACTTGACTGCGCCTTCTCCGTCCAGGCAGACGACCTCACCCAGAGGGCTGATCCCTACGATTTCCAGCGCCCCGTCTCCATCGAGATCCGCCACCGCCAGCGGGGAGAAACTCTCGAATTCCTCGCTTGCCCATAAAATATGGCCATCATCACCCGAGTAGACAAAAAGCCTGTTGAAGTTCGGGCAGAGCAGGTCGGAATACCCATCCTCGTTCACATCGACCACGACGCTGCCAATCACGCAGCCCGTATTTTGCCATGGGGTCTCCCAGAGCAGCTCGATCGCCCAAGGGTCGGCGGGGGGAGTGAGGGCTACCTCGCAAGCGGGGCTCTCCAAGACGTTCTCAGCCGTGGACAACTCCACCTCGCAGCCCTCGTCGATGCAGTCGGCGACGCCATCGCCATCCGCATCGTGATGGCGCTCGTCGACCTGGCCGTCGCCATCATTGTCAAGCCCGTCGCAGGGCTCGTCGGGCTCCGAGGTGTCGGCGGGCGTGGCGGGCTCAAGGGTTTGCTGAACGTCGGGCTGGTAGTCGATGCAGCAGCCTGGGCAGAGGGCCAGGAGGCCCTGCACGATGGACCACGGGAACCAAGTGCGACACTGCGAGGGAGATGTGAGGGCGTTCAAAATGAAGCTCGATGGCAGTGTGGTCCAGGAACCATAGTACCCCAGGACACCGGGACTGTCCGCTGGGCTCCGTTTCTCTGCCGGCCGCGACCACCTCCGACGTACCTACCCCAAAGGTCCGTGTGGACCAATGGGGATCGCGGGGTAGGTGTGTCGGTGGCCCGCTACGGACAATTCGGTTCGAGGAGCAAGGTCCAGATGCCACAGGTGTTGTTATCTTCCGTAACACCATCCCAGCGCGTGGAGGTGTCACCGCATTCAACTTCTGCGGCTGCGTTCTTTCCCCATATCTGGTCCCAGAGGCTCCCCGATTCGGCGGTTCCGTCACCGTCAAACACATAGTCGTCCTCATCGTCTCCACCACACATGATGTCCCCGAGGAGGCCCCCGTCCATGTAGTCGTTGTCGCCCTCGCCACTCATCCTATCTCGATGGTTTCCTCCGTACATCGTGTCGTCGCCATCGCCGCCGGTCATGACGTCGGCTCCGTCGCCACCGTACATCGTATCCGCGCCATCGCCGCCATACATGTTGTCGTCATCGTCGTTGCCGGTCATATAGTCGTCGCCGCCATTGCCATTCAGCGAGTCGACTCCATCCTCCCCAATGAGGGCATCATCGCCATCGTTGCCGTGGATGGTGTCACGGCCGGCTTTCCCGTTGAGGGTTTCGGAATAGTTGGCGTTGTCGGCGTCCGAACCGTGGATGACGTCGTTGCCGAGTCCACCCTCGATCCAGCCATTGACCACCCTGTATCCTGCGGAATCCAGGTTATAGGTCGCTGAATCCCAAGTGAAGGAGAGCAGATCACCGCCGGTACCTCCGATGGCCTTGATATCGGTGATTCCCCCTGCGGGGATGTCACCATCGTCTGCGTGGCAACAGAAGTAGTCCACCGGTTCTTCTCCATCGTTCTCATGGCCCCACGCGGAGTATTCGTATCCAGCAGTGCCATAGCCTTGGACGATGGTGACCTCCGCATCAGCAGTCGACGACGAGAGATCGCAGACCCAGAGGTTAGACGCCGGGACCAATTCTCAGCGGCCATCGCAATCCTCGGCGTCCCAGTCCGTAGGAGATTGCGGGCAGATGAGATCGGCGAAAGCGGACCTGGAGTGGATGCCAGCTCCGATGAGCAGAGCCGTGAACGCGAACGTGGTGATGCGAACGGACATATCAGACCTCCGTGGTGGTGTTCCCTGATGTTGAGGTGAGGGGCGCGACCGCCCTCCACGTTTTCGATGATTGCACAGTCAGGCAGGGAGCACCAAGTCGTTTTCGCCGCCTCACAGCATCTTTACATTCGCGAGTAAACCACGTCGAAAGTAATTTACACGTGGAAAGAAATCCCCTGCGCCAGATGTCAATCAAGGACGCAGCCCGAATTCCAGGGGCCGAAAACGTCTCCGACTTTCAGACATGGAAAGTCGCGCCCGGAAACAACCTGCGGACTTTCACCAAACGAAACTCCACCATCTCTTCCGACCCCACCTGGCTTGAGACACGCCGCCTTCTGCACTCCCTCCATACAAGGCGAATTCCAGGACAAGGATGCGAGGTTGCCGCCCAGGGCGGCCCCGGGCCACGTTGGAGCTGCGCGGGCGGGAGGAGACGGCTCCCCGCGTCGTGGACCTGAACGCATGCCCGAGATAGCTCCATGAACAAGGACAACGAGAAGACCGATCCGCCGGACGAGTGAAATGGCGCCGCCCCCCAAGGTCAGCAAGCCGCTCCCCTATGCCCTGGGCCTCACGATTCTCCTGGTCGCGGGCGGCGCCTTCCTGGCCTACCACGGCCTCCGCTTCCATCCCACCTGGTCCGACGAGAACGTTCACCTCTACGTCGCTTCGCGCGTGGCCCAGGGCAGCGCCCTGTACGGCGAGATCCACTCCGCTCGCCCACCACTGGCCATCGCCCCCCTCGCGCTGCTCCTGGGCCTGGGTCTGCCTCCGCTGTTGGCTGGCCGAGCGCTGGCTGCGGCGGCCGCCCTGGCCATGGCCGCCACGCTCTTCGTCTTCGGTCGGCGCCATTGGGGGGGCGTCGCCGGTGTGGCGGCAGCGGCATGCCTGCTCTTGTCTCCCGCCCAGGCTGATTGGGTCACTTTCACGGGCATCAACCTGGTCGCCGTGTGGTCCACGGGCTGCATGCTCCTCTGCCTGTCCAGGCGACCCGCTCTGGCGGGTCTTGCTGGAGGGGCGGCGCTGATGAGCGGGCAGCACGCCGCCGTCATCGTCGGCCTCTGCGCCCTGTGGTCCTTCCGCACCGGGCTGAGGTCCGGGCTGCTTTTCTCCTTCTGCGCTCTCGTGACGGTCGGCCTCGTCCTCGCCCTGGCATGGCTCGGCGGTGGAACCGGCCTTGTCGAGGATCTGCTCGGCCACCACGCCTACCACCTGGCGGGAGATGCGCCCAGCTCGGGCGAAACCCTCGGCTGGTGGTGCGCAGCCTGGGCTCTCGCCAACCTCCCGATCCTGCTACTCGTTCTGGGCGTCATGTTGCCGTGGGATGCCACCCGTGAACCTGGACCCCAGAAAGCGTGGTTTCAGCGCCCGGAGTTCCTCCTCGTGCTGGCAGTCGCTGTCCACCTGCTGGTGGTTGGCCTGATGAAAGGGGGCCAGATCCTGTACATGCACCCCGTCATGCCCTTGATCTGCCTGCTGGCGGGGGCCGGGGTGGCGAGGCTGTTCGGCGCCGCCTTCGAAGCTCACGCCGTTCGCTCCCTGCGGGGGATGGCGGCCTGGCTGGGCTTGATGTTGGTGGGCGCGACGCTGGCAGGCTGGTCCGCAGCCTCATCGCTCTACGCGGCCCGGGATGAGAGCCGGTACAGCCTGGTGCCTCAATCTGAGGCGGGCGCAGATGGCTCGGCTGTCCGAGCCCTCAGTCGCGGAGCGCATCGCCTCCGATCTCCGCGAGGACTCATCGGACCAGGACATGCCCCTGGCGGGCCCCATCTTCGGCCACGCCACCATCGCGACCCTGGTGGCTCTGAAGGGCGGACGGCGCGTAGCCGCCGAGCTGGCCGATCTGGATCCGCGCTGGTTCAAGACGGGCGCACTGGCCGCAGGGGATGTCATCCGCGCCATCGAGGAAGACGACGTCGCCTACTTCGTCGCACCCAACTGGTTCTACCTCAAGGACAAGAC
This sequence comes from uncultured Enterobacterales bacterium, assembly GCA_964454135.1. Classification (GTDB taxonomy): domain Bacteria; phylum Myxococcota_A; class UBA796; order UBA796; family JAFGLY01; genus CAYVQL01. The sequence continues at coordinate 23,156 of CAYVQL010000092.1, read as the reverse complement.
CTTCAAGGCCTACCTGCGGGCCTGCTACGACGAGCCCCGCATCTACCCGCGAGAAGAGGGGAGCGGCATCCCGCGGATGTTCGTCTTCGCCCATCTGGAAGAGAGACCTTGCCTTCCCGCTGACATCGAGCCGAGCCGAGCCACTGATCCGGACGGGTGATTGCCAAGCTGGAACATGTTCAATGCTCTGCTTCGGTTAGCTCCGGGAGCGGCGCATTCTGTTTACACGTGTAAACAGAATGGGAGCCGATGGGTATCTTCATTCTCGCCCACAGGCCTCGTCCAGGCGTCCGACCACGCCTTCCATCTTCCGGGCAAGGCCCACGATCCTGGCCTTGGCTACATGAACGAGCAGCTCCTCGGCGATCGCATCGGTCTCGATCTCCGCGACCGCTGTCTCCAAGCGGTTGAACTTCTTCACTTCAATTCGCAGCCGTGGCCGACCCAAGCCTCCGGCCCCCACCTCGTCCTGGTGTCGTGCAACCCGTTCTTGAAGAGCCACCACCGTCAGGCATTCCTCAACAGCAGCCCTGGCCAGCGCGACCTTCTCCTCCATGGGGATCACGGAAAACAGGGCTCGGTGCTGTGAGAATGACAGCGCCCACGCAAGGTCATCAGGGAGGTCCTTGATCTGTTCCGTGACGGCCACGCACTGCTGAATGGCGCCGAAGGACATGTCGAGATCCTCCCGCTTGCCGAGCTGCCGGTAGGTCACGTGTTTTTTTTCCTTGCGGCGATACGCGCCGTAGTCACCCCCGAAGAATGTCGTCTTCACGTACGTGCCGACCGCCACCTTATGCTCCAGGCCCTTCCTGGCATGGAGCCGGTTGAGCTCATGGACGGCCTGATCGAGCAGCGCTGCCTCCACTTGGCGCTCGCCGCGCAAGCACGAGCCCGATTCGATGTCCCCGGTCCTCGTCGTCCTCTCCGAAGCCCTGCTAGTCCCTCTTTTCTTTTTTCTTCCCACGATCCCTCCCGCCAGTGAGCTCCCTCTTCTCTCTTCCACTCCTTCTGGTTCTCCCTCACCAGAGGGCCTGTTCCCGCTCGTGCGTACAGAAAGGGCGGAAACAGGCTAAAACCGTCGCTCGCTGACAAAAACTTAGCAATTTTCCTTGTCACGCGGGTCGGAGCCGCTCTGTTCCTGGCGAAGTGGATGCACCCCCGGCGAGGGGAAGGAGCCGACCAGCACGGAAAGGTGGGGGCGCACTCTGAGTACTCTCCATCGCAGGCTCGGAGATCCCGATTTGCCCGGGGCAGGACAGAGGGCCGTGGCGGGGGAGCGGTCCCGCGCCCAGGCCGTCCAGCTGCTCGTTGTCCTCCAGCAGCAGGCCCGAGCCTCCGTCCCAGGCCGTCACGCTCTCCTGGGCGTAGACGGCATCGCCGCACTTGGTCAGGCTCTGTCTGACCCAGCCCTCTCCGCCGTGAATTGTGTTGCCCCTGAGCGAGTGGCTGCCCTGGCCAAAGAGCCAGGCACGGGCGACGCGATCCCGGTGGCGCCCCCAGCGCGGTCCCGCGCATCGACGGCGAGCTGGGTGGGGCAGGCGTGCCGTCTGGCCGCCGAGGCAGGTTCAACCGGGCTATTCTGAGCGCATGCGAGCGAATCTCCGTGCCATCCTGCCAGGCGTATGCGCCGCCGCCGCGGTGCTGATGGTGTGCACCTGTCGCGAGCACGACCGCGGTTGTTTCGAACCCCGCCCGGCCATCTGCTGGCGTGTGGGCTCCTTCTGGCGCAGCGGAGACCTCGCGATGTGCAAGGAGGCGGGTGCGATGGGCCCGGGCAGCGTGTCCGCTGGCGAGTCGGGCGCCCTGCTGTTGGGGGACGACGACGACAAGACCGAGCTGAGGGCCGGGTGGGAGCGCAGCGCCTGGGACTGCAGCTTCGACTTCGAGATCACGCGCGCCCGTTCGGACACCTGGCTCGGGTTCGCCATCTGGAGCGACGCCCACGGGGGTGAGTCGTCGCTCGCGCTGCACGCGCTCGACGGCCGTGTGCGCGTCGTGGCGAGGGGCAATGCCATCACCGAGCTCTCCCGCGAGGTCGGTCGCGATCGCATCGTCGGACGCCGCGTCAAGCTCCACCTGCGTGCCGACGAGTCCGAGGTCTTCGCCGCACTGGACGGCGAGGAGCTTCTCCGCGCGCCCCAACGACCTGGCGGCGCGGTCAGCGGTGCTGAGCTGCTCGAGCCGAGCATCCTCGTTCCGCACATCCACGTAGCTGCAGGCGACCGACTGGTCCTGCACCCGACGGTCTGCGCGCCGCCGGCCACTCGCACGGACGAGCCGTGAGCATGGTCGCTGGGGAGGGCTCAGCCTGACCGCCAGGCCTCGACGCGCGCTCCCCCATTTGCCATACTGCGAGTGGCCTTTTCTTCGGATCACCGTCGAGGACATGACCCTACGCCGCGCCCTCGCCCTCGCTGCGCCCCTGCTCCTGCTCGCCTGCCACGAGGACAGGCGCGGGAAGAGCGCGCACGACGACAGCGCCTGCGACAGCGGCCCCGCCCAGGACAGCGGCCACCCCGACGAACCGCACGACGACGTGCCTGCCGCCTGCGGCAGCGGCACCTGGGGAAACCTGGACACGGATGAGAACACGATCTACGTGGACATCTCCGCAGCGGAGGGCGGAGCCGGCAACGCAAGCGCGCCCTTCACGTCCATCCAGGCGGGGCTGGATGCAGCCGGCGATGCGGACGGCGGCATGGTGGCCGTGGCGGCCGGGACCTACCCCGAGACGCTGGAGCTGGGGCGCGGGCATGACGACGTCCGCCTGGCCGGACGCTGCAAGGAGCTGGTCATCATCGATGCCAGCGCGGGGGACGAACAGACGGCTGGCATCCACATGGACGCGAAATCGTCGGAGCTCGCGATCTCGGGCGTGACGGTGAGCACGGCGCATGACGTGGGACTGCGCGTCTATTCGGGGATCCTGACGATCCGGGATTCGAGGGTGGAGGGGAGCGAGGGGCGCGGTATCGCGGCCTTCCAGAGCGGACTCCAGGAGACAATTCTCGTTGTGGAGGCCTGCGAGGTCGTGGAGAACTCGTTGGCCGGTGTCCTCTCCCATGGCGCAGGCACCACGGTCACGTTGAGAGAGACCGTCATCCAGGGCACACGGTCGGACGAGAAAGGCCTGTGGGGATTCGGCATCGAGGTCTACAGCGGCGCCAGCCTGCAGGCCGAGTCGAGCGAGGTGATCGAGAACAGGTTCGCAGGCCTGATCGCAGATGCCACCGGCACCAAGGCAAGCCTCCACGACACGATCATCCGGGATACCAAACCAGACGAAAACGGGAGCGATGGATACGGCATCGCGGTCTGCGGCGGCGCGAGCCTCGAGACTGAGGCCTGCGAGGTATCCGGGAACACGGCGGTGGGGGTCATCGCCATGGACGCCGGCACCTCGATCAGCCTGCACGAGACGACCATCCAGGACACCCAGCGCGAGGAGGACGGATGGGGCGGCTACGGAATCGTGGCGAAGGCCGGAGCGAACCTGGAGGCGGACTCCTGCGAGCTGTTGGGAAACGCGCAGACGGGCGTCGCCGCCTCCGGGGCCGACACCACGGTCGCCCTCCGCCAGACGACCATCCAGGACACCCAACCTGTCGACGAGGGGACCTACGGATACGGCATCCAGGTCTCCGACGGAGCGAACCTGGAAACGGACTCCTGCGAGCTGGCGGGGAACACGGGATTGGGTGTCGGGGCGATGGACTCTGGCTCCTCGGTCAGTCTCCGAGGGACGACAGTCCGGGATACACAGCCCGTAGCGGGCGGGGACGGCGGGTTCGGTATTCAAGTCGTAGCTGGTGCAAGCCTGACCGCTGAGACCTGCGAGGTGGCTCGGAACACGGGGGGGGGAGTCGTGGCGGACGGATCCTCCACCACGGTCACGCTAGGGGACACGACCATCGACGCCTCGCGGCGGGGAGAGGTCTACACCCTTGGCGCGGGAATCATCGTCCAGAAGGCCGCAACTGTCGAAGCGACGGATATCGAGGTGTGCTCGAACGACGGTCCCGGGCTCTACATCACCTATGGGAACTCCCTCCTCACCTGCTCGCAGTGCGCGCTGCGGGACAATGGCTTCTCCGGGGCGGTCGTGATCTACGGTGGCTCCCTGGTGCTCGCCGACTCCATCATCGAGGGCACCACCGCGCAAGAGAACATCGGCGGCGGTATCGGCTTGTACGCAGAGCCTCGCGAGGCGGGGCGCGGCCCCTCCATGGAGATCACCAACACCACCATCCAAGACAACCCCATCGCAGGCGTCTGGCTCACCGACGAGGGCAGCTTCGCGTTCACCGGCAACAGCATCCACGGCGGAGCAGGTTGGACCCGCGAGAGCCTCTCCAAGTGCGGTGACGCGGTCTACGCCCGCGACGGCATCACCTCCTGGGACGGCAGCACGGGACTCCTGCTGCAAGACAATCAAATCCTGGACAGCCGGGGCGCAGGCCTGTTCCTGGACAAGGCCTCGGCCACGCTCTCAGGCAACAGCTACGGGTCCAACGCCGTGGATCTCGTCACCCAGGGCGCCGACTGCGCCACACCGCCCGTCGGCTACGAGGAGGAGAGCCTGGGCTCCGCGGAGCTCTGCCCGACCTACGACTACGCCACCTGCGGGGACGAGTTCATGCTCTTCCTCGAGCTGGCAGAGCCCGAGTCGGGGTACGGCGCGGCGTTGGCACCCCCGGGAACTTCCGGGCCCGATGCCCTGCGCCTCCTGCTGCCGCCGACCGCTCACACGGACGAGCCGTGAGCATGGTCGCGGGGGAGGGCTCAGCCTGACCGCCAGCCTCGACGCGCGCCCCCCCATTTGCCATACTGCGAGTGGCCTTTTCTTCTGATCGCCATCGAGGACATGACCCTACGCCGCCCCCTGACCCTCGCTGCGCCCCTGCTCCTCCTCCTGGCCTGCCAGGAGGAACCGGGCGAAAAACGCTCACAGCCTGACACCGGCACCACCACCCTCGACACCGACCCCGACTGCGACAGCGGCTACCTGGAAGACGAGGGCGACTGCGTGCCCACGGCCTGCGGCAGCGGCATCTGGGGGAACCTGGAAACGGATGAGAACACGATCCACGTGGACATCTCCGCCGCGGAGGGCGGAGACGGCAGCGAGGCTGCGCCCTTCACGTCCATCCAGGCAGGGCTGGATGCGGCCGGCGATGCGGGCGGCGGCATGGTGGCCGTGGCGGGCGGGACCTACCCCGAGACGCTGGAGCTGGACTACGGGCACGACGGCGTGCGCCTGGCCGGACGCTGCAAGGAGCTGGTCATCATCGACGCCAGCGTCGGGGGTGAAGAGACGCCCGGCCTGCACTTCTCCGCCGGAACCGCCGAGGTGGCGGTGTCGGGTGTGACCGTGAGCGGATCCCGCCACCACGGGGTGCTCGCCGTGGCGGGGAGCCTGGCGCTGGAGGACGCGAAGGTCGAGGGCAGCGGCTACGTTGGGATCGTGGCCTACCAGGCCATGTCCGTGCCGACCACGCTCAGCCTGGATTCGTGCGAGATCGCGCGGAACACCGTCATCGGCCTCTTCGCCAATGAGCCGGGAACCACAGTCACCCTGCGAGAGACGCGCATCCTGGACACCCAGCCTGACGAGGCGGGCAACTACGGCTTTGGCATCGAAGCGCATGGCGGCGCCACGCTGGAGCTGGAGGCGTGCGAGATCTCGCGTAATGCCCAGGTCGGCGTCCTGGTCTACGAGTCCGGCACCACCGTCAGCCTGCGAGAGGCGGCCATCCTGGACACCCAGCCCAACCAGGGCGGGCAGCTCGGCATCGGCATCGATGTCTACGGCGGCGCCAGCTTGGAAGCCGTCTCGTGCGAGCTGGCGGGAAACAGCGCGGCAGGCGTCCAGGCCTGGGACAACGACACCGTGGTCTGCCTGCAGGAGACGGCCATCCTGGACACTCAGCCCGACTCGGACGGGGCCTTCGGCTACGGCATCGATGTCTACGGCGGCGCCAGCTTGGAAGCCGTCTCGTGCGAGCTGGCGGGAAACAGCGCGGCAGGCGTCCAGGCCTGGGACAACGACACCGTGGTCTGCCTGCAGGAGACGGCCATCCTGGACACCCAGCCCGACTCGGACGGGGCCTTGGGCTACGGCATCAATGTCTACGGCGGCGCAAGCCTGAGCGCGCGGGACTGCGCGATCTCGGGGAACGCGGAGGCAGGCCTGCGCGCGCAAGACCGAGACACCGTGGTCAGCCTGCAAGAGACGACCATCCAGGGCACCCTGCCGGATGGCGACGGAGAGTACGGCCACGGCGTGTACGTGTTCGACGAGGCCAGCCTGTGCGCCGAGGCCTGCCAGCTGTCCGGCAACAGGTCGGTGGGCATCCTGGCGGAGACTGGCGCCGAAGTGAGCTTGCAGGGAACGACCATCCAGGACACCCAGCCCGACGAGCACGAGGCGGGCGGATTCGGCATGCAGGTCCTGACCGGCGCGCGCCTGGAGGTGGAGTCCTGCGTGATATCGGGGAACACCGGGGTGGGTGTCCTCGTCCTGGATTCCGACACCTCGGTCTCGCTCCGGGAGACCACCATCCAGGGCACCCAGATCGCCGCCAGCGGCAACGGCGGGTACGGCATCGAGGCCTACGGCGGCGTCAGCCTGGAGGCGGACTCTTGCTCGTTGTCGGAGAACGCATCGGCGGGCATCCTGGCCCTCGACTCCGGCACCAGCGTCGTGCTCCGAGAAACCACGCTCCATGGCACTCGGCCCGATGCGTTCGGAGACGGCGGCTACGGCATCCAGGCCTCCAACGGCGCCAGCGTGTCCGCCGAGGACTGCGATCTGTGGGAGAACGCCGCGTTGGGCGTGGTGGCGACCGTCTCCGGCACCTCGGTCAGCCTTCACCGATGCGCCATCCGGGACACGCAGCCCAGCGGAGGCGAGGACTACGGCTACGGCATCGGCGCCGGATCCGGTGCGAGCCTGACCGTGACGGACTGCCAGGTCTCGGGGAACACGACCGCGGGCGTCGTCGCGGTGGACAGCGGCACGCAAGTCACGCTCCGTGAGACGGCCATCCGCGAGACGAGGCGGGGCGAGCTGTACACCGTCGGCATGGGCCTGGTCGTCCAGGCGCAGGCAGCCGTTGCGGCGACGGCGCTGGAGCTTGCCTCCAACGAAGGACCCGGCCTCTACGTCGTGGACCGGTCGACCCGGGTCGACTGTTCGCGATGCAGGCTGCAGCGCAACCAGTTCGCCGGAGCGGTGTTGGTCCATGGCGCCTCCCTGACGCTGGAGGGCTCCCTGATCGAGGGCACCACCGCGCAGGAGAACATCGGCGGCGGCGCTGGAGTATTCTCGGAACCCTGGGACGGGCCTCCCCCCACACTGGCCATCACGGACTGCACCATCCAGGACAACCCCATCGCAGGCGTCTGGCTCTCCGGTCAGGGCAGCTACGCGTTCACCGGCAACCGCATCCACGGCGGAGAAGGCTGGACGCGACAGAGCCTGACCAAGTGCGGCGATGCGCTCTACGCCCGCGAGGGCGTGACGGCCTGGGACGGGAGCTCGGGCCTGCTGCTGCAGGAGAACGAGCTCATGGACGGCCTGGGCGCAGGCCTGCTCCTGGACGACGCCTCGGCCACGCTCATTGGCAACAGCTACGGGTCAAACGCCGTGGATCTCGTCACCCAGGGCGCCGACTGCGCCACACCGCCCGTCGGTTACGAGGAGGAGGGCCTGGGCTCCGTGGAGCTCTGCCCCAGCTACGACTACGCCACCTGCGGCGACGAGTTTGCCCTGTTCCTGGCACTGGCGGAGCCAGAGTCGGGCCATGGCGCGGCGTTCGCGAAGCCGGGGCTTCTCGGGCCGGATGCCCTGCGCCTCCCGCTGCCGCCACTGGCTGGCACGCGTCTCTTCCCACGCCAACACCAGCCTTAGCAACGCCCCCGCCCATCGATGATCTTCAGCGCCTCCCTGCCGTAGGTGACCGAGCGCCCTCGGCGGAGGTGCGCCCTGAGCTTGCGGATCAGGTCCCCGGCGGGACTCAGATCCGCCCCCGTCCTGGCCGCCTGCCAGAGCAGCTTCACGCTGTAGTAGTCCAGCGGGCAGGCGTTCACGGCGCGCAGCAGCTCTTCCCCGCCGGCGCGCACCATGGCCTCGTCGTGAAAGGCGCCGAGCGCGGCCCGCACTACCAGGGGATCCTCGTCTGCCAGGCGCTTCAGCAGCTGCTCGAGGAAGGGGCTCGCCCGCAGCGCGCGCACGCTGTGCACGGCCCGCTCGCGCACCCGGGGCGAGGCGTGCTTCAGCAGCGCCACGGCCACCTCGTGCCGGTGGCGGTGGATGGCGTGGGAGACGAGCGCCCTGACGGCGAAGATGCCGCCCGGATCGTCACCCTCCACATCACCCTGCAGGCGCTCCACCACGCGGTCGTAGCGCTCGGTCAGGTTCCGCTGCTCGCGCTGCCAGCGCCGCTCATCCATCTGCTGGCGACTCTCGCGCAGGGCTGCCTGAGCCTCCACAGGGCCCAGCCGGCTCAGGGCCTCGTCGTCCTCGCTGCCGCCTGCCAGGTAGGTGTACTCGTGCTCGTACCGATACCAGGTGCCGCACTGGGGACAGCTGTGGTACTGGCCCCAGATGTTCTCGAGGCGAGCGCTGGCCTGGGGCAGGCGCTCGTCCTTCATCAGATCGGCGTGCATATAGGGGGGGAAGGCGCTGCAGATGCTGCAGTCGTGGAAGCTCCAGGCCCGCCCGCGTTCGCGCTCGGTGGCGCAGAGGCGACCGCTGGCGGCCTCCTCCAGCAGGCGCCTGACCTCGGTGCTGGTGGCGTCGCCGCTCAAGGCGAACCACTCGGGCCGGTGGCCGCTGCGGTCCTTGCGCTTGGGCCGGGCCCCAGCCAGGAGCAGGGACTTCACCATGGCCGCATTCCGCCGGGCCGCGGCGAAGTGCAGCGGCGTGGTGCCGGAAGACGTGGCGGTCCCGGTGGGGGCCCCGGCCTGCAGCAGCCTGGCCACGAGCTCGGCGTCGCCATGGCAGGCGGCCCAGAGCAAGGGGCTGAGCCTGCGGTCGAGATCGGGCCTGGCGCCCGCGTCCAGCAAGGCCAGCGCTGCGGCCTTCTTGTGGAAGAAGCAGGCGAGCAACAGGGCCGATTCGCCATCGGGACTGCGGGCGTCTGGGGGGGCGCCCCTGCGCAGCGCCACGCGCAGGCTGTCCGCATCCCCCCGGATGGCGGCGCGCAGCAGGCGGGAGGTGCTGGCGGGCAGCCTGGCGGCCGCGATGCTCGCCCTCTCCAGGGCCAAGGCCGCCTTGGCGTGAACCCGGTCGTAGGCGATGTCGCGCGCGCGGCGCCCCAAGGCGTCCACTGCGTCCAGGCGGGCGCCGTCGGCCAGGGCGGCGCGCACGGCGCGCCCGTCGTCGTCCAGCGCCGCGGTGAAGAGCATGCCATCGGCCCGCCCCAGCCGAGCCCGGTCCATGGCGCAGCGGTCCAGCACGGCGCGCGCCTGGCCCGCGGCGTAGTCCACAGCGCCGCAGCCGTGGTGGTCAGTGGCGGCCAGGTCCGCCCCCGCCTGCAGCAGCGCGGCCAGGGCCTCGTCGATGGCGCGGTAGCCCTCGAAGCGCGCGCAGGCGTGCACCAGCGCCGTCCGTCCCTGCTTCTCCCTGCGCTCCGGATCGGCGCCATGCATGACCAGGGCCCTGACGGACTCGGCGCTGCCGCAGGCCGCCGCGCGCATCAGGGCGGTCACCCCCCAGTGGTCGCAGGCCTCCACGTCGGCGCCCTGCTCCAGGAGCAGGTCGAAGAAGGGGCTGTGTCGATGCTCGGCAGCCACCATCAGCACGGTGCGCCCGAACTGGCAGCGCGCCTCCAGGTCGGGCCCGCGCGCCAGCAGCAGCTGCAGGACCTCGGCCGTCTCGCTGCGATGCTCGATCAAGCCCTTGACGAAGCTCACCGCCAGCAGCGAGCCCTCGCGCTCGTGGCGCTGGTCCGCCCGCGCACCGGCCTCGAGCAAGCTGCGCACGGCGCGCACCTCGCCGTAGACGCAGGCGTCCCATAGAGCCGCATCGAAGAGAGCCGCGTCCACGCCCTGCTTTCGCAGCCTTCGCAGGGCCCGGGCGTCACCTCGGCGACAGGCGGCATGCACGCGAGCCTGGGGAGTCTTGGGCACCGGGTGAGGATAGCAGCCACCGCTGCGGGTCGCCGTGCGGCAGAGCTGCGGATCAGTGCGCGGATCCCATGGGCGGGTTGGCGTGATGAAGCCGCCCGTCCAGCGTGGCCCACCGACCCCCGCGCTTCTGCTTCTTGGTGCAGCCCCGCCCGCCGTGCTGCTTGTGGAAGTAGAGCACGCCGGCCGCTTCGCAGGCGTCCCTCAGCTCCCGGAACCAGTCGAGCTGCGCCGGACGCGCGCTCCAGCCGCTCTCGCCGCCCGAGACGGCCCAGCTCACGCCAGCCTCGCGCAGGCGCTGGGCCAACTCGCCCACGCCGCTGGGCCCTCCCTCTCCCAGCAAAGAGCCCAGCAGGGGCTCGAAGGAGACCGCGCGGCAGGTGTCGCCGCCCCCCACGCGGGCCAGGTGCGGCAGCCGCGACAGCCAGCGCCGGCTCTCGATGGACACGGCAGGCAGGACATGGGCAGGCCAGGAACCCCAGCGCTCCATCACCTGCCGCGAGATGAGGGGCCAGCGCTCGGCCCGCTTGCTCAGCACCAGGTACTGGTGCTGGGGGGCGCGCTCCACCATGGTGGCGAAGACCTCCATGATGAAGCCGTCGGGGATGCCCTCGTGCAGCAGGTCGGACATGCTGTTCACGAAGATCCGGCGCGGCTTTCTCCAACGCGCCGGATCGCGGATCTTGTCGCGGTGCAACGTCAGCTCGAAGCCATTGGCGTAGCGGGGGTTCTTCATGGCGTGCAGGCGGATGGCCAGCCGCTCGGCGTAGCAGTGGCGGCAACCAGCCGAGATCCTGGTGCAGCCGGTGGCGGGGTTCCAGGTCACGTCGGACCACTCGATGTCGGTCTTCGACGTCATGGTTCCGCTCCTTGGCCAGCCCGGCGTTGGGCGCCGTCGCATCGCAGCAGTAGGATACCACCCAGGGTCCGGCGCTCTTCCGGATGGAAATTCCGATGTCTCCCCAAGGTCTGCGGCCAGCCCGCAGCCCGCCAGCGAGGTCTGCTCTGTCTCGGTCGAACCCCTGTCCGCCTCGACGCAGCCTCCCGCTCTTTGCCATACTCCGAGATGCCCTCTCGGCGGATCGCCATCCAGGCCACCAACTTGCGCCACCACCTCGCCCCCTTTGCTCTGCTCCCCCTCCTCGCCTGCCACGAGGAACCGGGCAAGAAGCGCTCGCCGACCGAAACCGGCACCGTCGCCCCGGATACCGGACCCGCCCCCGATCCCGACTGCGACAGCGGCTACCTCGATGACGGGGGCGACTGCGTGCCCGCCGCCTGCGGCAGCGGCACCTGGGGAGACCTGGAGAGGGACGAGAGCACGGTCTACGTGGACATCGCGGCCGCCGAGGGCGGCGACGGCAGCGAAACCGCGCCCTTCACCTCCATCCAGGCGGGGCTGGACGCAGCCGCCGACGCGGACGGCGGCATGGTGGCCGTGGCGGCCGGGACCTACCCGGCGACGCTGGCGTTGAGCCGCTCGCACGACGGAGTGCGCCTGGCAGGACGTTGCAGGGAGCTGGTCGTCATCGATGCCAGCGCGGGGGATGAGGGGACGCCGGGGATCGACATCGATGTCAGGATGGGGGAAGCGGAGCTCTCGGGCGTGACGGTGAGCGGATCGCGCTATATCGGCGTGCTCGTCGGGTCGGGGACCGTGACGCTCCGCCAGTCCGCGATGGCGGGAAACGAGTACGTCGGCCTCTGGGCCCACACCTCCGCGTCGATGTACGGGACCTCGCTGGCCGTGGAGTCCTGCGAGGTGGCGGACAACGCCACGGGGGGCGTCCTGGCGCACGACAGCGGCACCTCGGTCAGCCTGCGGGACACGACCATCCAGGACACCCAACCCAACGAGAACGGCAGCTTCGGGTACGGCATCCAGGTTTGGGCCGGCGCCACCCTGAGCGCCGAGGCCTGCGTGCTGGATGGCAACGCGGCGACGGGCCTCGCAGTCATGGATTCCGGTTCCGCGGTCACCCTCTCCGAGACGACGATCCGCAACACGCACCCGAACGACAGCGGTGAGACCGGACACGGCATCCATGTGCAGGACGGAGGCGAGCTGACCGCCGAGAGCTGCCTCGTGCAGGAAAACTCCGAGGTGGGTGTCGTGGCCTATGGCCAGGGCGCCCAGGTCGTCCTCCGCGAGACCACCATCCAGGACAGCCAGCCAGACGCGAACCTGGACTTCGGATGGGGCCTGCAGATCACGGGCGGCGCGGCGCTTGCCATGGAGGGCTGCACCGTGGAAGGCAACACCGGCCACGGCCTGCTGCTCTCGGACGCCGAGAGCCGGGCCACGCTGCGGGAGGTCACCATCCGGGACACCCATCCGGGCGCAAACAACGGCTGGGGGCGCGGCATCGAGGTCTCCGGCGGTGCGATACTGAGCGCGGAGTCCTGCGTCATCGAGGCCAGCGCCGAGGAGGGTATCGTGGCGGAGGGAGCCGGCACCGTCGTCACCCTGGAGGAGACGATCATCCGGGACACGCAGCCCGGACCCGTCACGGGCCTGGGCTACGGCCTCGCCGTCGGGAGCGGGGCTTGTCTGACTGCGGAGGCCTGCCTGCTGGAGAGGAACGTCGCTGCGGGAGTCATCGTCGCGGACTCCGGGACCGAGGCCACGCTGCGCGGGACGACCATCCGACAGACCCAGCAAGATGACTACTGGGGAGTGGGATACGGCCTCGCCGTCTACGGCGGCGCGAGCTTGACCCTGGAAGGCGCCAGTCTGGTGGAAGCGTGCTCGCAGACCGCGGTCAGCGCGACGGATGCGGATACCGAGCTCACCCTGCGCGAGACGACCATCCGCGACACTCGGCCCGGCGCGGGAGGGAAGACCGGAGCGGGCATCGGGTACGGCATCGAGGTCTCAGGCGGAGCCAGCCTGGAGGCGGAGGCCTGCGAGGTGGAGGGGAGCAGGGCTGTGGGCCTGCTCGTGGCCGAGAGCGGCAGCTCGGCCGCAATCCGCGCCACGAGCATCCGCGACACCAAGGCCAGAGAGAGCGGGGGGGGAGGCTACGGCATCGAGGTCTACGGAGGAGCGAGCTTGGAGGCGGAATCCTGCGAGGTGGAAGGGAACACCGCCGTGGGCGTGGTCGTGTCGGATCCGGGCAGCGCGGCCAGCTTGCGACAGACGATCATCAGGGACACCCAGCCCCAAGAGGGTGGCGTGGGCGGCTACGGCATCGAGGTCGTGGACGACGCCAGCCTGTTCGCGGAGTCCTGCGAGCTGGTGGGAAACGCGGCGGTGGGCGTCGCCGCGACCGGAACCGACACCTCGGTCAGCCTGCGGGACACGGTCATCGCTTCCACCAGGCGTGCAGAGATCTACACCATAGGCATCGGCATCGCCGCGCAGGTGGGCGCCCGCATCGAGGGGAGGGACCTGACGGTCAGCGCGAACGAGGGGCCGGGCATCTACGTCGCCAGCGAGCAGAGTCGCATCAGCTGCCATGGCTGCGCGTTCCAAGCCAACGAGTTCGCCGGGGTCGTCGCCATCGCCAGTGGCTCCCTGGAGCTCGCCGACTCCACCATCGAGGGCACCGTCGAAGACGAGAACCTCGGTGGCGGCGTGGGCATCTTCTCCGAGCCCGGGGAAGGCGCTCCTCCGACCCTCATCGTCAGCGGAACCACCATCCTGGACAACCCCATCGCCGGGATCTGGCTCTCCGGCGATGGCAGCTACGCGCTCTCCGGCAACACCATCCACGGTGGCGTCGGCTGGACCCGCGGCTCCCTGACCAAGTGCGGCGACGCGGTCTACGTCCGAGACGGAGTGCGGGCCTGGGACGGAAGCTGGGGCCTGTTGCTGGAGGACAACGCCCTGCTGGACGGCCTGGGAGCCGGGTTGTTCCTGGACGACGCCACAGCCACGCTCTCTGGCAACAGCTACGCGGGCAACGCCGTGGACCTGGTGGCCCAGGGCTCCAGCTGCGGCGTGACGCCCGAGGGCTACGAGGACGAAGCGTTCAGCTCGACCGAGCTCTGCCCTGCCTACAGCTACGCCACCTGCGGCGACGCGTTCATGCTCTACCTCGAGCTGGCGCTCCCCAAGTCGGGACCGGGACAAGCGCAGGCGAGCACGGGGCCTCCCAGGCCCGTCTCCGGGGCCCTGCCAGCCTTTCCGCGCCTGTCGTCCAGCCCGCGACAGCCGCGCCCGGAGATAGCGTTGCAGCCGCCACGCCGCCTGCGAGCGCTGCCCGTTTCCCGTGTTCCGGCCTTGATGGATTGAGGGGGCCCGGTCCCCACCAGGCTACTCCTGGGTGATCCAGTCCAAACCGATGCAGGCGCTCATCTCGTCTCCTTCGGAGCAGGCCTGGCCTGGCGGACAGTCCCCGTCGGAGTCGCAGAGCAGCGTACAGAATCCGTACCCTATGACCTCCGTGCATACGACGCTTTCACTCGCGTCGCCTTGGCCCGGGGAGGGACAGCTCTCGCCATCGACCTCACAGGAAGGCATGCAGACGCCGTAGAAGCACGAGGAGCCGTCTTGACATTCGTCGAGCATCTCGAGGTCGCAGCTGCAGGGCCAGCCGGAGTTGAGGGGGCAGGATGTCACGTAGGAAGGTGGCAGGGGGCCGGTGTCCACGGTCTCCTGGCAGTCGGGGGCGCTGGCGCAGTCCTCGTCCTCGCAGTCGACCACGCCATCCTCGTCGTTGTCGATGTTGTCGGCGCAGTCGGCCTCGGGTTGGCCGCAGCCGGCCAGGTGCAGGGCGACGAGCATGAGGGTCCGCATCGAGAGCTCCGCTTCCGTGATTCGGGCGTAGCGATGCCAGCGCCCTTCGTGCCTCGAGAACCTCGCCTAGATAGGGCGAAAGGACGGAACCAGCAATCCATGCCCGGAGGATCCCATGCCCCGCCCCGCCACCCTGCTGATAGCCAGCGCCCTGGCCCTCGCCCCCACCGCCCAGGCCGGCCGCAAGGACAAGCCCGCCAGCCTGTGGAGCGAGCTGGAAGCGCTGCGCAGCCACGACTTCGTGGACCTGACCCATGCGTTCGCGCCAGGCATCCCCCACTGGCCCGGCTTCGACGACGAGCGGCGCAGCACGCTGTACTTCTACGAGCAGGGCATCGGCAGCAAGGGCCATGGCTTCTTGGCCCACGAGTACTGCCACGTGGGCCAGTGGGGCACCCACGTGGATCCGCCCGCCCACTTCGTGCAGGGCACGCGCCTGCTGGACGAGATCCCGGTCGATGAGATGCTGCTGCCCCTGGTGGTCTTCGACGTCAGCGCACAGGCGGCCGAGGACCCAGACTACCAGATCACCATGGACGACGTGCGCGCCTGGGAGGAGCGCTACGGCCCGGTGCCCGCGGGCGCGTTCGCGGCCATGCGCACGGACTGGTCCCAGCGCTGGCCCGATGCGGCGGCCATGCGCAACGAGGACGAGCAGGGCGTGGCCCACTACCCGGGCTGGAGCATGGAGGTGCTGCGCTACCTCTACGAGGAGCGCGGCATCACGGCCTCGGGCCACGAGACCACCGACACGGATCCCGGCATCGCCACCAGCCAAGGCGACTACTCGCTGGAGGCGTGGATCCTGGGCCAGGACCACTACCAGATCGAGCTGCTGGCCAACCTGTCCCAGGTGCCGGAGTACGGCGCCATCGCCGTGGTGGCCTTTCCCAAGCCGCTGAAGGGCTCGGGCTTCCCGGCGCGGGTCTTCGCCATCGTGCCCTGAGGTGGGGACCTGGGCCCTTCAGGCCGCCTTCGACGCGTCCGCCTGTCCGCCGGGAATCGATCAGGACCGGAGGCCCGCGGCACTACCAAGGCTAAGGCGAGATCTCCTCCTCTCCTCCTCTCTGCGAAACAGGCCGTCCCCTCCATGTCGCGATCCCGCCCACCGCTGCTCTTCTTCCGCCCCCTCGGCCTGCTGGCCCTGCTCCAGGTCATCGGCTGCGACGCAGTGGTCGACGCCGACGCCGATGGCTTCGCCGCCCCGGAGGACTGCGACGACGACGACCCCGCGGTCCGTCCTGGCGCCGAAGAACTCTGCAACGACGTGGACGACGACTGTGACGGTTCGGTGGACGAGGGGGTGACGCTGTCGCTCTGGCCGGATGGCGACGGAGACGGCTATGGCGCAGGGAGCCAGCCTGCGGCGGCCTGCGAGGCCCCCGAGGGCTACGTCGAGCGCGGCGATGACTGCGACGACCACGACCCGGCCATCCACCCCGGCGCGCAGGAGCTCTGCAACGGTGTGGACGACAACTGCGACGGGATCTCGGACGACGGCGTGGTCAGCACCTGGTTCGCCGACAATGACGGTGACGGCTACGGCGATGCCGGCGAGGTCATGGAGGGCTGCCCGGCGCCCTCGGGGTACGTGGCCGATGGGACCGACTGCGACGACAGCGACGCGGGCGTCCACCCGGGCGCCGAAGAAGTCTGCGACCTGGACGACGACGACTGCGACGGCCGCGTGGACCAGGGCAAGGTCTCGGTCTGGTACGAGGACGACGACGGTGACGGATACGGAGATCCCGAAGTCTACGAGAGCACCTGCGATCCCGCGGCCGGCTGGGTGCAGCGGGGAGGCGACTGCGCTGCGGCCGATCCAGCGGTCCACCCCGGCGCCGCGGAGCGCTGCAACGCCATGGACGACGACTGCGACGGAGCCGTCGACGAGGACTACGACCTGGACGGCGATGGCTTCATGGTGGAGGAATGCGCGGACCTGCTCGGAGGCGAACCCGACTGCGATGACGACAGCGCCCAAGTGCATCCCGACGCCAAGGAGATCTGCGACGATGGGCTGGACAACGACTGCGATGACGGGGACCGCCGCTGCGGCCTCGACGGCAGCTACGACCTGGCCAAGGCCGAGGGCAAGTTCCACGCCTCGCAGGCAGGCTACGACGCGGGGCGCCTGGTGGACGTGGGGGACGTGAACGGCGATGGGCTGGACGACGCCGTCGTGACCACCCTGCTGGCCGACAACCTGCGCGGTGGCGGCTACCTGCTCTACGGCCCCTTTTCAGGATCCTCCGACCTGGCCACGGCTGGCCATCGCTTCACCGGTCCCAACAACGGCAGCGGTCCGGGCCGCTCCCTCGGGTTGGGCGATGCCAACGGCGACGGCTTCGACGACATCGTGTTCGGTGCGCCCTACGCCGGCTCCGACTCGGCCTACGTGATCTTCGGTCCGGTCTCCGGCGACATGGACATCGTCGACGCCGACGTGCTGCTGGAGGGAGAAGACCAGAGCTACTTCGGCCACGGCGCGGACCTGGCCGACGTCAACGCCGACGGCTACGCGGACGCGCTGATCGGCAGCTACCGCGACGACATCGGTGGAGACTGCGCAGGCGCCGCGTACCTGAAGTACGGCCCCTTGAGCGCGGACTACGCGTTTCCGGACGACGCGGATGCCGTCCTGATCGGCGAGGCCCCCGCCAACTACACCGGCCGTTCCACTCGCGCTGGCGTGGATGTGAACGGCGACGGCGTGGGCGACATGCTCGTACCCGCCAACCGGGCCTCTGATGCCGGCACGGCCTCGGGCAGGGCCTATCTGGTGTTCGGTCCGGTCTCGGGATCTCTGGAGCTCAGCTCGGCGGATGGGATCTACATCGGGGAGTCGCCCAGCGACTACGCCGGCAGTGCGCTGGCCATGGGTGATGTGGACGGGGACGGCCTGGGCGACGTGGCCGTGGGTTCCTTCGGCAACGCGGCGGGCAACTACACGGGCGCGGCCTACGTGATCCTCGGTCCCGCCACGGGCACCGTGTACCTGGGCAAAGCCGATGTCATCGTGCGGGGATCGGCACAGGGACAGCAGGCGGGGCTCGGGCTCGCCATCGACGACGTGGATGGAGACGGCAAGGCGGAGCTGTTGCTGGGCGCCCCGGCGGACAACACGGCCGGATCCGCCGCGGGGGCGGCCTACCTCTTCTTCGGCCCCCTGACGGGGTCGTACACCACCGCAGACGCCCCCGTCGCCCTGGTGGGCGAGGCCGGCTCGGACAACGCGGGCCAGGGCGTGGCCATCGCCGACCTGGACGGCAGCGGATGGAGCGAGCTGCTGGTGGGCGCTCCGGGAGAGGCCACCGGCGGCTCGGGTGCGGGCGCGGTCTACGTCAAGTACGCCCAGGAGTGAGATCCCCAGGGGCCAGCTCGCCGCGCGTGCCGGAGGTCAGTTGGAGAACACCAACCAGCTGCGCAGCTCGGCCGATCCCTGGTCGTCGCTGGGCTCATCGCCCATCATGGAGAGGACGTAGTCGACGGTGACGGTCTCTCCCGCATTGACCTGGTCGGTCACGTCCACGACGAAGGGATCCACCCTCCGCCCCGGACACCATCCACCGCGCCCGTACCACCAGGTGCCCGCCTGGTTGGGCACCGTGCCCGAGTCGACCGACTCGCGACAGCCGGTGCTGGCGTCAGGGATGTCCAGGTCCTGGGTCCAGGTCTTGTCGCCGATGGTGAAGCTGTGGGCGTGGGCGCAGAACTCGGCGCAGTTGGAGCTCTCCATGCCGTGGCCGGTGGCGATGGAGACCAGCTCCACCCGCGTGGCGTCGGCGGGGACCTTCACCTCGACGGGCTCGCGCTCGTCGTTGTAGCTGCTGTCGATGGAGCCGCCCTCGAAGAGGTTGGCGATCTGGCGCGGCGCCGCGCCCTTGCCCTGGTTCCACAGGCGCAGGCTCAGGCTGATGCCCGTGGGCTGGGTGTTCCACGATGGCGCCCATGAGTAGCGCACCGTGCGCTCCCCGCCCTCTTGCAGCCATGCCAGCGCATGGCTCGCGTCCGCCACCCAGCGCGACTCGCGGTGGTAGGTGGTGATGAAACGACCCATCTCCAGCCAGCTCTTCTCGGATTCGTCCCACAGCCACAGATAGGCCAGGTAGTCCCACTCGCCGCAGTTGCTCAGCTCGTAGCTGTCCGGATCGGGGCATTCCATCTTGACGTCGATCTCGAGGCTGTCGTAGCCGGCCATGGTGGCGGCGTCGGGCAGGCTCAAGCTGCCGTCCTGGTACTCTTCGTAGACGGTGCCGTCGAAGACCTGGATCTCGTCGGCCGCGATGCTCTCCAGGCGCAGCTCGCGCTCCTCCTCGAAGTTCCAGTACAAGGGTTCGGCGGCGGAAGAGTAGAGGCGAAACTCCCAGGGCCAGTAGCCGGCGCTGTCCAGCGCGCTGTCGTAGGCCTCCACATCGGGCGGGTAGCCCAGGGTGCGCAGGCGCTGCCGCCGGTCGATGCCGAAGCCGAGCACGCCCACATCAGAGGAGAACATCTCGTCGACCAGGCCGTCGAGCGAGTTGGAGTAGCCCTCCACCACGTGCAGGCGTTCCTCCCACCAGGCCGCGTCTTCCTCTCCCAATGCGGCCAATGCGATCCCGATCTCTTCGTCCGCCAGGTCCTGCAGATCGCCCGCCCTGGCGGACCTGCCGGCGACGACGAAGAAGTAGTGCACGTTGAGGGGGGAGCGCTCCACCAGCTCGTCCACGCCCGTCCCCCACCAGCTGGTGTCGTCCAGCTCGGAGACGTCGAACCAGTGCGGGAGGAAGACGTAGGACTCGCAGCCTGACCAGCGTTCGCTCAGGGTCCATTCGCTGCCGTCGGTGAGAGGAACGGTGAAGTCGCCTGCCGGTTGCCAGCGCTGCCAGGCCGAGGGCTCGGTGGGGTCGAAGGCACGCACCTCCAGGCCCAACGCGCTGCAGGGATCCTCGGGCGCATCCCCGCTGTCATCTCCGCTGTCATCTCCGCTGTCATCCCCGCTGTCGGGCGCGCTGTCGCCCGTGCCAGCCCCCGTGTCGTTGGTGGGGGCGCCGGAATCGGCGCTGGGAGACTCGGTTTTCTCGTCATCTCCGCTACAGGCGGACAGGGCCAACCAGAGCAGCGCTGCGTGCGGCATGGGAACTCCTCTCGGGGGGCTCCTGCGGAGCGGTCGGCTTGGCGCTCTGCAGGGAGGTCCACGATAGCCTGCGACCACGGCTGGCGCAGACGGAAGGCGTCTCCAGTCAGTGCGCCTGCTCCAGGTACGCGCTTCGCGCTTCGTGGGCCTTGTCGACGTACTCCTTCGACTGGCGCCCGACATCACCCATGATCCGCGAGTCCGTCTCGTTTGCCACGGCCCCGAGATCCCGCTCCGATCCGCTCTTGCTGAGCGCCTTGAAGATGGAGCCCTGGTGGAAGTAGATGCGGGTCTCGGTGTGCGTGGACTCCTCCGGCGTCTCCTCCCAGGCGTCGATGAACAGGAAGACGAGCTGGTCTTGGCCGTCGAAGTAGTAGTTCCATTCCCCCGAAGCGCCCTCGTCGGCGTACGACTCCTGCAGCTTGACCAGCCGTGGGCCATCCTGCCAACCGACGAAGCTGCGCTTGGTCCACCAGTTCTGCGGGTTCGTGGGCTCTATCACCCGCTCTTCGCGGCGCAGGCCATCGATGCCCTTCTCGATGTCGCCGCAGACCTTGCGCACGGAGCGCAGCAGATCCTCTGCGGAGGGCGCGGATTCGTCGTCCCCGGCGCTGCCCCCGACCTTCTCCGCGCCGACCACCAGGATGACCTCGTAGGGTGGCGTTCCCCAGGTCCAGGGCTGGGGCGCGATGGGGCCGAGCCGGTCGGCGAGGTTCTCAGCGAGGCGTTGCGCCGCGCCTTCGGCCTCGTCGAACGGGGGCACGTACCAGATCTCGGAGTGCTGCCGCGGGTTCGACGCGGGCGAGCCCTTCACCACCGCCGCGCTGGCGGCCTCGCCCACCAGGGGCAAGACCGCCTCGAAGAGGGCCCGATCGCTGGCGGCAGGGCGAACCTGCACGACGCTGGACGGCCCCGTGCCGCACACTGCGCCTTCGCACTCGAACACGTCCCGCAGCAAGCTGTCGGACTCCGACTCCTGGGTGAGGACGATCAGCCCGCTCGAGGAGGCGTGCAGCTCCAGCCAGGTGACTTCGAAGGGCGAGCTGACGTTCTGCGGGCCTCCCCCCAGCTCTCCCTCGATGCGAATGCCCTTGCCCTGCTGACTCCAGGTTCCCTGGCCGGCGTAGCCGCCGCCCATGTAGGAGACCTGGGACTCGGAGCTGAAGCTGTAGCCCAGGGTCCCTGTCTGCAGGTGCTTCCCCACCAGGACGGAGGGCTTGGCGGCCTCCAGCTCGCTGTGGACTGCGGACGCGGCTCGCGACGTGGCGGGCGGCAGGGCCAGCGAGCAGGCCAGGGCCACGGTGAGAAGGGTACGGTGCTGCATCAGGACCTCCGCCAGGATCCGCGCCTGTGGGTCGGGGAGCCTCAGAGCAGGGGGCGAAACGAGGCGGCGAGGGCGGGGATCGGGAGGGGAGGATAGCATGGGTGGGGTTGGGGGATCCCTGGGGCGCTCTTCGGGGGGCGGCAGAAGCCTCTCCGCTCGAGTGGATGTGGGAGAGAGCGAAAGAACGGTTGAACGTGGATGTCCCCCCACGTAGTGTGAAGGGGTGCAGAACAACCGCTCCCGTGCGGCCATCGGGATGTGCCTGCTTCTCGGAGGCCTTGTTCTGGTCCTGGTGCTTCGTCGGGGCACAAGCCACCAGCCCATCGTAGGAGAGGAGGTGGCGTCATCCCAGGGGCGGCGACTCGCCTCCAGGACGGCTCTCGACGCTGGCGAAGAGCCTGCGGACACGGACGCCGGGCCCGAGGAGGCTGGCCAGAAGATGAGGGACGACGAAGGGGGGGAGACGGTGAGGTGCCCCATCAGCTCGGGGCCACCCCTGGTGGTCGAGGGAAAGCTGTACGTGATCACTCCTGAGGAGGAACTGCCCGAGGGGGTGGTCAGCCAGGCCATCGAGCGTCGTGTTCAGGTCCGAGGCGATCAGGTCATCCTGGCGGATGTCAGACCCGTGGGAAGAGGGAAGCTGCGCCTGCCTGGGTACGGCTCCTTGATGATGGAGTGGGAGTCCGGCGAAGGGAGAGCGAGCTGCACGCCCATCCGCCTTGAGCCAGTAGCGGTGGTGGTTGGCCGCATCGTGCCGCCCGAGGGAGAAGTCTCTGTCGGCGGCTGTGGGACATACGACGAAGCCGACGAGGAGGGAAACTTCTACCTGGAGGTAGAGGCCAGGCCGTGCGAGATCACCGTACAGCGCAAGGATGGCGCGGTCACGACCTACGGAGATCCAGTACCGGTCAATGCCATCCCAGGCACAGAGACAGAGGTGCTCCTCCAGCTGCCTGAGGAACCAGGCGGCGGTCTCGGACTTCGCTGGGCGGCCATCGAGGAAGGGTGGCTCGTTACGGGTGCCTTCAAGGGCAGCCCAGCAGCAGAGGCCGGGATCCGGCCAGGAGATATCATCAAGCAGGTGGATGGCCATTCCGTGGAGGGTGCCTCCCTCATGGAGGTCCCTGCGCTGACCGAGGGGCCAGCGGGCTCCACCGTGAAGCTCCTCGTCCGGTCGGAGGGGGGCGTGCATGAGGTCGACATAGAGCGTCGCTACCTCGATGATCCCTGGGAATTCTGGTATCATTGCGAGCCGGGCACCAATGACTGCGAGAGCGGGTTCGTGGTGAAGGAGGGAATGGAGCTGGAGTTCTGACAACGCCTACCCGTCGTTCACGCTCTCCTCTTCAGCGTCCTGGGCCTCCCCCATCACTGCTTCCCCCCCCGCTCCTCGAAGACCACTGGGCGATCTTCACGAGCACCTGAAGTCAGGCCACGGAAGCCTTCCATCAGGGCCTGAGCCGTCCCCAATAGCCATGGCGGCAGGTGCAGAACGGCGGCGCGGACGTGAGTTCGCTACGGCGTCAGGAGGCGGATCGTGTGCGAGGAACCGGGGCCCTGTCCCTGTTGCGATGGCGCGCAGTAGCAGCTGATCCGGATCATTACTCGTGATTTTCCCCTTGACAGCTTTCAAACCGCGCCATCGACCCGGTCCGGGCACCCCTCCGCGCTTGCCCCTGCGAGGCCCGGAGCGCCCGCGGGAGGCCTCGCGCAGGCCCTGTCCGCCTCGAAAGGGGTGCGAGGGCCCGAGGACGCCTCCAGGAGGCGCTCAGAGAGCCGAGAAACGGCGAGTTATGTTCTTTGTAGCTGAACAACGGGAGAAACGATGCAGACGATGCCCC
>CAYVQL010000091.1:7200-34012 GCA_964454135.1 uncultured Enterobacterales bacterium | reverse complement strand
CCCCACCCCCTTCCGCCCCGCCGCATAGCGCGTCGCCATGGTGCGCGGCTGGATCCCGTCGCCCATCAGCTTCACGCGCGCTACCCAGCGCGCCATCATGGCCATGGCCCCGGCCTGCATGGCCTTCTCCTTCAGCGTCAGGGGGCCGAAGAGCTCCCGCGCCCGCCGCTGCAGGCTGCGCGCCCGCTCCCGCTCGCGTTCGTTGACCGCGAAGCGCTGCAGCCCCGGCAGAATCAGGCAGTACATCCGGGCCTGCTCGGCGAATCTCTGGCGCCGGGCCTCCAGGTTGGCGTCGCGCTCGGCCATGGCGTCCAGGTGCATGAAGCCCCGCAGCGAGGTCTCGGCCACGCGGTACATGGTGCTGGAGTTGTCCTCGTAGTCCTGGCGGAAGGCGCGCTGGATCCACTGCTCGGGCTCGCCATCGCCGAAGTGGGGGTGCGCCCAGTTCAGGTGCTTCTGGCCGTGCCACTCCTCGAAGGGCAGGTCCTGGCGCAGCAGGCCGCGCCGCTTGCGGTCCTCGTAGAGCGCGGTCACCGGCACGGGTGTCAGCAGCATGAACTGCACCATGTCGGTCTGCAGGCCCACCAGGAAGTCGATGTCGGCCTGCATGTTCTGCGGCGTGTGGTGCTCCATGCACAGGATGCCCGAGCCCAGCACCGAGATGCCGCGGTCCCGCAGCCCGCGCACCAGGGCCTTGGCGTCGATGCCGATGTTCTTGGCGAACTCGCTCTGGCGGCTCTGGGACTCGAAGCCGATCCAGGCCATGGTGACGCCCAGGCGCACCATATTGTCCAGCCCGAAGTCCGTGATGGCCTCGGCCGAGGAGAAGATGTGGAAGCGGAAGAAGCGCTGGTGGCGCTCCATCAGCTCGATCAGCTCGTGGGCCCGCTCGGGATTCTTCAGGAAGTTCTCGTCCATGATGAAGAAGTCGTCGGTGCCCCGCTCGTCGGCGATGCGCCGCGCGGTCTCGAACAGGGCGCGCCCCGAGTCCAGGAACGAGGTGTAGCGCTTGCCGAAGAAATGCGTGGTACTGCAGAAGCTGCAGCCGTTGACGCAGCCCACGCCGGGCACCAGCAGGCTGGAGGTGGGGCCGGGCACGGGCACGCCGAAGATGGCCTGGCGTTCGGTGCTGGGCAGGGCCGGGTGCACGATGGGGGCGCAGGGATCCTGGCCCAGGTGCTGGCGCAGCCAGCGGATGCCCTCGCCCTTGACCACGTGGTCGCAATCGATCAGCTCCTCCACCCCCTCGATGGCCGCGCCGTGCCCGCCCAGCACGATCTCGGCCCCTGGCGCCAGCTCACGCACCATGCGCGCCATCTCGCGCGCCTTGACGAAGTTGGGAGCGATGAAGGAGATGCCCACCATGTCCCAGCCGCGGCGCAGCTCGCGGGCGAAGCGCCGCTGCGACGGGAAGTCGAGCACCGTCACCTCGGCGTCCACGTTCTCGGCCAGGAAATAGAGACCGAAGGAGCGGTGCAGGAAGCGGAACGAGGCCGCCCCCTGGCCCTTGGTGACCTGGTTGTGGAAGAGCTCCATGATGTTCTCTTTGCGACCGTAGGCGTCGTCCACGCCAAAGGGCCCGAAGACCCCGGTCAGCAGGATGCGAGGAGCGCGCTTGTTCTTTGCTGCATCGGCCATGGTCTTCTCCTGGTCTCAAGACTCGCCGGATGGGATGCAGACAAGCTAGGCTCCGAGTTTCACGGCAATGTCATGACCAGGGGACGAACTTGTGTCGACCTGTCACAGCCCCCCTGAGCGCGCTCCCTGAGCTACAGTGGCCCCATGCAAGGCGACAACAGGCCCGTGAGCGCCCGGCACGAGGGCGCCCCCATCGCCGGGTTCGCCATCCTGGCAACCCTGGTCTGCGCGCTGCAGGGCTGCCGCGGCTGTCAGCGGGCCGCGGGCGACAGTCGCTCGGCCGACAGCGTCCCCGCGGCGGACAGCGGCGACCAGGCCTGGGACGGCGAGCTGCCCAACCCCTTTGGGCTCTACGACGGCCTGAACTACCGACCGGATTTCCAGGGCAGCATGGAGGAGCTGTTCACGACCATCGAGGAGCACAACCTGGCGCGCATGCAGGCCCTGGGCATGGGTGTCAGCCGCATCCACAACGACGACGGGTACATCTCTTTTTCGTGGAAGGACGTGGACGCGGAGCGCGACGGGCAGGACCTGGACTTCAGCTACCCCGACGCCCTGGCGGTCTTCGCCTGCGACGTGGACATCCGCCTGGTCCCCACCATCGTCCCTGGCAGCCGCGAGAACCGGGACGCCCAGCAGCCCTTCCAGCCCGACCCCGAGGCCTGGGCCGTCTTTCTGGAGACCGTGGTGGAGCGCTACGACGGAGACGACGACTACACCCCCCACCAAGGCGTCACCGACGAGCCCTCGCAAGAGACGCGCCAGGCCATCCAGCGCTGCCCCATCCACAGCTGGGTGCTGGGCAACGAGCTGGAAAACGTCTACGAGGGCGACCCCAGCTGGTGCCCCCCGGAGCTCTACGCCGAGACCCTGGCCGAGAGCACCGTCCTGGCCCATGCGCGGGATCCCGAGGTGCAGATCATCTACGGCGGGCTCTCCTGGCGCGCCGCCTACTTCCAGGAGCAGTGGAGCTTCGTCGAAGAGACGCTGGGCCTGCTGGCCGAGGACCCGCGCACGGACCTGGACGCCATGGGGCTGCACGTCTACCCCTGGTATCTGGACCTGGGGGACGTCAGCGACCACCTGGACGCCGTGCTGGCACTGCTGCCACCCGACACGCCCCTGTGGATCACCGAGTCCGGCTTCGCGTCCCAATACACCGAGACCAACCTGATGGAGGATGGCAACGCCTCCCAGATCAGCCAGGCGCGCCAGCTGCTGGCCTTCCACCCCATGGTCTTCGCCCGCCAGGGCCAGGGGGTGCTGCTGTTCGTGGTGCACGACACCGGCGACGACAGCCGCTCCTTCGCCAGCTACGGCCTGACCTCCCACGAGGACGAGCTGCCCTGGCTCTCCTACCACGCCTACAAGCAGATGATCGGCCTGCTGGCGGACGCCGACTGGAGCGCCACCCAGATCGTGGAGGAGAATCAACAGGGGCGCTTCGCCTACCGCATGCCGCGACGCGGCGGGGGCGAGCTGATCCTGCTGGTCTTCGAGCCCGCCGCCCTGGACGACTACGAGCCCGGAGGCCAGCTCTCCAACGCCTCGGTCCTCTTCGAGATCGACGAGCTGCAGGGCAGCCAGGCCACGGTGCTACAGGCCCTGCCCGAAGGCGACAGCGGCGAGGAGATCGGCTTCAATGAGCCCAGCTTCTCGCAACAGAACGTGCAGATCGCAGACGGCCAGCTGAGCCTGGAGGTGGGCCCGCGGCCGGTCTGGGTGATCACCGAAGAGTAGCTACCAGTTGCGCAGGCGCCGGTAGGCGTACCGAGCGGCCAGTCCCCAGGGGAAGGGGCTGCCCAGCTTGCGCCAGCCGGGCGCCTCCTTCAGGTGGGAGAGCAGGTTGGCCTTGTAGAGCTTGCGGAAGAGCACCGGGATGGGCACCTCGCCCACCTGGTAGGGGGGCTTCTCGAAGCGGAAATGCTCCCAGTCGATGCGCTCGAAGCCGTGCTCGCGCCGGAGATCCTCGTAGATCTCGGTGCCTGGCAGGGGGATCAGCACGCTGAAGAAGCGCTTGTCGTAGGGCTCGCTCAGGCCGTAGCGGATGGTCAGGTCCACGTCGGGCGCCGTCTCGCCGGGCAGCCCGATCATGAAGAAGCCCATGGTGTCCATGCCGTGCTGGCGGGCCAGCCTGTGCATGCCCCGCAGGGCTTGCGGATCGTAGTTCTTCTTGACCCGCTCGATGACGTGGGGGGCCACGGTCTCGGGGGAGAAGCCCAGCTTGCGGCATCCCGCGCGCCACATCAGCTTCAGCAGCCGGTCCATGCCGTCCAGATCGATGCGCCCCTGCACCTCGTAGTGGCACTCCCAGCGGATATCCAGGTTGCGCTTCATGATCTCCTCGCAGACCTGGCGCACCCAGCGGTGGTCGATCAGGAAGGAGGAGTCGGTGATCACGAACTGGGTGGTGCCGTAGCGCCCGCTCAAGAACCCGATCTCATCCACGAACTCGCCCACCTCGCGCCGGCGATCCCGCCTGCTGTTGATGTGGTGGGCCGCGCAGAAGCTGCACTCGAAGGGGCAGCCGCGGGTGGCCACCAGCGGCGCCACGTGGGCGTTCCTGCGCCCTGCCGCCGGGTCGATGGGGAAGTGGCAGGACTGGTTGGGATCGATCAGGTCCCAGGCTGGCAGGCCGATGCTGCGGATGTCCTCGAAGGCGCTGGGGTTGGCGCGCACCTGGCCGTCCTGGCGCCAGACCAGCCCCTTGATCTCGGAAAAGCTCCCCATCACCTCGTCGATGCGCCAGCGCTGGTAGCCCACCTCGCGCAGCTGCTCCAGCAGCTGGGGCAGGGCTGTCTCCGCCTCGCCACGCAGGGCCAGATCCGTGTCGGGGAACTCCTCGAAGAGGAACTCGGCCGGCGCCATGGAGGGATGGGGACCACCGATGATCAGCGTGGCGTCGGGCAGCTCCTCGCGGATCATGGCCATGGTCTGGCGCACGGCCAGGAAGTTGACGGTGAAGACCTTGATCCCCACCGCCCGCGGACGAACCTGCCGCAGACGACGGCGGTACTGCTCCGGGGTCAGGCGCGGGTTCCAGTCGATCACGCGCACGGCGTGCCCCCCACGCAGGGCGGCAGCGGCCAGGTAGCCCAGACCCAGGTCGGGGATCAACGGCGAGTCGCGCAGCACGATGGAGGGGATGGGGACGGTCAGCAGCAGGTCGGTGGACATGCCCGGCCAGATATCATCGCGCTGCGCAACGCAACAGCCACGCAGCGCCGCTCTCCGCACGGGCCGACGCCGGCGGCTCAGCTCGTCAGCCCGTGATAGACGCAGGATCCAACGTCATGCGTGAGGACAGGAGCATGCCCATCTACGAGTTCCGCTGCCAGGCTTGCGGCAGCGTCTTCGAGTCCCTGCAGGGCCTGAACGACCCCGACCCCGAGCGCTCCCCCTGCTGCGAGGCCCCCGTGGCCCGCGCCCTGAGCGTCCCGGCCGATCACCGCGGTCGCTTCAACGCGCCGGCCTGCGGGCCTTGCGGCGACAGCACACCCGCCGGGCCGCCCTGCGCCAGCGGCGCGCCCTGCTGCGTCGATCATTAAAGGCGTTCACACCCGGCCCAGGGCCTCCTCCACCGCCTGGCAGAGCTCGGCCCGCCGGTAGGGCTTCTGGACGATTCCCAGGGCGCCGGCCTCCTGCAGGTCCTTGGCGGCCTCTTCGGCCACGAAGCCCGATGCCACCAGGATCCTGGCGGTCTCGTCCAGCTCCTTCAGCTGGCGAAACACGTCGCGGCCGTGCATGCCCGGCATGAGCAGATCCAGGATGACCAGCCCGATCTCCGCGGCGTGCTCCCTGAAGACCGCGAGGCCCTGCTCGCCATCGCTTGCCGTGAGCACCTCGTAGCCCGCCTCCTGCAGCATGTTCAGGGCGGGCACCAGGATGCTCTCCTCGTCGTCGATGATCAAGATGCGCGCGCCACGCTCCGCCACGCGTGGCAGCGGGGCCGGGCCCGCGGCTTGCGGCGCCTGCTCCACCTGCGGCAGGAAGATGCGGAAGCGCGAGCCCACACCCTCATCGCTCTGTACGCTGACGGCTCCGCCGTGGTCCCTGACGATCCCCTCCACCGCTGCCAGCCCCAGCCCGGTCCCCTCTCCCGCCTTCTTCGT
This sequence comes from uncultured Enterobacterales bacterium, assembly GCA_964454135.1. Taxonomy (GTDB): domain Bacteria; phylum Myxococcota_A; class UBA796; order UBA796; family JAFGLY01; genus CAYVQL01. The sequence continues at coordinate 28,259 of CAYVQL010000091.1, read as the reverse complement.
GGTGAAGAAGGGCTCGAAGATGCGCTCCAGCACGGCGGGAGACATGCCCACGCCGCTGTCCTCCACCAGCAGCTCCAGGTACTTCCCGGGCGCCAGATCCGGCAGGCGGTCGTCCTGCAGGCCCTCATCCACCTGCAGGCTGCGGGTGCGAAAGCGCAGCGTACCTCCCTCCGGCATGGCGTCGCGGGCGTTCAAGGCCAGGTTCAGGATGGCGTTCTGCAGCTGCGCGGGGTCGCCCAGGGTGACCAGCGCGCCATCGGAGAGCTCCATCCGCAGCTCGACGCGGCGATCCAGGGTGTGCCGCAGGATCAGCACCGCCTGCCGCAGGGCCTCCTTCACGTCCACTGGCACGGCGCGCAGCTTGGCCTTGCGCGAGTAGGCCAGCAGCTTGCGCGTCAGGTCGGCGGCCTTCTCGGCGGTATCGATGATGCGATCCGCGTAGCGCGCCAGCTGCTCATCCGCGGCCAGGCGCAGGGAGAGCATCTCGGCGTAGCCCATGATGCCACCCAGCATGTTGTTGAAATCATGGGCGATCCCCCCGGCCAGGCGTCCTACGGCCTCCATCTTCTGGGCGTGGCGCAGGCGCTCCTCCAAGTGCCTCTCCCGCGTGACGTCGCGGAACACCAGCACCATGCCCACCACCGCGCCGGAGCGATCCCGGATGGGCGCCAGGCTGCAGGTGATCTGCCGCTCGTCCCCACCGCGGGTTCGCAGCAGGGCCGTGACCCCGGCGCAGGGGGAGGCGCCACGGCGCAGCGCACGCCAGGGATCCTCCAGCGGCGCACCGATCTGCTGATCCACGCAGCGGAAGACCTCGCTCAGGGCCCGCCCCCGAGCTTGCTCGGTGGACCAACCCGTCAAGAGCTCGGCCACGGGGTTCATGCGCTTGACGCAGCCTTCCTCGTCGGTGGAGATGACGGCCTCGGCGATGGCGTCCAGGGTGATGGCGAGGTTCTCCTCGCTCTGCTGCAGGACGCGCTGCGCGCGCCTGCGCTCCGTGATGTCCACGAACGAGACGAAACAGCCGATGTACTCGCCCCCCGGGCCGTGCCTGGCGGTGGCATAAGCCAGGGTCGGGATCCGGCCGCCACCTGGCGCGCGCAGCCAGCAGTCCACGTCCTTCACCGCGCGGCCCTGGCAGGTCGCGCTCATCAGCTCCCCGGTGATGCGCTCGGGCTCGACGATGTCGGCCAAGCCGCAGCCTATGAGCTCGTCGTCCCTCTTTCCCAGCACCTCGAGCAGGGCCTCGTTGGCGTCGATCACCACCCCCCGCGAGGTGAGGCAGGCGAAGGGCAGCGGCATGAAGCGCCGGATGTCCTTGATGTACTGCTCCAGGGCCTGCAGCTCGCTCCTGGACACCTCCCCCCCTTTGGTCATGTCAATCCTCCCATGTGGCCCTGTAGACGTGCCGCTCCGCCCCCTCGAACATGCAGGCGGTCTCCTCGATGGTCACTCGCTTGTCCGGGAACAGGAACCTCACCATGCGCCCCAGGTAACCCTCCAGGTAGGGGCACTGGACGGGATGCATCTCGGCGTCCACCGACAGCTCCAGCCACTGCTCTTCCTCTTCGAAGGCCTCCAGCCGCAGCGTGCCAATGGTGTAGTGCTTGCTCCAGTACTCGGGGAAGCGCGCCACCACGTCGCGCGGCGAGAGGAAGAACTGAACCAGCAACCGGACGATGAAGGAGCGCTTGGGAGCCGCATCAGCCATCCGCCGCAAGCCCTCCTTGTCCAGCTGAAAGACCTTCACGATGGCCAACAGGGAGAGCAGGCGCAGCCCAATGGGATACCACTCCAGGTCTTCCACCTGGCCGTATTCGATGGGGGTGCCCAGCCGCGCCAGCTCCGCCTCCACCAGGCGCAGGCTCTCTTCGCCGCCGCGGCTCAAGACGTAGGCGCGGTCGGTAAGCAGCGCGGTCCCACGGGCCAGGCCTTCGGTGGCGAGCACGCGCTGGGCTTCTTCCGGCGAAAGCATGGGGCGGAGCCCTCCTCTATGGACGAGATCAATACAGGAGAGAGAGGGGAAAGGCAAGGTAGTCCGCGGGGATCGCCTTGTATCGAGCGCTCGCCGCCTTCCGCTGGAGGGAGCCGGTTCCATGGGCGACCCGCTTCCTGGGCGAGCTGACGAGGGCTGCGGCGCTGCCGCGCATTCCCCGTTCTGCGGGCGCGTGCCATGCCGCCCAGGGCGGGTTCCGGTCCGGCCAGCGCGGGGGGCAGCAGCTCTACAATCCCGATGCGCTCGACATCTTCGCGTACCTGTCGGGTGCGGCGCGCCCCGGTCCGGGGCCCCGCTTGACGCGCTGGTCCAACGGGCCCGTCTGCTCTCCGCGACGCCACCGTCCGCTCTCCGGCAGGCGGCCCGCCGTGGCATACTGGCTCCAAGAGCGACGCCATGTCCAAGCCGCCCCATCAAGCGCAGTCACAAGATGTCACCGGCCTGACACCCGCCCAGTGGAGGGACCGCTTGGAGCGCGCGGCGCAGGACGAGGGGGCGCTGGCCCAGGTGCTGCGCCAGCTGGACCAGGAGATGAACCAGGAGCGCGCCTGGCTGCACGACAATCCCTCGCCCGGCAGAGCGCTGCGCGCCGTGCTGCGCGTGCTGGGGGGAAGCGAGCAGTGGAACATCCAGCAGCTGGCCGGGCAGCTGAAGGCCGAGCTGCAGCAGGAGCGGGCCCTGGAGCGGCGCTATCGCCTCTGGCTGCCCGACGAGGATCGCGTCGCCCGCCTGCTGCCCTACCTGAGCCAGTTCGAGGGCCAGGTGCGCCCGGACGACGGGGGCCTGCAGGTCGTCGGCTTTCGCAAGTACAAGGGCCTGCACCTGGCTCCGCATGCCGAAGCCTTCGTCTTCTACCTGTCGGAGCGCTTCTCCAGGCGCGAGCCCGCCAACTTCCACCTCTCCTACGATGCGTCCACGGGCTGCCTGGGCATCGAGCGCGCCTTCAAGCGCGAGCTGCCCTCCATCCCGGGGGTGCGCGCCATCGGCCGGGCCGTACTTTGCGAAATGGCGCGCGGGATCGTGCCCGAGCTGGACGCGCTGCGCGCCATCCGCATCGACAACGCCACCAACGCCGCTACGCGCGAAGCCCTTGTGCTGCGCCTGGAAGAGGGTGGCAGCGTGCGCTTTCGCGTCCGCCGCAGCGCCGACGCCGACGCCACGCCCCTGGGGCACCTCATGCGCAAGCTGGCGGCTGATCTGGGTCTGACCACAGGCCGCTTCAGGCTGCAGCTGCGCGCCTATGGCGTGCTGCGCATCAGCCTTGAGGTGCTCGGGATCAGATCCAGCCCAACACCCCCGCGAACAGCACCATGCTGACCAGGGCGATCCCCCAGATCACCCCTACCACCTTCAGCTTGCTCCCGACGCGCTCCATGTCGTGCACCCAGAAGGCCACCAGGTTGAAGTGCAGGTAGCCGAAGATCACGATCAGCCAGATGTGGGGGAAGTTCCAGAACGAGTACTCCCAGATCAGCATGTCGGCCTGGTTCAGGAAGACCTCCACGATCACGCAGAAGACGGAGTTGGCCACCGCGAAGAAGAGGCGGTTGGGCACGCCCAGCACCTTCAAGCGCTTGTCCTGGGGCAGCATCTTGGCCAGGCCGATGCCCGCGATGGAGAACATGAAGCAGATCTCGATGTTCAGGCCCGACAGGATGATGAAGGCGCTCTTGTCCGGGGCCGTCCACAGGCCCGAGCGCCCGCTGAAGTGCAGGATCAGGCCGTTGGCGATCTCGTTCAGCCAGTCCATGCCCCAAAAAGCCAGCCCGGCGAAGACCATGTTCCAGTTCTTGCGCTCCACCTCCACCGCGTAGATGTAGATGGTGATGGCCAGCAAGGGGACGACGTACCACTGCAGCATGCTGGGATCGCGCAGGTTCTCCAGCGCCTGGATCGAGGCCGGGGTCATGGGCTTGCTCCGTTCTGCGGGGGAGAGACGAGCCTATCCCATCCGGCCCTTGCCTCCCGCCGTCCATTTCCATAGTTTTCCCTTGCCATGAGCGGACTCGTACGAATCCTGTGCTGCTTGGCGCTGCTCCTCGCAGCCTGCCGCAAGCTGCCGCCGCCCACGCTGGAACCCGCGGCCGTGATCCCATGCCGCACCACAGACGGCTGGGAGCTGGACCTGCGGCGCTACCCCGGGCCTGGCGAGCCCGTGCTGCTGGTGCACGGCATGGGGGCCAACCACGGCCTTGGTCATCGTCTCGGCCGCATCGCGCTGCACTGGGCGAGACCATGGCGTGGGTGAAGGGCTGCCTGCTACCGGCTACCGGCTACCGGCTACCGGACCGGGTTTTCAAAGCCTGAAATGCCACATAGAACGGCCATATCCGCGAAAGCCACCGCATGGTGGACCGGAAGCCGGCCGTCGGAAGCAGGACGCCCCTCCACAGAGGCGGCGACACCGCAGAAGATCCGGTGGCCGCGTTGATGAGCAGGGCCCCAGAACCAGGTCACCAACCCCAGGACTCGCGCCGGAAGAACCACTCCCTGGCGGGTAGCACCCTGATCCTGCCGGCATCCACATCGATCAGCTCGTCTTCGGCCAGGCTGACCAGCGTCGCGCTGCGGCAGCCCAGCTCGCTCATCGCCTCGGCGAGCGCACCCAGCTCGCGGCGACGCGTGCCCTCGTCGTCGAGCCGCTCGCAGACCTGCACCAGCTGCGGAGGTCCGCCAAGGACCGGATCGTCGATGGCGAAGTCGATCTCTTTGCCAGAGGAGGTCTTGACCCAGCTGACCACGCTGTCCGCCAGGCGGCCGTAGCGACGTCGAAGCTCGAGGTAGACCGCATTCTCCAGCTGCGCACCGCGATTGCGGGCGCCCGCCCGGCACATCGCGGCTGCCAGGCCGGGGTCCACGGCGTAGACCTTGCGGGGATTGACCGCCCTCTGCCTGGCGGACCGGCTGCGCAGGGAGACCAGGAAGAAGAGGAAGCCATCCACCAGGTGGCCCAGGTAGGTCAGCAACGTCGCCTTGCCCACTCTCCACCCCTGGGAAGTGAGCGCGCCGTGCAACCGGCTGACGCTAAAACCGTTGGCGTTGGCCGAGAAGAGCGCCGCCACGAGCTCCCGCAACACAGCCAGGTTGGTGGCCGCATGCCGTTCTGCCACGTCTTGAAGGACGACGAGGTCGACGTACTCCTGGAGTTGCTGGATCCGGTCGTAGGGATTGAGGGAACAGACCGCGGGGAATCCCCCTGACCGCAGGTATTCGCTGATGAAGGAATCGAGCCTGGAGCGACGAGTGGCACTCGGTGGCCAGCCGCCCTCCAGCAGGTCGGCTCCGTCGGCCAGAACAGCTTCTCGCAAGCTGTAGGGCAACACCTCGACCGTCACCGCTCGGCCGCGGAACGCGGTCGCCACCTCCGTGGACAGCAGACGGGCCGAAGAACCTGTGACGAAGAGCCGGGCGGCCTCGGTGTCGAGCACTCGACGGGCAAAACGTTCCCAGTCGGAGACCACCTGAACCTCATCGAGAAAAATCCATGCTCCTTCTTCCCGTGCAGCCGGATCGCGCCGGTAGAAGATCTCCAACGCCTGGTCCAGGGTCGTGAGATCGGGGCTGCCAAGACGGTCATCTTCGAGGTTGAGGAACATGATTCGCGAGCGGGGCACCCCCCCGTCCACGAGAGCCTGCATCTCGGCGAAGAGGCGGTAGGTCTTGCCGCTCCGTCGCATCCCAACGAGGGCATCAGCCTTTCCCCGCACCTCGGGCAGACGCACCTCCCGCGGCACGATCCTGGGTAGGGGACGTCCCTGCTGCTCCGCGATGAGTCTCTCGATGGTGGCGTAGGTCGGCGGCATGGGCTTCGTGCGTTTTGGACTCGCGAGCACATCCAAGTTTATTGCTAATTGGACCTGTCCGCAAGTCCAATTACACGAGCAGATGTGGATGATGCGGAGGGATCATCCTGCTCCCCCTTGCGCCCATCCCGCCAGCGAGCCACCTGAACATCACCCCATGTCATTCGCAGCGCCCCCCTACCCGCCCCCAGCCGCCCTCCCCGGGTTCGACCGGGCCGCGGCGCGTCGCCTGGCCAGCGAGCTGGCGGTCCCAGCCAGCCTGGCCTTCGATCCCCAGGGACGGCCGGCCCGCGGTCCCATCCGCGTCGTCGACCTCTTCTGCGGCTGCGGCGGGCTCTCCTGCGGCTTCGAGGTGCTGGGGCGCCACCTGCCCAGCTATGGCCTGGCCTACGCTGCCGACCTGGATGCTGCCGCCCTCGCCAGCTACGCCGCCAACCTCCCCTTACGCCCGGAGCGACAGGATCTGGCGCAGCTGGCGGCGAATGACGCGGTCCTGGACCAGCTGCGCGAGCGTCTGCCACCGCAGGCCTCGTCCCCCCTGGTGCTGGTGGGCGGCCCGCCCTGCCAGGGGTTTTCGGCCCACGGCAAGGGACGCGTGGCCCCCGACGACCCGCGCAACGACCTGGTGGGCGCCTTTGCCACCATCGCCGTGGCGCTGAGGCCCGACCTGGTGTTGATGGAGAACGTGCCAGAGCTGCTATCTGAGAAGCACTGGGCCCAGTTCGCACGCTTCCGCGCCCTGCTGCAGGGGGCCGGCTACCAGGTGCGGGCGCGCATCTGCAACCTGGCGGGCTACGGCGTGCCCCAGGAGCGCTTCCGGGCCCTGGTGGTGGCGTCCCGCAGGCCCTGCGCCATGCCCGCTCCCCTCTTGAGCCCGGACCAGTACCGCAGCGTGCGCCAGGCCATCGGCGAGCTGCCGCCCATCGCCCCGGGTCAGCCCTGCGCCGACGATCCCATGCACGTCTGCAGCCGTCACCGCGCGGGCACGGTGGAGACCATCCGCCAGGTTCCCCTGGACGGCGGATCGCGGCCGCGGGGCGTGGGCCCAGCCTGTCTGGATCGCGTGGACGGGTTCCGGGACGTCTACGGCCGCCTGAGCTGGAACCGGCCGGCCAACACCATCACCGGCTACGCCCGCAACCCGGCCAGCGGGCGCTTCGTTCACCCCGAGCAACACCGCGCGCTGAGCATCCGCGAGGCCGCGCTGCTGCAGGGCTTCCCGCGGCGCTACGCCTTCGAGGGCCCCTTCGACGGCCGCTTCCAGCAGATCGGCAACGCCGTGCCCCCCATCTTCGCCACAAGCCTGGCGGCCCACTTCCTGGGGGAGCTGCTGGACCCCGCGCTCCCCAGCCAGGACTGCACCGAAGACCAACGCGCGCCCACCAGCGACTCCTTCTCCAGCGGCATCGCCGGGCGCAAGCAGAGGGGCAGATGAGCGCTCCGCTGGCCATCGACTGCTTCTGCGGCGCGGGCGGCCTCTCCCTGGGGCTGGTCCGGGCCGGCTTCCGCCTGGGGGCCGCCTTCGACGCCATGGCCCAGGCCGTGGCCACCTATCGCGACAACCTGGGGGACCATGTTCTGCAGTGCCACGCCGAGGATCTGGACGGCTCCGAGCTGCTGGCCATGGCGGGCTGCGAGCCGGGAGCCTGCGCCCTGGTGGCCGGCGGGCCCCCTTGCCAGGGCTTCTCCGCCCAACGCCGCGGCGCGGACGACGACGCGCGCAACCAGCTGATCTTCACCTTCCTGGACCTGGTGGCCGAGATCCGCCCGCAGCTCTTCCTGATGGAGAACGTGCCCCCTCTGGCGGGCCGGCGGGGCGCGCCGCTGCTGGCCCGCTTCCGTCAGAGAGCCCGCGGTGGCGGCTACCGCGTCTCGGTCCACCTGCTGGACGCCGCCGACTACGGCGTGCCCCAGCACAGGCGCCGGGCCTTCGTGGTAGGCGAGCGCGATGATCGGCCAGCCTGCTTCCAGGTCCCCGCTCCCAGGTGCAGCGCCGCGGACCGGCACACCGTGCGCCAGGCCATCGGCGACCTGCCCTGCCCCTTCGAGCAGCCCGAGCTGGCCGCCCGCCTGCCCAACCACCGTCCCGACCGCATCTCCTCGCTGAACCGGCATCGCATCGCCCAGGTTCCGCCCGGCGGGGGGCGGGCCGACATCCCGGAGGCTCTGCGCCTGCCCTGCCACCAGGTCAGCGTGGAGCGCGCGGGTCATCGCGGCGTCTACGGGCGCCTGCACTGGGATCGGCCCGCCGGCACCATCACCACCAAGTGCAACAGCTTCACCCGCGGCCGCTTCGCACATCCCGACAAGCACCGCAACATCACCATGCGCGAGGCCGCGCGCCTGCAGAGCTTTCCCGACGACTTCGTCTTCGCCGGCGGCACCGTGCCCGTGGCCCATCAGGTGGGCAACGCGGTGCCGCCCTTGCTGGCCGAACAGCTGGGTTCGAGCCTGCTCCGGGTCCTCGCGCAGCGCGCCGGTGCTGTCTCGTGAGCCCCAAGCGCAGGCGCAAGCTGACGCGCTCCGAGACCATGGCGCGCGTGCGCGGCAAGGACACCAAACCCGAGCTGCAGCTGCGCCGCGCCCTGTGGGCGGCGGGCCTACGCTACCGCCTGGGCCTGAAGCTGCCCGGCTCCCCTGACCTCGCATTCCCGCGCGCCCGGCTGGCGATCTTCGTGGACGGCTGCTTCTGGCACGGCTGCCCCCTGCACTACTCTGCCCCGGCCACGCGCTGGGACTACTGGTCCGCCAAGCTGGCCAGCAACGTGGCCCGCGACGCCCGCTGCGACGCGGCCCTGCGGGGGCTGGGCTGGACTCCGCTGCGCATCTGGACCCACGAGCTGCGCTGGTTGGAAGAGGTCGTGGGGCGTGTTGCGGCGAGGATCCGGCCCGCCGCGGAGTGGCCGCCCATGGCAGCGGAACCGAGTGCGGTCTACGAGGTGGCGGCGCCTTGGTATCGCTGCGACTGCGGATCCGATGATGTCAGGGTGCTGGAGGTGGATGGGCCGGGTTCCTTGAACCCGCGCGGGCGCAAGCGGCCAGGTCGGGCGAGGTTGAGGTGTTGGGGCTGCGGGGAGGAGTACGAGCGGGAGGTGGGGTGAGCGACCGATCCCACGAATCCGGCACGACCACGACCACGTCCCCCCTACCCTACAGCCCCTCCACCTCCCTCACACTCGCCTCCCAATCCTCCAGCGCCCGTCGCGTCCGCTCCTGTTGCCCCCTCAGCTCCTCCAGCAACCCATCCGCCCCAGCCAACCCGTCCAGCCTCCCCCCCACCGACCGCCCCTCCAGCCCCTCCAGCCTGCGAGCCGCCGCCTCCAGCCGCATCGCCAGCACCGGCAGCCCCTCTTGCACCTGCCGCGCCTGCTCCGCCCTCTCCTTCAAGGCCCGCCGCGCGGCCAGCCGCTCGCGCAGCGCGCTCGCCCCCCCCAGCGGCTCCAGCTCGTCTTCGGCCAGCTGCCGCTCCAGGCCCTGGGGATCGTTGGCGCGTAGCCACGCGCGGGCCTGAGCCAGGCGCTCCCCCAACCTCTCCACGGCCTCTGCCAGCGCTCGCACCTCGCCCCCCACGAGCTCCAGCACCTGGACCGAGCTCACGCCAGGCGCGTGCAGCGCCTCCAGGCAACGCTCAGCCGCGCCCCGCGCGCGCCGCAGCGCGTCCCGCTCCCCGGGCTCCAGCCTGCGTCCCGGCAGATCCGGCAGGCCGCGGGCGGCTCGCTTGGCCTTGGCCTTGCCCAGGCCGAAGAGTCGTCCGGTGATGCCGCGCTTGGCCATCGCTCAATCCCCGCTCACTGCGTACGCCGCCGGGCCTCGCGCACCAGATCGCCCACCGTGTCGGGCAGGGTGCGGGTGGTGGCCGCGTTCTGCACGGCCGTGGGGATGACGCCCCCGGTGTCGCTGCAGATGTAGTACTGGATCTGGGTGCCTTGATCGGTGGGCGAAAAGACCCAGCCGCCCGAGTTGGTGGGGGGCTCGATGGCCTTGGGATGGGCCGCCTTGACCTGCTGGTAGCGCTGGGCGTAGGCGCCCGTGACATCGGCGCGCTCCCAGCGGAAGACGATCTTGCCCCCGCTGCGCTCGATGGTGCCGTGCAGGAACCAGAAGCGGTCGTTGGCCAGGGTCCAGCCGGGCACGTCCAGGTACTGGTAGTAGTCCAGGGTGCTGCCGCCGCGCTTCAGGGTGACGGCTTCGGCCACGCCGGCGCTGGACCACTGCAGCGTGCCCTCGATGTCGGCTGCCACGTCCAGCAGGGCATCAGGCGAGGGATCGGTGGTGGCCACACCCTGGAAGCAGGGCAGCTCGCCGATGGTCTTCTTGTAGACCTGCACCGTGCCCGCGTCGTCGTGTTGGCGCGTGCCGTGGTGGGTCCAGCCGCTGGCAGAGATCTGGCTCCAGCTGGGAGCCCCGGCCCAGGCGGCCGTCACCGGCAGGGCCACAGCGGCGAGCAGCGCCCATCCCACGATTGCCAGCAGCTGTATTCTCGACAAGAAGCACCTCCGGATTCTCTGCACAGGTCTAGCCGGTTGCGGGCCGGCAGGCCGCTGAACCCCAGACGCACCGGGCGTCGTCCCCTTCAATCCCACCGTAGCAGCTCGCTCCTCAACGCAGCTTGCCCAGCGGCGCGTTGGCGCCCGCCACCCGGTAGTAGACCACCTGCGCATCGGGCAGCTCCACGCGTCGCAGCGCCAGACGCCCTGCCTGTCCGGGCCGCACGATCACCGGCTCGACCTGCGGCTCGGACAGCAGGATCGCCAGGGTCGGCTCGCTCCGCAGCAGCCCGGGATCCAGCTCGCCGCCCGGCTCCTGCGTGGGGGGACGCGCGACGACGAGCGCCACCGCGGCCGCAGCGGCGAGGGCCAGGCCCCCGAACCAGGCGCGCCGCGGCGTGCGCTCGGCCGCGATGCGCAGTCGCAGCTCGGCCAGGCCACCCGCGGGTGGCTCCAGCACCTCGAAGACCTGCTGGACGGGATCTCTCATAGCACCTCCCTCTCGCTCCGCTGACCGAGCTGTTGACGTAGCCTCTTCAAAGCCGCGTTGCGCCGCGAACCCACCGTGCCCTCCGGGATTCCCAGGGCCTGACCCACCTCGGCGTAGCTCAGTTCGGAGAACTCGCAGAGCATCACCACCGAGCGCAGCCGCTCAGGCAAGGCCTCGACGGCCTGGCGCAGGGCCGCCTGGCGCTGTCTCTCCTCCACGGCACGCTGCGCATCGCCCCCTGCTGCGACGCTCCGCTCGGGCGCGCTGTCCAACGAGAGCCAACGCCACAGGCGCCGTGAGCGGCGCTTCTTCGAGGCCAGGTTCAAGGCGATGCGGTACAGCAGCGGCTCCACCGTCTCCATGCGCACCCTGTCCCGCATGCGCCACAGCCGCACAAAGGCCTCCTGCACCACCTCGCGGGCGTCCTGCGGCTGCCAGAGCCAGCGGTAGACCACGTTGTAGACGGGCTTCTCGAGCCGCAGAAAGAGCTGCTCGAGGCTCGCCTGATCGAGGCCGCCCTGGGGGCTGGTGCCCATGGGTCTCCTAGTCGGCGGTCCGGATCTGGGGCTGCACGATGTAGAACAATGTGTCGTAGGCCTTGCCGTTGCCGAAATCACCGGCCTCGCCAAGCACCACCACCTGGCCTGACGAGACCTGGATGCGGGTCTCGATGCCGACACCGCGTGAAGCCTCGATCTCCAGATCCGCCAGGATGGTGCCCGTCCCAGCGTCCACGCTGGCGGTCTGGGAGATCTGCAGCTCCCCGCCCGAGATATTGGCCCGGTCTCCATCCATGGACATCAGGGATTTGCGCGCCCTGAGCGAGAACTCCAGCGGCCCCTCGGCGTCGTAGATGGCCTGCAGGGCGCCGTCGATGGCCGGATCGAGCTGGGGTGGCGAGGCCTCTTCCGCGTGCTTTCCACGGACCAGCCAGTAGTTGATGCGCACATTGCTGGGGGCGCTGGCCGCGGGCAGCTCAGCCTGCAGCTGGTCCACCAGGCTGCGCACCCCCGTCTGGATGCTCTCTGGCGCCACCACGACGATCTGGCCATTGGGACCTGCGATCACGCGACCGTTGCTGGGCTGCTCCTTCTGGGTGTAGAGCACGCGCCCCAGCGCGTTCTCCAGCTGGCCGGAGTAGCCCTCGGGCACCGTGTAGGTCTCGAGGACCATGTCGTTGCGGGCGGTCTCCAGGGCCTGCTGGGGCGCGTCGCAGGCGCTCAAGGCGCCAATGGTGCAGAGGCCGAAAAGGAAGGGGCGAAGCATGGGAAGCACTCCTTTGCCGTCGGGGTGTCGCCGAGATTGGCGGCTGGTTTCATCAAGCTACTACCCACGAGCCTCCTCGCCCTTCACGACAAGGCGTTTTTTTTCCACCGAACAGAAAATGCCGATCTTGCCGACAGTTCGAGGAGCTTCCGCAACGCTGCTTCAGGGCTGCACCTGCAGCCCTGCGCCGCTCATCAGGCGGCGAAGATGGGGGGGAGAGGCGGTGTCCGCCTCGGATAGGGGGGGAAGAATCTGTCTTCCCCCCAAAAAACGACGCCGTCGATTCCAGGACGCGGGTTTTTCCAACGGTTACGGAGGACTGCATGTCGCCCGCAACCCCGCTTTCCAGCCTGCTCTTCATGCTCTGTTCCAGCTCATGGGCCAGCGAAGCTCCTCTGCCCGAGCCCCCAATCCCCGAAGATCCAGCCTCCGAAGTCCCAGCCTCCGAGATACCAGCCTCCGAAATCCCAGCCCCCGGGATCCCAACCACCGAGGTGGGGGCCCACAACGCCTCCCGAGCCGAGATCATCGAGCGTTTCACGCGCTATATCGAGGCACAGCCTGACACCGAGTACGTCGCCTCGGCGCGCTTCAACCTGGCCCTGCTGCTGCTGGAACAAGCCGAGGCCGGTGACGGCGACCTGTCGGCGGCCATCGCCCAGCTCGAGATCGTCACCGCCGCGGTGGCGGCGGGGCGCGCCGGGCGTTTCGGCCAGCACGCCCAGGCCTGGTACCTGTTGGGCCGCTGCCTGGCGCCCCGCAATCCAGATCGCTCGCTGCAGGCCTACGAGAAGGCCCTCGCCAGCGCTGTGCCGCAGTCGGACATCGAGATCTCCTCGCGCATCCAGCTGGGCCAGGCCGCACTGGTCCGTCGCCAGTTCGACCAGGCCCTGACCCACTTCCAGCAAGCCATGGCGCCGGGTCCCCAGCACCCCTCCTGGGAGTCCGCCTCCTACCTGCAGGCCACCACCCTCTACCGCGCCGACCTGCACGAGAAGGCGTCGCTGGCCTTCGCCGAGCTGCTGGCGCAGCAGGATCCTTCGGCCAGCGCGCTGCGGGCCGAGACCATCCAGCACCTGGCCCTCTCCGTCCTCGAGCAATGCAGCGACGGAAAGAGCACCGCACTGCAAGTGGCCGAGCCAGCGCTCGCCCAGCTGCCCGAGACGGCGCGCCATGACCTGCTGACCGGCCTTGCCGAGCTGCTGGAGAAAGCCGGTAGCTTCGAGGACGCCGCCGCTGCCCTGCAGCTGCGCGACGGCAAGCGGAAGCGCCAACGTCGCAGGGATCGCCGCTGACCAGGGCACCAGGCCCGCCGAAGAGGGAAGGCACAGCTCGTCATTGGGGCGAACAAGACACAGAAATGCCAGCCCGTTGGTTTTCTTCCTCCCCGAGCGGGTTACAAGGCATAACCGAATCGTAGAGTTGTCTTCACGTTTTCCTGAAATTTCTGAAAAGCCCGCGCCTCGCTCCGAGCGTGCCCAGGAGGAAGATCCATGACCATGCACTGGAAGAACGTCTCGATCCTGAGCGTGGCCTACGAGGACGCCCCCAATCTCATCACCTCGGAAGAGCTCGAGGACCGCATCCGACCCACCATGGAGCGCCTGGGCGTGCGCCGCAACCTGCTGGTTGAGCTCTCCGGGATCGAGGAGCGGCGCCACTACGACCTGGACATGGCCTTCTCCGACATGGCCAAGCCCGCGGGCGAAAAGGCCATCGAGCAGGCCGGCATCCACAAGCTGCAGCTCGGCGTGTTGGTCAACACCTCGGTCTGCCGCGAGTTCATCGAGCCCTCCACAGCCTGCATCATCCACCACAAGCTGGGCCTGCACACCACCTGCCAGAACTTCGACCTGGGCAATGCCTGCCTGGGCTTCGTCAACGGCATCGAGGTGGTGGCCAATATGATCGAGCTGGGCCAGATCGACTACGGCATGGTGATCGACGCCGAGGGCACGGGCTGGGGCGTAGAGCAGACCATCAAGCGCATGCAGGATCCCGGCTGCGACGAGAAGCTCTTCCGCAACAACTTCGCCTCTCTCACCCTGGGCTCGGGGGCGGCCGCCATGGTGCTAGCTCGCAGCGACCTGGCCCCGAACGGGCATCGCGTGCTCTGCGGCACCTCCACGTCCGCCACGCAGCACTGCTACCTGTGTCAGGCGCAGCCCCACGAGATGATCACCGACACCAAGGGTATGCTGATCTACGGGATCACCGCCTGCGCCACCACCTGGGCGCGCGGCAAGGAAGAGCTGAACTGGACCCCGGAGCACTTCGACGAGGTGGTGATCCACCAGGTCAGCAAGATCCACACCGAGAACTTCGCCCACGCCACCGAAATCGACCTGTCCAAGATCTACAGGATCTACCCCAAGCACGGCAATATCGGTCCAGCCGGGCTGCCCGTCGCGCTGGGCAAGACCGTGGAGCGGGGGCGCGTCAACAAGGGCGACCGCGTGCTGCTGATGGGCGCCGGCAGCGGCCTGAACAGCTCCATGCTCGAAGTGGAGTGGTAGCACCTGCTCTGCGTCCCTCCTCGCTGAAGCGGAAAAACCATGAAGCGCGTGCCCGAATCCCTCTACCCCTTCGAGGGCAAGACCGCGCAGATCGCCGGACTGCGGCTGCACTACCTGGACGAAGGCCAGGGCGAGCCAGTGGTGATGCTGCACGGAAATCCCACCTGGTCCTTCTACTACCGCGAGCTGGTCAAGGCCCTGCGGCCCGACTACCGCGTGCTAGCCCCCGACCACATCGGCTGCGGGCTCTCCGAGAAACCCAGCGCCGACCGCTATCCCTACACCCTTGGCCAGCGCATCGCCGACATCGAGGAGCTGCTGCGGCAACTGGGGCTGACCCAGAACCTGACCCTGGTGCTGCACGACTGGGGCGGCCTGATCGGCATGGGCGTAGCGGCCCGCCACCCCGAGTGGGTGCGCCGCATCGTGCTGCTGAACACCGCCGCCTTCCACAAGCCCGCCGACATGAAGCTGCCCGGCCTGCTCTGGCTGGTGCGCGACACGGCCCTGGGCGCGCTGCTGGTGCGCCGCCTCAACTTCTTCGCCCGCGGCGCCACCAAGCTGGCCATCAAGCGCAAGCCCATGTCCCGCCAGCTGGCCGACGCCTACTGCGCGCCCTACGACACCGCGGCCAACCGCATCGGAACGCTGCGCTTCGTGCAGGACATCCCGCTGAAGCCCGGCGATCCCAGCTTCGACGTCATGACCGAGGTGCAAGAGGGCCTGAGCCAGTTTTGTGAGCACCCCATCCTGATCTGCTGGGGCGGCAAGGACTTCGTCTTCAACGAGCGCATCCTGCAGGAGTTCGAGCAGCGCCTGCCCAACGCCGAGGTGCACCGCTTCCCCGACGCCGGGCACTACGTGCTGGAAGACGCGGGGGATGAGATCATCCCCCTGGTCAAGGCCTTCCTGACCGCCAATCCCCTGCAAGAGAACGCATGATGACCCTCCAACCTGCGAACCTGGCCTCCTGGCTGCCCATCCGCGCCCAGCAGCGCCCCCACGACATGGCCATCGTGCAGCCTTGCGGCCGCAACAAGCAAGGCCTGGTGCACTACGTGCACTACACCTTCCAGCAGCTGGAGGAAGAGGCCAACATCATCGCCGCGGGCCTGCAGGCCATCGGCATCGGCAAGGGCGTGCGCGCCGGGTTGATGGTCAAGCCCGGGCTGGACCTGTTCGCCATCTTCTTCGGCATGTTCAAGGCCGGGGCCGTGCCCGTGCTCATCGATCCTGGTGTGGGGCTGGGCAACCTCAAGGCCTGCATGGCCGAGGCGCAGCCCAAGGCCTTCATCGCCATCTCGGTGGCCCACGCCCTGCGGGCCATCCTGGGCTGGGGCCGTGGCAGCATCGACACTGAGGTCACGGTGGGCCGCCGCTGGTTCTGGGGCGGCCATACCCTGGAGCAGCTCAAAGAGCTTGGTCGCCAGGCGGGTGATTTCCAGCCCGTGACCACCCACCCCGATGATCCGGCGGCCATCGCCTTCACCAGCGGATCCACCGGGATTCCCAAGGGCGTGGTCATCAGCCACGGCAACTTCAACGCCCAGGTGGAGGCCGTGCGCAGCCTCTTCGGCTCCCAGCCAGGTGAGATCGACCTGCCCACCTTCCCGCTCTTCGCCCTCTACGACCCCGCCCTGGACATGACCGCGGTGATTCCCGACATGGACTCCAGTCGGCCGGCCAAGGTCAACCCGCTGCGCATCTTCGAGGCGGTGCGCGACTTCGGCGTCACCAGCATGTTCGGCTCACCCGCCCTGCTGAACACGGTCAGCCGCTACGGCGAGGCCCACGGCGTGCGCCTCTCCTCTCTCAAGCGCGTCATCTCCGCTGGCGCCCCGGTCCCCGCGGTCACCATGCAACGCATGTTGGGCATGCTGGACCAGGACGCCCACGTGATCACCCCCTACGGCGCCACCGAGTCCCTGCCCGTAGCCTCCATCACCAGCCGCGAGCTGCTGGGGGAGACCAGCGCCGAGACCGACCGCGGCCGCGGTGTCTGCGTGGGGCATCCCGTCGCCCCGATGCGGGTGGAGATCATCCGCGTCAGTGACGACATCATCGAGAACTGGGACGACGATCTGATCCTTCCGCAGGGCGAGATCGGCGAGATCACGGTCAAGGGTCCTGTGGTGACACGCAGCTACTTCAAGCGCGAGGAGTCCACGGCCCTGGCCAAGATCCTGGACGGTGACGGCTTCTGGCACCGCATGGGCGACCTGGGCTACTTCGACGCCAACGGCAGGTTGTGGTTCTGCGGCCGCAAGTCCCACCGCGTCGTCCTGGACGACGGCAACACCCTCTTCAGCGTGTCTTGCGAGACGGTATTCAACACACACCCCAAGGTGCATCGCAGCGCCTTGGCGGGCGTGACGCATAACGACCACACCGTACCCGTCATCTGCATCGAGCTGGAAGAGACCGCCAAGGACGCCGACCAGCAGGCGCTCACCCGCGAACTGCTGGAGCTGGGGGCCTCCCAGCCCCACACCAGGATCATCCAACACGTATTGTATCACCCGGGCTTTCCCGTGGACATCCGACACAACTCCAAGATCAAACGAGCCATCCTCTCGCAGTGGGCCAGCTCCAGGATCTAAGCGGGAAGAGGAGCGCCCTCATGAAGGCATTGGTTACCGGAGGCGGTGGTTTTCTGGGCAAGGCCTTGGTGCGGCGCCTGCTGCAGGATGGCCATGATGTGCGCAGTTTCGCCCGCGGCGACTACCCCGAGCTGCAGGAAATGGGCGCTGAGAGCCAGCGCGGCGATCTGGCCGACGCCCAGGCCGTGACCCGCGCCTGCACCGGCTGCGACATCGTCTTCCACGTGGCGGCCAAGGCCGGCAACTGGGGACCCTACGAGATCTACCACCGGGCCAACGTGGTGGGCACGCAGAACGTGCTGGCCGCCTGCCAACAGCTGGGCATCGGCAAGCTGGTCTACACCAGCTCCCCCAGCGTGGTCCACGGCGGTGGCGACATCGAGGGCGGCGACGAGTCCTTGCCCTACCCGGAGCGCTACCACGCCCACTACCCCAAGACCAAAGCTATGGCCGAGCGCATGGTGCTGGCAGCCAACAGCCCGCACCTGGCCACGGTCTCCCTGCGCCCGCACCTGATCTGGGGTCCCGGCGACCGGCTGCTGGCGCCGCGCTTCGTGGAGCGGGCCCAGGCCGGCAAGCTGCGCTTGATCCGCGCGCCCGGCAAGAAGGTGGACGGCGTCTACGTGGAAAATGCGGTGGACGCCCACATCGCCGCCGCCGAGCGCCTGGAACACGGCGCGCCCTGCGCGGGCAAGGCCTACTTCATCACCAACGACGAGCCCATCGCCGCGGCTGAGCTGATCAACGCCTTCGTCACAGCTGCCGGTCTGCCCCCCGGCGACAAGTACCTGTCGCCCAGCCTGGCCTGGTGGGTGGCCCTGCTGATGGAGCTGGCCTACACCCTGCTGCCCCTGAAGGGCGAGCCCCTGCTGACACGCTTCGTCGCAGAGCACCTGACCACCTCCCACTGGTACGACATCAGCGCCGCCCGCCGCGACCTGGGCTACGCCCCGCGGGTCAAGACCGACGAGGGTCTCAAGAAGCTGAAGCAGTGGTTCGAGGCCGGTTCCCCCTAGGTCATCCAGGGGAGCCCATGGTAGAATGAACCTCGGATCGTCCCGTCCGAGCAGGCGTCATGACTGAGCAGACCCAGAACCGCGTCCGGCTCGCCCTGCTGGGCGCCTTGCTGGTGGTGGCCTTCGTCTGGTACTCGTGGAGCGCACCTGGCGAGAAGACGCCGCCCGCGCCGCGCCAGGCTCTGGCCACAGCCGCGACCGTGCAGAAGAGCAGCGCGGCCATCGAGCTGCGGCCGAGCGCCCAGCCCAGCGCCGCCCTGCGCAGCCGGGTGGAGCGCATCGCCGCCACACCGCCCTACGAAGAGGGCATTCAACGACTGCGCTGGGACTGCGCGAGTGGAGGGCGGGACTGCAAGCTCACGGGGGAGCTCGCTGGCGAAGAGGCGCTGGCGGGCTTTCTGCGCGATCTGAAGGAGGCGCCGCTTCAAGGGCAGGAAGTGCGCCCCCAGGTGACGCTGGAGCACAGCGGGGCCGGGGCCGAGGGGCGGTTGGCTTTCGAGCTTTCGCTGAAGGGGCCCTGACAAGATCGTCAGCCTACTCGCAATCGACTAGGGCGCTGCCGTTGTCCGAGATCTCGGTCTCCCCCAGCACCTCCATGGACGCGGCGAAGGCCTCCGCTTCGGCCTGGCAGAGGGAGGCGTTGGAGACGATGGTCAGGTTGCCCGACACGGTGGCGATCCCGGACGGGCCCTCCAGGCTGGTGAGGGAGGCGTTGTCTTCGATCAACAGTCTCCCGCCCAAAGACTCGAGGCTCGACAGCTCGAGACTGGAAAGGACCGCGTTGTCGTGGATGAGCAGACCGTTTCCCACAGCCACGAGAGCGGAGAGGGATACACGGACCAGGGCGGGATCGTTGTGGAGGTGCAGGCTCGCTGCCACGGACTCGAGGTTGGGCAGGTCGACGCTCGCCACGGAGGCGGTGTCGTGAACATGCATGTCGCCACCCACGAACCTAAGGCGCGACAGGCCATCGAGGCTGCCAAGATAACGATTGGCGCTGACGGAAAGGTGACCGTCCACGGTCGCGAGGCTGGGCATATCGACGCTGGCCAGGATGGCGTTGTCCCAGAGGTTCAAGTCGCCATCCACCGTCGCGAGGCTGGGCAGGCTCAAGCTGGGCAGGGAGTCGTTGTCCTCGATGGTCAGCGCGGAACCCACGTCTGCCAGCTCGGGCAGCTCGACGCTGGCCAGGAAGTAGTTGTTGTCGATGGACAATCCCCCATCCACGACTTCGAGGCTGGGCAGCTCGAGGCTCGCCAGCTCGAAGTTGCCGTCGACGTCCACGGTGCCCTCCACCCGCCCCAGGCTCGGCAGCTCGATGCCTAGCAGCTCGTCGTTGTCGTGGACGTAGAAGCCGCCTCCTACGGAGCGGAGGCTCGAGAAACCGTCGAGGGTGATCAACGACCTGTTGTCGTAGATGTAGACGTACGATCCGA
Organism: uncultured Enterobacterales bacterium; assembly: GCA_964454135.1. Classification (GTDB taxonomy): domain Bacteria; phylum Myxococcota_A; class UBA796; order UBA796; family JAFGLY01; genus CAYVQL01. The sequence goes on along the minus strand of CAYVQL010000091.1, from coordinate 8,649 downwards.
CCGTCTCCAGGCTGGGCAGGTCGATGGCGCCCAGGAGATCGTCCTCGCAGACATTCAAGTAGCCAGCCACGTATGACAGTTTCGGCAGGTCGAGGCTTGGCATGTGGTACTCATGGGACACCACCAGGCTGCCCCCGACATGCGCGAGCTCGGGCGCCTCCAGCGTCGTCAGGCCGCCATTGGATTGGATGGAGAGGTCCCCACCCAGCGCCCCCAGGCTGGGCAATCTGATGTCGGTCAGGGATCCGTTGTCATCGACCTCGAGGCCGCCGTTGAGGGACGACAGGCTGGGCAGGTCGAGGTTCGTCAGCGAGGAGTTGCCCCACACGAAGAGCTTTCCCCCCACGAAGGCGAGGCTGGGCAGCACGAGGCTCGCCAGACGCCTGTTGCCCCTGACGATGAGTTCGCCGCCCACAGACGCCAGGCTGGAGAAGCCTTCGAGGCTGGTCAGGTCGAGATTGCTGCCCACGGACATGTGACGGCCCACGGTCGTGAGACCGGACATGTCGAGATCGGTCAGATCGCTGTTGTCATGGATAGAGAGGTGCCCGCCCACGGTGGCGAGGTTGGAGAGGTCGACGCCGGACAGGTCGTTGTTGTCGTAGAGGGACAGGCCACCGCCCAGCCCAGCGAGACAGGGAAGCTCGATCTCCTTGAGCCAGGACAGCCCGGCCAGCACCAGGAAGCCGCCGACGCTCTCGCAGCGGGCGAGGGCCGTGACATGCCTCTCCCTTCCCGCCCCATAGCAAATCCGGACATCCCCCGAGCAGGACTCCGCTGCGTCGCAGTCGATGCCCGCATCCCTGCCGCTGTCCCGCACTGCACCCCTTTCGATCCCATCGTCCTGACAGCAGCAGAGGTGGAGGCACAGCGCAGCCACGAGGGAAGGGCTGCTCATGAGATTGGGCATCGTTGCGGGCATGGTCCTCGAACATTGACGGCGTTGCGCTGGATGGCGCCGTGCACGACGACGTTGCCATCGTCCTTCACCTCGAAGCGATTGTTGGATGCATCGTCGTCGTAGACGAAGAACGAGCCCCCTGTGCCACCGCTGGCGTTTATCTTCGCGTACAGGGTCGGATCACCCGTCTCGGAGATGACTGCCATTTTCTTCTTCCTCCCACGTCAAAGTCCCGCTCGCCAGATCCAGTCCTATCTTACCCTCGATCCCGTGGTTCTCGCAGACGGTCTTCAGCTCTGCCTCGAAGGCATCGCGCGCGATGCGAGCGCGGAGCTGGGCGAGCTCCCACTCCGCGTGCAGGCGGCCCAGCCTCTCCCTCTCCACCAGCTCCATCTTGACCATCATGCCGTCCTCGACCACGAATCGATGGAATGCCGAAAACGACCGGGGCGCGCCGGGCCGGCCGCCCCCCCCCCGGGCCCCCAACGTGCCGGCGCCCCCCCCCCCCCCCACCACCCCCCGCCCCCCCCCCCCCCCCCCGGGCCCCC
>CAYVQL010000091.1:0-7190 GCA_964454135.1 uncultured Enterobacterales bacterium | reverse complement strand
CCACATCCATGCTTTGTTTGGCCTAACACGACGGGGGCGCGCGGGGCCGGCCGCCCCCCGCTCTTGACACAAACTTCACGTCGCCGACCCAAACCCCAAATACCCCTCGCCACCCGCCCCCCCATCTGGCATCCTGCCGGCACGCCCTCTGCAAAGGTGAGAAACCCCGGTGCTGCCCCTGCTGCTCTGCCTCTGCCTGCCCAGCCAGGCCCACGTGCCCCACCACGTGATCAACGCCCTGGCAGCCCCCGCCGATCTCTCGGCCGAAGATCCCTGGTACGTCATCCACGAGCCCTACGGCGTCTCCGTCCTGCTGGAGAGCCCAGGCGGCGCCGCCACGGGCTGGCAGGCCATCGGCGGCGATCCCACCGCCGACGAGCTGCGCGCCGCGGTCCAGCTGGACGACGGCACGCTGGTGCTGCTGTCCGACGAGCGCATCTGGTGGTCGGCAGATGCCCGCAGCTGGCAGCAGCAGGCGGCGCCCGACCTGGTCTACGGAGCTGCCGGCGGCGAGGCCCTCTGGCTGGCAGGGGCGCAGGGCGTCTGGACGGGCAGGCCTGACGAGACGCTGCAGCTGACGCTGCCGGACGTGCTCATCGTCCAGCTGCGCTCCGGCCCCGGCGGGCTGGCGGCCGTGGAGGAAGGAGGGGCCGCCCTCTTCCTGGAGCAGGGCGGCAGCTGGCACGAGCTGCCGGGCCCGGGCCCGCAGGCCATCTCGGCCGTGCCGGACGAGGACACCGTCTACCTGGGCGACGCCGAAGGCGGCGTCTGGCGCTGGGACGACAGCGGCTGGACAGGCTGCGCCCCGCTCCCGGAAAACTCCGACGATGAGCAGTCCTACCCCCACGTCACCCAGCTGGCGGCCAGCGGCAGCTGGCTGCTGGCCGTGCCCGCCTGGGGCGGGCCCTTCGCCAGCGACGACGGCTGCCAGAGCTGGCAGGACCGGCGCTCCCCCCTGGCGGCGGACTTCAGCCAGACCACCATCGCCGAGGCCTTCACCGGGCTGCAGGCCAGCGGCGACAGCTGGGCCATCGCCGGCTGGGACAGCGTCGGCGTCACGGACGACGCGGGCATCAGCTGGCACAAGGCCTTCATCATGCCGCCGGGCCTGACGCGCGGGCTCGCGTTTTCACCCAGCTTCCAGCAGGACGGGCTGGTCTATATAGGGGCCAACAGCGCCGGCGTGACCCGCACCACGGACGGTCTCTCCTTCGAGAGCATGGCTGGCCAGATGGCCAGGTGCAATGTCCAGCAGCTGGCCTTTCCCCCTGACGCCACCGACGAGCAGGAGATCTACGCCCTGGTCTACCACGAGCTGTGGCGCAGCGCGGACGGCGGCCACAGCTGGCAACAGCTGCAGACCCCGCACAGCTATATCCACAAGTTCGAGCTCTTCAGCGACCCGCAGCGCATCTGGGCCGTGGCGCGGGTCGACTCCGGCGGTACGGCCCTGGTCGAGTCGCAGGACCAGGGCGAGTCCTGGAACGAGGTGGCAGCGCTGAACGACGCCCTGGACGACGCCACGCCCTGCGGCGCCACCGCGGCGCCCGATGGCGGCATCTGCGTGGTGGCCGACGGCCCCACCCGTGTCGTCTGCTCGTCCCCTGACCTGCAGAGCTGGAGCGCCGTCTACGAGGGCGAACACGGCGGGCCCACCACTTTGCTGGCCTGGCCCGCCCAGGACCCCTATCGCCTGTTCCTCGGCCACGAGGGCGGCGTCTGTTGGTCGGATGACGACGGCGCCAGCTGGACCAGCGACGATCCCCTCGAGGCGGACGCACCTCACAGGCTGGCCATGGCGGACGACGGCACCATCGTCATGGCCACCCGCAGCTCTCGGCTGCTGCGCAGCGACGATGGGGGTGAGAGCTGGGTCGATCTCGACCTCCGTCTGCCGGCCCAGGTCTACGCGCTGGCCTGCCATCCCGACTTCGCCCAGGACGACCAGCTGCTGGCGGGGAGCTTCGACGGCCTGTACCGCGTGCGAGACCTGCACTCAGCCGTACCCAGCACCGATCGCTGGGCGCGCCACGAGCTGGTGGACAACACCAGCACCTACCTGCGCTACGATCCAGGGGCCGATCCGCAGCCCTGGGAGACAGCGGTGATGTCCCAGGTGCAGCCCTTCGAGCCCCAGCTGAGCGCGGAGCTGGGGCTGCGTGGCGACACCATCCGCTTTCTGGGCATGTCGGACGGAGCGAGCCAGGTGCGCGTGGTGGTGGACCACGGCGAGGCCTTCGTCATCGGCGGCCAGATCAGTCTCATGCCCAGCGACCTGGGGGGGATCCAGGACCTGTCCGAGGGATTTCACCACGTGACGCTCACCGGGATCTCGGGCAGCGGCCTGCAGCTGGACGCCATCGAGAGCTGGTACGGCGGCCTGGACGAAGACCAGGGGCTGGAACCCCAGTCGCGCTGCGACGGCTGCACGGCGTCGCAGCGCCCCGCAGCTCCTCTGCTGGCTCTGCTGCTCGGCGGCCTGCTGGCAGCACGCCGGCGTCGCGGCTGAGCGCCCCGGATCTCGCCGGCATGGCCATTGTCAGCAGCTTGACGAGCGAGCGCCAGCAAGCGAGCGTATCATAGCCCTGCCCCCTTCCTCCCGGAGCGCCAGCCTTGAAGCTCATCCCTCGCATCCCCTGGCTCTGCATCGCCACCTGCCTGGTCTTCTCCTGCGACGACCAGGGCAGCACGGACTCCTCTCCGGACTCCGAAGCCGACGCAGACACGGACACCGACACCGACACCGACACGACCCCCACCGACCTGACCCCCGAGAACGTGCCCCTGGAGGGCGCCTGCTCCGCCGAGACCCACTTCGGCCGCTTCACCGTGGCCTCCGACGACTACGGCTATGTCACGGGCTCGGTCCAGGAGTACGTGGTGCCCGGCGACGTGCCCACGGCGTTGAGCTCCTCTGGCGACTGCCAGCTGCTGCGCAAGGAGAACCTGGTCTGCGACCCACCTTGCGAGGCACTGGAGACCTGCGACTTCGACGGGGAGTGCATCCCCTACCCCTCGACCCAGGACCTGGGCACCGTAGAGGTGCTCGGCCTGCTGGAAGAGGTGTCCATGGAGCCCGTCAGCCCGGGCTACACCTACTTCAACACCTCCCTGCCCAACCCACCCTGGGAGGAAGGCGTGCTGCTGACCCTGCAGACAAGCGGCGGCAGCTACGACCCCGTCACCCTGCACGGCGTGGCGCCCATCTCCCTGGATCAGAAGTTCACCTGGGATCTGCAGCAGGGGCAACCCCTGGTCATCACCTGGAACGCCCCAGGCACAGAGGTGCGCAGTCAGGTGCGTACCACCCTCAACGTGGACCAGCACGGAGCCACGCCCGCCACCCTGGAATGTTGGTTCGAGGATGACGGCGAAGGAGAGGTGTCCGCCGAGATGGTGGACGAGTTCCTGAACCAGGGCCTGTCGGGCTTCTCCAGCGGCTCCATCGCCCGCATGACCGCGGACTCCGGCGCCCTGGGCAGCGGCTGCATGGATTTCTGGGCCACCTCATCCCGCGTCCCCTCCATCTCGGTCGACGGCTACTTCCCCTGCATAGACGACGGCGACTGCCCGAAGGGTATGGACTGCAACGAGAAGATGCAGTTCTGCGAGTAGCGCCGCCGCCCCAGGAAACGATCGGTTTTTCGCGCTCACGCCACTATCTTCAGAGGTCCCCCGCTCCCCCGGTGCCCCCCATGTTCTTCCTGCTCATCCTGGCCGCCTGCACTCCCCCGGACGTCATTCCAACACCCGAGCCCCCCGACTGGACCGAGACCGGCACGACGGACAGCACTCCCCCCGAGGCGGACGCCGACACCGACACCGACGCCGACACCGACGCCGACACCGACGCCGACACCGATGCCGACGCCGACACGGACTCGGACACGGACGCGGACATCCCGGAGTACGACTGCGACGACCTGCCAGCGGGCATGAAGATGAAGGGGGGCATGTTCGACTGGGCCCGCGGCTACCACGACGTGACCTTCGACGACAAGGGCTACCTGATCGGCGTGGACACCGGCACCGGGCTGATCAAGTCCGACTACAAGGGCTCGGCCCAGCTCTGGGTGCCCAGCATCACCTACGCCGAGACCATGGACCGCTTCCCCGACGGCAGCATCGTGGTGTCCGGGCAAGGACGTCTGAAGCGAGTGACCCCGGACGGCGGCGTCGAGACCTTGGCCTCCAATGTGGGGGGTGCCAAGGGCGTCACCGTGGGCCCCGACGGCAAGGTCTACTACGCCAACGGCGGCGTGAGCCGCCTGGATCCCGACACCGGCGAGACAGAGGTGCTGATTCCGCAGCAGGGGCAGTTCACGGCCTGGCACGTCGTCTTCAACCTGGACAGCACGCGGCTGTACATCGCCACCTACGGCCAGGGCAAGGTGGCCTACGTCGATCTGGACGAGAACCTCGACGTCGCGGGGCAGCTCACCGAGTACGCCACCAACGTGGGCCAGGGCTGGCACGACGGCATCGCCATCGACGCCTGCGGCAACCTCTACGTGGCCGAGTACTACACCATGGGCCTCTACCGCATCCGCACCGACGGCTCGGTGGAGCCCATCGGCCCGGGCGGCGCCGGCCAGGTCTACGGCCACGGCGTGGAGTTCGGCTCCGGGATTGGGGGCTGGCGCGAAGACGCGCTCTACCTGCCGGTGCCCTACAACGGCAACAAGGTGCGCGAGCTGGTGGTCGGCGTGCCCTCGGGCGAGACCGTCCAGACCTGGCAGGGCAAGCCCATCAAGCGCTAGGCCAGCAGCTCCCTGAATCCCTCCCCCGCCCGCAGCAGGCGCTCGATCCCCCGCGAGCCTTCATGCGCCACCAGCGCCAGCGCCCGTGCGCCGATCTCCCCGCGCAGGCCCACGGCCGGGCAGGCGAAGCGCCCCACGTCCTCGCGCCTCAGGACCCAGGCATGGGCGCCCCGGGGCAGGCGGCCGACCACGCGCCGGGACACGACGAAGATGGTCGGCCCGCCCAGCTCCAGCTCTGTCGGCAGCTGCAGGGCGGCCAGGTAGGGATCGATCAGCAGCACCAGCCGCAGGTCGCATGGGCTGCGCAATAGCTGCTGGCCAGAACGAGGCAGCGCCAGGTGGTCGGCCCAGGCGCGCAGCGCCGCGGCCCCCAGGCCGTGGAAGCTGCAGTCGTAGGGCACGACTCGGTCATGCTCCCCCAGCAGGCCGTAGCCCGCCGAGACGATGTGCAGCTCCACCCGGGCCAGGGGCGCTCCTCGGGCGTCTTCGGCGGCCCGCAAGGCCTGCAGCCCGGGCTCCAGGCGTCGCTGGGGCGGCCCGCGGTAGAAGCGGCCCGCGGGCATGGCCAGGTGATCCAGCTCGCGCTGCCGCAGCTGGCGGCGGCTGGCCAGGGCGAAGTCCTCGCGCAAGAGCTGGCGCGGGTGGCTGCGGGCCTTCTCCCGCGTGCAGATCGTCAGCACCGAGACGGAGAGCAACGCGGCCCCGGCTACCAGGGCGCGACGAGATCGAGGAACACCCCGGCCCCGTCCAGGCTCACCAGGCCGAAGTCGCGGGCGAAGCCGTAGTCGCCGGCCAGGCCGTCGCCGCCCTCGCAGGAGACCAGCGCGCTCTCGGGGAAGCGCGCGTAGTAGGTCTCCGCCTCCCCGTAGTTCAGCACGCAGCTCCAGCTGCCGCTGCTGTACTCGGCGCCGTCGTCGGCTCCGGCCTCCACCAGCACGACGGGACCGCTGCCGCTGCTCTCGCCCAGATCCCAGCTCTGCAGGGAGAGGCTGCCGGAGGCGTCCCAGCTGAGCTCTCCGGCGGGCTGGGCGTCGGCCCAGCGGGCGCCCTGGCGGAACTCCACCAGGCCCTCTCCCATATGCCGGGCCAGTAGCAGATCTTCGGACTCGGGGTCCGCCGTGTCCGCTGCGCCGCGGTAGGTCCAGGAGGCATCTTCGGCCAGGCCGGCGTAATCGGCAGCGTCGAAGCCACCCTCGGGAGCCGCGCTGGAGTCGTCGCCGCAGCTCACCATCAGCGCCCCGGCCCAAGCGCAGAGCAGGCACAGGGGCGGAGCTGCCGCCCTGAACTGCGGCGATAGGGGGAGGAGCTGCTTCATCTCGGGAATCTACTTGGCTCATCCGTCGTGGGCAATCGACGAATTCCGGCCACAAGGCTAGACTCGTCACATGGCCGCGCTCCGTCCCGCCCTTCTCAGCCTCTGCCTGCCGCTGTCCGCCTGTATCGACTACGGCGTGCACCGCAGCGAGGTGCGAGACCACTTCGCCCAGCCCGCACGGGATGGGGGCGTGGACATGCTCTGGGTCCTGGACGACTCGGCCACCATGACCGAGGAGCAGGAGCAACTGCAGCTGCACGCCAGCGCCTTCACCGACCTGCTGGCCCAACTGGCCACCGTGGACTTCCGCCTGGGGGTCATCACCACCGACATGGAAAAAGAGGGTGCGGGCATGCTGCTGGGCGAGGTGATCGACAACGACACCCCCCAGCTGGCCGAGGCCTTCGCCCAGCAGGTGTCCACCGCGACCGGGGGCAGCCGCGATGAGCAGGGCTTCCCCGCGGCCCTCGCCGCGGCGGATCCCGAGGGCTCGGTGGAGGGCTTCGCCCGCACCAGCGCCGAGCTGGAGGTGGTGTTCTTCTCGGACGAGGACGACCAATCGGACACCACGCCCAGCCAGTTCCTGGAGGATCTGCAGGACCAACGCCCCGCAACCGGCGTGGTCGTGAGCGCCATCGTAGGGGACGCCCCCGAGGGCTGCTTCTCCATGCTGGCCGCTGCGGATCCCGGCACGCGCTACATCCAGGTCCAGGAGTCCACCGGCGGTGCCCGCGAATCCATCTGCGATGCCGACTACCAGGCCATGCTCGGGCGCGTGGCCCTGCACGTGATGGGCCTGCAGGATCGCTTCTACCTGTCCCATGTGCCCAGCCCCGAGACCATCGAGGTCAACGTGGACGGCGCGCTGGTCAACGAGCGCCCCATCAACGGCTGGCAGTACGATCCGGGCGACAACAGCCTGATCTTCAATGGCTACGCGGTGCCGCCCCCCGGTGCCGGCATCGCCGTGGTCTACTACGAGTGGATGGGGCTGGAGGATCCCGACAGCGGTGAGTAGCGCCGTATCCTCGCGTTGCCAGCCGTATGGACCAAGCGGGGGGCGCGCCCCCCCCGGGGCCGCCCCCCCCCCCGGGCCGCCCCCAAAACCCCCCCCC
>CAYVQL010000090.1:25266-34088 GCA_964454135.1 uncultured Enterobacterales bacterium | reverse complement strand
CCCCGGCGCGGCCGCCCCGCGCCCCCCCCCCCCCCCCCCCCCCATCTGTTTTCATGATAGGAATTCCGCGCCTGCTCGCAGGAGAAGCCGTGCCCCTGACCCTCTTCCAGGCCTGGAAGGAGCTCGAAGCGGCCGACGCGCGCGCCCAGCTCTACCGCGCCTGGGGCGCGGGCCTGGAGGCGGGCATGACCCACAGCCAGACGCTGGAGGCGCTGGGCGCCTGCCCCCATCGCCTGGTGGAGCGGCAGCGGCGCGGCCTGCTGCGCGGCCTGGCCGAGGGTCTGCGCATCGGCGACGTGGCGCGGGGCCAGCCGGCCGACTTCCTGCTCTTCGAGATCGCCCTGCTGCAGGTCGGGGAGAGGACGGGGCTGCTGGGCGGCGTGTTGTCGGGCCTGGCGAGCTGGTTCGCGCAGGAAGGGCGCGCTCTGCGGCGGGCCAGGCAGCATCTGCGCTACCCCCTGGCCCTGGCGCTCTGCGCCTGCCTGCTGCTGCCGGTGCCCCTGATGAGAACGAGCATCCCGGCCTACTTCGCCGTGTTCCTGGGGGGCACGGCGGCCTGCCTGGGCCTGAGCGGCGGCATGGTGCTGGCGCTGGCCCGCCTCTACAACCAACGACCGGTGCTGGTGGCGCGCCGCTTCGCCCTGGCCCTGGCCCTGGCCAGCGAGGTGGGTCTGGAGGGGATCGAGGGCCTGGACCTGGCCGTGGCCGCCGCGGATGCGCCGCGCCTGACGCGCTGGTGGCGGGATCGTCGTCGCAGCCAGGAACGCTCCCTGGCGGCGCTGTTGCGAGGCGCGCCACGGCTGCCGGCTGAGCTGCTGGCGCTGGCAGAGACGGGGGAGAGGACGGGGCGGCTGCCGGAGTTGATGATGGGGTTTGGGGAATAAGGCGGCGAAAGCATCCTTCCAGGTGCTATGCTGAACTGGTCCGCTTCCCCAGGGGCCGTGGTGATGGATGCTGGAAGACTCGGCATGGCTGCCTTGCTGGGTGGCGCGCTGCTGGCAGCGCCGCCCGCCGCACAGGGCTCCGAGTGCCACAAGCCCGCCAGCCTTCGGCAGCTGGAGGGATCCCTGGACGACGCCGAACAGGCCTTCGCCGCGCTGGATTCCGATGCCTTCCACGCCGCGGCCGAGCGCGCCACGGCCCAGCTGCCCTGCCTGGCGCAGCTGCTCTGTCCGGAGCTGGCCGCGCAGCTGCACCGCGTCGCCGGCCTGCGGGCTTACGCCGCGCGGGAGCTGGAGGCGGCTGAGGCCGCTTTCGCCGCGGCCCGTATCGCCGACCCGGAGGCCCGTTTCTCCTCCGAAGTGGCCCCCGAGGGCAATCCGCTCTTGCTCCACTTCGACGCCCTGCCGCTCCAGGAGCGAGTCGTGCAGGTGGTGGCCCAGCCCGCCGATGGCCTGCTGCGCTTCGATGGGCGCACCAGCTGCCAGCGTTCGGGCAGCTGGCCCACCATCGCCCAGGTGGCGGATGGCGCCGGCGTGCGGTGTACGGCCTACCTGCTGCCCGGCGATCCCATGCCGGCCTGCGCCGCGGAACGGACAGGCCCCGCAGCCGAGAATCCGAGCGCCGCGCTGCCTCCCCTCGAGGAACGGAGCCCATGGCTGGAGCTGCGAGAGAGCCCGAGCCGCGGCCTGCTGCTGGGCGCCGGGCTGTCCGCGGCCGCAGCCGGCAGCTGCTTGGCCCTGGGAATGCTGAGCGCAGATCGCTACCGGGACGCTGGCGCCCCCCACGCCGAGCTGGAGGCGCTGCGCGGCCAGACGAACGGCTTGGCCCTGGGCGCCATCGGCGCCGGAGCGCTGACAGCGGGCCTGGCTATTCCCGCCTTCCTGCGCCTGCTCCAGCCGCCACCGCGCTCGTCCAAGGCCGAGGGCACGGTCCGGCTGCTGCCCACCGCCGAGGCGCGGCAGGTCTGGCTGGAGAGCGGCGGGGCGCGCGTCCCCCTGGGGCTGGTCCCGGTGGGTCGCTACGCCGTCATGGCGCTCTTCGAGGGTCCCGATCCCGTGGTGGCCGGCCAGATCGAGGTGCGCGCCGGCCGGTCCATCGTCTTGCGCTGCGAGGGCGCCTTCACCCAGTGCCAGCCCCGTTAGGAGGGCGCCATGACAGTCCTGACCCTGCTGCCCCTGCTCTGCTCCTGCTTCTACATCACCGACGCGGAGCATAGGGAACGGACGGACGCGGACGGCGACGGCTTCGCCATCTCCGGCTCCGGCGAGCTGGACTGCGACGACGACGACGCCAGCGTGTTTCCCGGAGCCGAGGAGACCTGCAACGGCCAGGACGACGACTGCGACGGCCAGGCCGACGAGGACGCCAGCGACGCGGTCAGCTGGTATCCGGACGAGGACGGCGACGGCTACGGCGGCCAGCAGGGCGATCCCAGGATCGCCTGCGAGCAGCCCATCGGCTTCGCGGACAATGCCGACGACTGCGACGACGGCGCGGCCTTCGTCCGCCCGGGGGCGGAGGAGACCTGCGACGGCCTGGACGACGACTGCGACGGCGAGATCGACGAGGACGCCAGCGACGTCGCCACCTGGTATGCGGACGCCGATGGCGACGGCTACGGCGACGCCTCCGGAGAGGTCATGGCCTGCGAGCAACCCAGGGGCCACGTCTCCGATGCGCAGGACTGCGACGACGGCGACGCCAGCATCAATCCCGAGGCGACGGAGCGCTGCGACGGCGTGGACGAGGACTGCGACGGCGAAGTAGACGACAGCGCCCTGGACCAGGCGGTCTGGTGGGCGGACATGGACGGCGACGGCTACGGGGGCAGCGCCTATGTCGTGGCCTGCGAGGCGCCCGAGGGCTACGTCGCCACGGAGGGGGACTGCGACGACGAGGACGCCGCCGCCCATCCGGGCGCCAAAGAGGTCTTCTACGACGGCGTCGACCAGGACTGCGACGGCTCCGGCGACTACGACGCCGACCTGGACGGCTACGACGCCGACGAGGACGGCGGCGAGGACTGCGATGACGGCGACGCCGCCGTCCATCCCGGCGCCAAAGAGGTGTTCTGCGACGGCCTGGACCAGGACTGCGACGGCCAGGACGCCCGTCTCGGCGACCCAGGCGACACCGGCTTCGGCCTGCTGGAAGTCGACGACCTGGCCGCTGGCGACCTGGTGGTAAGCGAGGTGATGCAGAACCCCGACGCGGTCAGCGACAGCAACGGCGAGTGGTTCGAGATCTTCAACCCCAGCTGCCACGACGTGGAGCTGGAGGGCCTGGTGGTGAGCGATGAGGGCTCGGAGAGCTTCGTGGTCTCGGGGGGGCTCGTGATCGGCGGGGCTGCCTACCTGGTCTTCGCCACCAACGCCAATCTGGCCACCAACGGCTACGTCCCGGTGGACTACCAGTACGCCCAGACGGAGCTGTCGCTCGGCAACGGCTCCGATGCGCTGATCCTGGAAAACACCACGCTCACCATCGACGAGATGGCCTGGGACAACGGCGCCAGCTTCCCCGACCCCACGGGCGCCTCCATGAACCTGGACCCCGCGCACCTGAACGCCGCCGACAACGACGACGGCGCCAACTGGTGCGAGGCCAACAGCGGCTTCGGCGGCGGCGACCTGGGCAGCCCGGGCAGCGCCAACGACGCCTGCCCCTGAAGATACGCGCAGCGGCTCGAAGCGCTAGGCTATGCTGACCCTCACCCCTTCCAAGGGAGCGAGGCGATGGAACCCGACATCGTGCTCCGCGTCACCGATCTCAGCAAGCGCTACGGCGACCTGCTGGCCGTGGATCGCCTCTGTCTCGAGGTGCGGCGCGGTGAGATCCTGGGCTTTTTGGGGCCAAACGGCGCGGGCAAGTCCACCACGATCCACATGCTCTGCGGCCTGCTGCGCCCCGACGGGGGCAGCGTCGAGCTGAACGGCGGGCCCCTGAGCGCCAGGGGCGCCCGCGGCCTGAGCGCCATCGGCGTCTGCCCCCAGTCCATCGTCATCTGGGAGATGCTTACCTGCCGCGAGCAGCTCAGCATGATGGGGCAGCTCTACGGCGTGGACCGAGCGCGCGCCCGCGCCCGCGCCGACGAGCTGCTCGCGGCGCTGGGTCTGACGGAGAAGGCGTGCAAGCTGGCCCGCACTCTGTCCGGCGGCATGCAGCGGCGCCTGAACATCGCGCTGGCCCTGGTGCACGAGCCCGAGCTGCTCTTTCTGGATGAACCCCAGGCGGGGCTGGATCCGCAGAGCCGCCTGCTGGTGCGCGACTACCTGCGCAGCCTGGCCGGCCGCATGACCATCGTGCTCTGCACGCACGACATGGAGGAGGCCGACAAGCTCTCAGACCGCGTCTGCATCATCGACCACGGCAAGCTGCTGGCGCTGGACACGGTGCAGGCCATCAAGGGCCGTGTGGGCGAGGGAGACCTGCTGGAGATCGAGATCGCCGAAGACGCCGAGAAGCACCTGAAGCCTCTGCTGCTCGCCCTGGGCAGCGAGGTGCCCGAGGGCTCTATCCAGGGGCGCACCCTGGCCTTGGCCACCACGCGGGCCGCCGAGCTGCTGCCAGAGCTGCTGCAGGGGATCCGCGACAAGGGCCTGGGCCTGGTGGGGCTGCGGGTCCGCAAGCGCAACCTGGAGGACGTGTTCATCCGGCTGACGGGGAGGGGGCTGCGAGCATGAGGACCCTCGTCTACCTGCACAAGACCTTCCTCGAGAACCTGCGCGAGTGGAAGATCCTGATCCTGGTGCTGGTCTTCGCTCCCTTCTTCGTCTACCTGATGTACGGGTATTTCAGCGCCACCGAGCCGGCCTATCGCCTGCTGGTCCTGGACCGCGACGGCGCGGGAGACTCCGCGCCCGAGTACGGCTCCCAGGCCCTGATCGAAACGTGGAGGCAGGCCCGGCACGCCGACGGCGATCCGGTCTTCGTGGTCACCGAGGTGGAGGACCTCGCAGCCGCCACGGAGATCCTGAAGACCCGAGACGCCGAGCTGCTGGTGGAGATTCCCGAGGGTTTCTCCCTTCGCTTGCAGGAATACGTCAGCGGCCAGGGCAGCGAGCCGGGGCTGCTCATCAACCACGGCGACGAGTCCAACGGCCGCGCCATGATGGCCATGGCCATGTCGGACTACATCGCCTACGGCCACGTCTCCGTCGTCACCCAGGCTCCGTCCCCGCTGGACCTGCGCGTCAGCCCGGTGGGCACGGGCGAGCAGCCCTCCGAGTTCGATCTCTACGTGCCCGCCCTGCTGGTGCTGGCCATCATCATGATGATGTTCACCGCGGCCGCCACGCTGATCAAGGAGGTGGACAAGGGCACCATCTCGCGGCTGCTGCTGTCGCGCCTGCACACGGCCGAGCTGCTGGCGGCGGTGTCGCTGAACCAGGTGCTCATCGGCGTGGTGGCGCTGGCCCTGGCCTACGCCTCTGCCGTCTCCGTCGGCTACCACGGCCAGGGCTCGCTGCTGACGCTGCTGGTGGTAGGCGCCCTGGCCTCCCTGGCGGTGGTGGCCATCAGCGTGCTGGTGTCCGCCTTCATGCGCACCATCTTCGAGCTGCTCACCGTGGGCTGCTTCCCCTTCTTCATCCTGATGTTCTTCTCGGACTGCATGTTCCCGCTGCCCAAGATCCACCTGGCCACCCTGGGCGGCTTCACCTTCTACGCGACGGACGTGCTGCCCACGGCGTTGGCCGTCCGGGCCTTCAACCGCATCCTCAACCACGGGGCGAGCCTGGCGGATCTCTGGGTGGAGCTGCTGGCCATCGCCGTGCTGACGGTGATCTACTTCACGGCGGGCACCTGGCTGTTCACCTGGCGCCACTACCGGGCCTGGCGGGGGTGAGTCGGGGCGTAGAGCTCCTCCAGCCCATGCCAGCGCCCGGCCGAGTCGCGGGAGGGAGCTGGGGGCGCCTGCCGATGACGAGTTCATACTTGTCAAGAGTCAACTAGAACAAACACGAACAGACAAAGCTCCCCGGGGGCCGTTTGTCTTGGCAGGATCGTGCATCCCATCAATGGCACGAGGAGCGCGAATGCCACCCGCCAAGTGCTATGCTGAGCCTGCCAGCTTGCAGAGGAGTCGAGGCGATGAAGGCCAGAAACCTCATCTCAGCAGCCTTGCCCCTGCTCTGCGCCTGCTGGCTGATCAGCGACGAGGAGTACGAGGAACGATTGCGGGTGGATGCCGACGGCGACGGCTTCGCCATCTCCGGCTCTGGCGAGCTCGACTGCAACGACGACAACGCCAGCGTGTTTCCCGGGGCCGAGGAGACCTGCAACGGCCTGGACGACGACTGCGATGGCCAGGTCGACGAGGACGCCAGCGATGCCGCCATCTGGTATCCGGACAGGGACGGCGACGGCTATGGCGGCCAGTTGGGCTACGCCTGGGCCGCCTGCGAGCAACCCGCCGATTTTGCGGACAACGCCAACGACTGCGACGACAGCGCGTACTTCGTCTACCCGGGGGCGGAGGAGACCTGCAACGGGCTGGACGACGACTGCGATGGCGAGGCGGACGAGGACGCCAGCGACATGGCTACCTGGTATCCGGACGTTGACGGTGACGGCTACGGTGACGCAGGCTTGACGTGCACGGCCTGCGAGCAGCCCAGCGGCCACGTCTCCGACGACCAGGACTGCGACGACGGCGACGCCAGCATTCACCCCGAGGCCTCGGAATACTGCGACGGCGTGGACGAGGACTGCGATGGCGTGGCAGATGACAGCGCCCTGGACCAGGCGGTATGGTGGGCGGACGTGGACGGCGATGGCTATGGTGGCAACGCCTACGTCGTGGCCTGCGAGGGGCCCGAGGGCTACACCGCGACGGACGGGGACTGCGACGACAGCGACGCCAGCGTCCATCCCGATGCCGAGGAGGTCTTCTACGACGGCGTCGACCAGGACTGCGACGGCGCTGGTGAATACGACGCCGATGCCGACGGCTACGACTCCGACGAACATGGGGGCGTGGACTGCGATGACGGCGATGACGGCGTGCATCCCGGCGCCCAAGAGACCCTCTGTGATGGCATCGACCAGGACTGCGACGGCCAGGACGCACGCCTCGGTGAGCCAGGCGACACCGGCTACGGCGAGCTGGATATCGACGACTTGGTCGCCGGCGACATCGTGCTGAGCGAGGTGATGCAGAACCCCGACGCGGTCAGCGACAATGACGGCGAGTGGTTCGAGATCTTCAACGCCACCTGCCACGACGTGGAGCTGGAGGGTCTGGTGGTGAGCGACGCGGGTTCAGAGGTCTTCACGGTCGCACGCGGGCTGGTGGTCGGCGCGGCCAGCTACCTGCTCTTCGCCTGTGATGCCAATCCGGCTGTCAACGGCTGGATCACACCGGACTACGTCTACAATTGCTCCGACCTGTCTCTCAGCAACGGCTATGACGAGCTGATCCTGGAAAACGCCACGCTCACCATCGACGAGCTCGCCTGGGACGACGGCGCCAGCTTCCCCGATCCCACGGGCGCCTCCATGAGCCTGGATCCCACGCACCTGGACGCCGTCGAAAACGACGACGGCGCGCACTGGTGCGAGGGCAGCAGCGTCTACGGCGCCGGCGACCTGGGTACTCCGGGCAGCGCCAACGATGCCTGTCCTTGAGGGACCCCACCCTCACCGGCAGACATGCCCGCTGGGAGGCTCGGCCAGCACCGCCTTTCGTTCCCGCCACACCACCGGCACCTGCTGCCAGACTTCTTGCAGCAGCTCGCAGTAGGGGCGCCGCAGCGCCTGCAAGTCCCAGCGCAGGCTGGCGCCCATCTCGCTGGCGGCATGCAGGCTGCCGCCCACTTCGGTCAGGTGGATCACCGGGCCGTAGAGGCGCTCCTGGAAGAGCAACGCGCCGTCCGCCAGGGACCACAGGCCCACGCTGCCGTCGCCGAAGCCGGCGGCCAGCAGCCCGTCCTCGGTGGGCAGCAGGGCCGTGACCGGGTAGCGGGGCTCGTCCTCGAACTCCAGCGGATCCGTTTCCGAGCCCTCCACGGGCAGGCGCTCCAGGCTGCCGTCGTCTCGTCCCAGCAGCAGCGCCTCCCCCTGGCGGGCCAGGGCGCTCACCCTTCCTGCGGTCGGCTGGCGCCAGCTGGACAGCTCGTCCTGGAAGGCGAGCACGGCTTCGTCGGTGGCCACCAGCAGCTGGCCCTGCCAGCGCGCCATGGTGCTGGCGCCTTCGGTCAGCAGGATCGGTTCCCGCTCGCTCTGCAGGCTCCAGGCCTGCCCGTCCACGGTCAGGGCGGCGCAGGAATCCTCCAGCGCCAGCAGGCTCGTCACGGGCTGGAACTCCCGCTCCAGGGGCGCGCCGCCCAAGCGTAGCAGCCGGCCGTCCCAGGTCTGCATGCAGAAACCCGCGCCAGCCGGATCCTGGGAGGCGATGCGCGCCTGGCTGGCCAAGGTCGCGGGCCAGGCGGCGACCTCGCCCTGCAGGAGCTGCCAGCCGGACTGGCTCAGCAGGGCGGCCGGATGGTGGGTCATCAGGGGCGCGCGCCGCAGGGCACGGCCATCAGGCAGCTCCCAGAGCTGTGCGGTGCCGTCCTCGGCGGTGGTGGCTGCGTGGCTTCCGTCCGGGGCGAAGCGGATGGCGTTGGCGGCCACGCGGTGGCGCCCCAGCAGCCGCTGCCCGCCCTGCAGGTCGAAGAGCAGCACCGAGCCGTCGTGCGTCGTGGCGCCCAGCTGCTGTCCGTCGGGGTGAAAGGCCACCGAGAAGGGCGCTTCTGCGAGGCGGGCCAGGATGCGCCCCTGGCCGCTGTCCAGGTCCCACAGGCGCAGGCTGCGATCGCGGCCCACCGAGGCCGCGCGCCGGCCGGCCGGCGCGCGGGCCCCCGCCCCCCCCCGCCCCCGGGGGCCCCCCCCCCCCCGCC
>CAYVQL010000090.1:0-25256 GCA_964454135.1 uncultured Enterobacterales bacterium | reverse complement strand
GCGTGGGCCGGGCCCCTCTGGGGCTGGGTGTGCTGGGGCCCCTTTCCGGCGGCGCGCCGGCCGTCCGGCGCGATGGCCGCGTCCACAGCGCGGCCGCTGTGACCACGCAGCTCGGCCCGCAGCCCGCCGTCACGTCCATCGAAGATGCGCACCAGGCCGTCGCTGCCCGCCACGGCCGCCAGGGCGCCCTGTGGCCCGAAGCGGCCCTGCAGGCCCACGGGCAGCTCCCCCCGCCGGGCGTAGCGCTGGGCGCCTGCCGCATCCCAGCGCCGCAGGCCGCCCGTGGCGTCGATGGCCCGCAGCCCCTCTTCGTCGAAGTGCATGGCCAGCACGGTGGCACCGCCGGCGGGCAGCTGGCGCAGCTCGCGGCCCGAGCGGGCCTGCAGCAGGCGGATGCTGCCGTCGCCGCAGGCCGCGGCCAGGGTGGCGCCGTCCGGGCTGACCGCCACCCCCAGGATCTCCGGAGAGGGGACTGGCACGGCCAGGCGCTGGCTGCCGCTGGCCGTGTCCCAGATGCGTACGGTGCCGTCGTTGCCCCCCGTCACCAGCTTGCCCCCCCCGGGCGCGAAGGCCAGGGCCAGCACGTCGGCTGCGTGCCCTGCGGCGGCGCTGCGGCCATCCAGGGTCTGCAGGCTCCACAGGCGCAGCTGCTGGTCGCGACCGCCGGAGGCCAGCAGGCCGGCGGGCCCGAAATCCAGGTCGTTCACCCAGTTGCGATGGCCGCGCAGCACGAAGGAAGCGTCTTCGTCCTCCAGGTCCCACAGGCGCAGGGTCTCGTCCTGGCTGGCGCTGGCCAGCCAGCGGCCCTGGGGATCGAAGCGCAGGGCGGTGATGGGCGCGCTGTGGCCGTGCAGCTCGCGCAGCACGCTCAGATCGCGAGCGTCCGTCAGGCGCACGCTGTGCTCGGGGCCGCCGTCGGCCAGCAGCTGACCGTCGGGGTGCAGGGCCACGCCTCCCTCGAACTCGCCGGAGGCGTGCTCCAGCAGCTCTCCCAGGGCCTGGCCGTCGGAAACGGACCACAGGCGCACACTGCCGTCCATGCTGGCAGAGACCAGCCGTAGGCCATCGGCAGAGAAGGCCAGCTCGGTGATGCGCGCGCTGTGTCCCTGCCAGGATTGCAGGGCTCCGTTCGAGAGGGACCAGGTGCGGATCAGGCCCTGGGCGTCGGCGCTGGCCAGCAGCTCGCCAGCGGGGGAGAAGACCACGCTGCGCACGGGATGGGGGTGATTCCCCAGCAGGCGCCGTTCGCCGCTGGTCGGCTCGAAGAGCAGCAGCTGCCCGTCCAGCCCGCCCGAGGCCAACAGGGCGCCTCCGGGGGCCCAGTCCAGGGCGGTCACCTTGTCCTCGTGCAGGGCCAGGCTGCGCACCTGCTGGCTGGCCGTGTCGTAGAGCAGCACGCTGTTGTCCGAACAGCCGGCCGCCACCTGCCGGCCATCGGGGGAGACGGCGACGGCCAGCACGCGCGAGGGGGTCCGCTGCGCCCAGCGCAGCGTGTCGCGGGCCTGCTGCCACCACAGGGCGCGGGCCAACAGGCTGTCGCGCAGCTCCAGCGCGTCCCGCAGCCGGGCGCGCGCCTCCAGCTGTTGGCCGGCGTCCCAGGCGGCCAGGGCCCCTTCTCGCAGCACCTCGGCCTGGCGGTCTTCGGCCTGCTGGCGCTGCTGTTGGGCTTCGGCCCCCTGGCGGCGGGCCTCTCGGGCCTGCAGGGCGGTGAAGCTGGTCACGGCGAGGGCCAGCAGCAGCACGCCGGCCACCAGGATCCGGCTGCGAAGGCGCCGTTGCCGCGCCCGTCGTTGCCCGGCGTCCAGGAAGCGGCGCACGGCCTCGGGCAGGGACGAGAGGCGCTGCGCCCGGCTCAGCGCCTCCTGCAGCGCCGCCCCGCGCCAGAGCTCCTCGCGCCGCTCGCCGCGGCGTTGCCAGAGCGCGGCCACCTGCTCCATCTCGGCCAGGAAGGCGAGCTGCTCGCTGCTGCGCTCGATCCAGCGCGCCAGCTGGCGCCAGCTGCGGAGCAGGGATTCATGGGCCAGCTCCAGCTCCGCCTGCTGCGCGACGTCGCTGGCAGGTGCCTGGCGCGCCTGGCGCACCACCACCAGGCCCCCGCGCACCAGGTGGTCCAGCACCTCGGCCGCCTGGCGGTCCAGCCCGGCCAGCAGCTTCTCACGCCGGACCACCTGGCGGTGCCCCGGCACGGCGGGACTGTCGGCTGCCACCAGGCGCAGCAACAGCTCTCGCGCCAGGTCCAGTTGGGCCGGTGTCAGGCCCGCCAGCACGCTGTCAGCGTGATGGGCCAGGGCGCCGCCGATGCCACCCATGGCCTGGTAGGCACTCCGCAGCAGCAGCTTGCGCTCCCGGTCTCGACGTTCCCAGAGCATGCGCCCGGCCACCTGCAGCATGGGCAGGGCGGCCGGCTCGCCCTGCACGGTCTGCACCATCTCCCCCACCAGCGAGGGATCATCGAAGCCGTAGCCCGCTTCCTGCAGGGGCAGGCCGAGGATGGCCTGCAGGGCGGCCGGCCCCGGGTTGCGCAGCACCACGATGCGGCCCAGCACGGGGCTGGACGCCTCTTCGCTGGCCAGCAAGCCCAGGAAGGCGTCGCGTAGGGTGCAGATCACGCGCACCGGCCCCAGCGGATCGTCGGCGGCGGCGCCCAGGGCGCGCATGAAGGCGCGCTGCGCCTGGGCGTCCTGGCAGAGCGTGACCAGCTCTTCCAACTGGTCCACGAAGATCAGCACCTGGCAGCCCTCGCGCTCGGCCAGCTCGGCCAGGCGCAGGCCCAGGCGGCCGGGCGCTTGGCGCAGCTCCTCGAGCGGCTCCTCGAGGTTCGTCTCCAGGGCCCGGGCGGCGCAGCTGGCCAGCGCTCGCAGGGGTCTGCGTCCAGGGCGCAGGTCCAGCAGCCGCAGGGTTCCGTGCTCCCGCAGGCGTGGGATCACCCCGGCACGCACGAAGGAGCTCTTACCTGCGCCCGAGGGACCGACCACGGTCAGCAGCGGCTGGCGGCGCAGTCGCTCGACCAGGGCGGTGACCTCGGCCTCGCGTCCGCGGAAGCGGCCGGCGTCGCCCTCGGCCCAGGTCTCCAGGCCCCGGAAGGGCTCCACGCTCTCGTCCCCCGCGGGCGCGCCGCGCAGCAAGCGCTCCAGATCCAGCCGCAGCTCCTCGACGCTGGGGCGGCCGGCCGGCACCTTGGCCAGGCAGCGCGCCAGCAGGCGCCGCAGCGCCTCAGGCACCTGGCGGCGCAGGCCCGGCACGGACTCGTCAGAGGCCAGGGCGGTCACCAGCGCTCGGTCGTGCAGGCCGGCCCAGGGGCGCTGCCCGTCCAGCAGCTCCTGCAGCATCACGCCCAGAGCCCAGACATCGCCAGCCGGACCGGCGGATTCGCCCCGCCAGAGCTCGGGGGCCATATAGGGCGGCGTTCCGGCCAGATCGGGCTCGTCCTCGTCTTCCCCCTCGCCGTCTCCGACGGCGCTGGCCAGGCCGAAATCCAGCACCCGTGGGCGCCCGTCGGGGGGGATCACCACGTTGTCGGGCTTCAGGTCGCGGTGCAGCAGGCCATGGGCGTGGGCCTCCTGCACGGCCGCGGTCACGGCGCGCAGCAGGCGCAGGGCCTCGCGCACCCCCAGGGGACCGCGCTGCAGGCGCTGTCGCAGGCTCTCACCCTCCAGGTGCTCCAGCGCCACGAAGGGCATGCCCCAGTGCATGCCCGCCCCGTAGACCGTCACGATGTTGGGGTGGGAGAAGCGGGCCGTGGCCCGCGCTTCGTCCAGCAGGCGCTGTACGGCCTCCTGGGAGCCCGCCGCCTCGGCGTGCAGCAGCTTGAGGGCCACGCGCCGGCCCAGGGCCAGGTCGCGGGCCAGCCAGATCCGCCCCATGCCGCCCTGGCCCAGCTCGCGCAGCAGCTTGTACTGGCCCACCACGGCGCCGGGGGCCAGGCTGCCGGCCGGGTCCGTCATCCCAACCGCACCTGCCAGCCCTCCCGCTGCAGCAGCTGCGCGGCGGCCTCGCGCTGGTCGCCCTGCAGCACCAGCAGCTGGCCCTCGACGCTGGCGCCGCAGCCCAGGCCCTTGCGCAGCCGGCGGCAGAGCGCCCGCGTTTCTTCGGGAGCGAGCGTCAGGCCGCTCACCAGCGTCACGGTCTTGCCGCCGCGCCCCTTGCGCTCTCGGCGCAGCAGCAGGCGGCCTCTCTCAGCTGACGCTTGGGACTCGGGGGGGGGTGGCTCTGCGTCCGTGCCTTCGTCCCGCAGCCCGGCGCCCCGCAGCAGGTCGCCCAGGCTGCCCATGGCCGCCCCCTGGACAGCGGTGGTGGAGACGCGCGGCGCTTTCTTCATCTTGCGGGCCATGGGGGCTCCTAGGTGGGGGACCGGACTACTCGCCGTGCCTCGCTCCACGATCCTAACTCCGGGGGGCGCATGGTCGCTGGCTGACCGGGATGTTCCCTTCGCATTCCCTTCGTGGCCTGGAGAGGGTAGGTTTTCATTTCCCCGTCGGAGCAGTGCCCATGCCGAGCAAAGATCCCCTGCGCCAGGCCAGGCTGCGACTGGTGCGCGGCAAGAGATTGAGCCCCGACCTGGAGGTCCAAGGCCTGTCCCCGCGCCGCATGCTGGTCTACGAGGCCGCCCGTAATCAGCTGCTGACGCGGCTGGACGACCTGCTGGATGAGCACATCGAGGCCGCGCCCGGTCAAGGTGATCTGGAGGCCATGCTGCGCGCGGCCGGCGCGGCTTTCCTGGAGCGCGGCGAGCTGGAGCGCGTCGTGCCCATCCGCGGTGTCGAGGCGCTCGAGATTCGCTACCACGATCACCTGTGGCGCCCTCGCAAGCTCTTGTTGGGCAAGCCGAGTCGTCCCGTCGAGGTCCTCGAGAGCTATCAAGAGGCCTTCGCCCTGAGCCTGAGCGACGGCGCCCCCCTGGGCGGACTGACCTGCTACGGCGAGCTGACCGCCTTCGATGAGGGCTACCTGCAGGCCCTTGGTCAGATCCTGGACACGGCCATCCTGGCCTTCCATCGCCGACGCCAGGCGGCCGAGCTGCGGCGCATGCTGCGGCGCCTGGACGACCTGATGGCGGCCGATGTGCCCATCGAGCGCAAGCGCGCCCAGCTCATAGCCCAGGTGCAGGCCCGCACCCGCGCTCGAGAGGGCTTCATGGTGGTGCTGCGGGACGGCCGCCGGCCCACGGCGGCCACGGTCACGCCCGGCGACCTGCGCGTGGCCGAGGCCACGGACGAAGCCCAGCTCGACGAAGAGAAGATCGCCTACATCCTGGCCAAGAGCGTGGCCGTGCTGCGCGCTTCGGGCAATGTGGCCCACTTCGACGACCAGCGGTCCAGCCTGGGCTGGGCCCTGGCCACCGAGCTCGAGGTGGACGTCACCGGCAAGCTGGGCGGGGCCTTCCTGCTCTTCGACGACCAGCCTTTTCGCCTTCCGCGCCGCGAGCTGGCCGAGGAGGCTTCGTTGAAGGCCGACGACTACCTGGTCTTCAACATGGAGCTGCGAGAGGAGACCGCCCGG
Organism: uncultured Enterobacterales bacterium; assembly: GCA_964454135.1. Lineage (GTDB taxonomy): Bacteria > Myxococcota_A > UBA796 > UBA796 > JAFGLY01 > CAYVQL01. The sequence continues at coordinate 19,757 of CAYVQL010000090.1, read as the reverse complement.
CGCAAGCGCGTGCTGGACGTGCTGGTGCCCATGGTGGGCGACGACCAGGCCCGCTACCTCTTGGAGGAGCACGAGCTGCGCCGCTTCTCCGAGCCCGAGGGGCGCTTCGCCGTGATCTTCTTCTCCGACATGAAGGGCTCCACCGCCGCGGCGGACGTGTTGATGCACCAGGAAGAGACGCCTTCTGTGGGTGCGGGCGCCCTGCACAGCCGCTACCGGCGCTATGTCAACAGCATCAACCGCTACCTTGGCCTCTGCTCCCAGGCCGTGCTCCACTTCGGCGGCGTGGTGGACAAGTACATCGGCGACTGCGTGATGGCTCAGTGGGGCGTTCCCCTGCAGCTGGAGGACAAGCGCGGCATGGCGCGCGCTGCGCTGCTGGCGGCCAGCTGCGCCAACGAGGTGACCTTGCGGCTGAATGCCCAGCTGGCGGCCGAGGGGGCCGATCCGCTCTTCCTCTTCGAGCAGCGCTTCGTGCTGCACTGCGGAGAGGTGCTGGCAGGCATCTTCGGCACGCCCCGGCGCTTCGGCTACACAACCATGGGCGCCTGCGTCAACGAGGCCGCCCGCATGGAAGGCTTGCCCGAAGCCCTGTGCGGCCGAGTGACCGTGAGCGGGGACTTTCGTGCCTACGTGGATGACGTGGCCGAGTTCGAGTTCGCGGGTCGAGCGGCGTTGCGCGGGCGTGAGAAACCCCTGGGGATCTACCGCTTGCAGAGCTTCACCGTGCCGGATTTCCCTGACTTCGCACGACAGAACCTGGTCGCGTCCCACGGGGAATTCACGAGCTGGGGAGAGCACTTCCAGGCGTTTCTTGCGCGCGGTCCCCAGCTCTGAGCGCCCCGGTGACCGCCGAGTGGCCGGCTTCGCCTGGAGATGAGATCGCGCTTGTGCGAGGATGGACATCCGCCCCTGTGCCTCGAGGAGGTCCGTCTTGCTGCCCAATCTTCTCGCCCTCGTTTTCTTGAGCTGTCCGGCCTGGTCCCAAGAGGAGGAAGCGCCCCAGGAAGAGGAGGTGCCCCAGGAGCAGGAAGCGCCCGTCGTCGGCGGGACCTCCATGAGCTCCATCGAGGTGGCCGGTCCTCGCCGCACGGCCCACGACACGGTGGTCTTCGTGCGAATCGACGGCCAGCTCTACCTGCAAGATGATCTGGTGCGAGATGTGGATCTGCCCACCTCGCTGGGCAAGATCCGGGCCGCCGACCCGCACGCGCGCGTGATCATCGAGGCGGACGAGGACGCCTCCCACGGCCGGGTGCAGGAAGTGGTGCAGATGGCCCACGACGCGGGCTTCGAGCGCGTGGCCATGGATTTCAGCGCCATAGACGTGGGCACCGAGCGCGATCGCCTGGATCTCTCCGCCCTGCAGGGCGCCGAGGGCGCCGAGGTGGAGGAGATGGAAGAGAGCATGTCCAAGAAGGAGCTGCGCCAGCTCAAGCCCAAGCGCTGGAAGTTCCCCCAGAACCCCTACGGCAGCACCGACTTCACCGCCTACACCCTGGAATGGGGCGAGGCCAAGCTGGGCCTCTTCAACGTCGGCTACGGCGTGCTGCCCCGCACCCAGCTGGGCACCATCCCGGTGCTGGACGGCTTTGGCGTCTACAACGCGGATCTGAAGGTCAATGCCCTGCGCGAGGGGCGCTTCGACCTGGCGCTGCTGGGGGCTTTCTACTACGTGCCCGTCAACGACCTCGTGAGCTGGGCCGATGAGAAGTTCGAGCTGGGCCTGATGAGCGGCGATTTCTTCACCGACAACATCACGGTGCTCCAGCTGGGGGGCATGACCTCGCTGCAGCTGGCCAAGCCCTGGTCCCTGCACCTGGGTCTGCTCTACGCCCGCGTGGCGGCCACGGGCGAGATGGACTTCGGCAACCTGCCCGAGGTGCTGATGCCCAGCGGTGGGGACGGCGAGCAACACGTGGTCTCCAGCCTGGCGGCCGAGGCCTTCTGGCTGCGGGTGGCCACCGACGTGCGCTTCAACCGGCGCGACAGCCTCGTGCTGCAGTTCCAGGCGCCCTTCCACGCCCGCGCTCGCGGCGCCATGAGCACCCAGATCGAGGGGCTGGGCAACCTGGACGATATCGAGGTGCTGTTGAGCTACGGCGGCTTCATCCCCTTTTCCTCCTCGTTCATGGTGAGCCTGTCCTGGCAGCTCTCCTGGAAGCACGTCGAGGCGCGTCTGGGCGGTGGCTATTCGGGTGTGCCTGGCGCCTGGCTGCTGCAGGCCTTCGACATCTCCTACCGCTTCGGCGGCAAGACCCGGCGCCAGGAACGCAAGATCCGCAAGGGCTACCGCCAGAACGTCAAGTCCCTCAAGCGGGGTGAGGAGCAGGAGGGCGAGGAGTAGCGCTTGCCATGACAGGCGTCTGCGACAGCCGCTGGTACGAGGACGACGACTTCTGGCTGGCCATGTACGTGGCCCTGTTCGATCCCGAGCGCATGGCCGGCACGCCAGCCGAGACGGAGCGCATCCTGGAGCTGACCGGCGTGCAGCCCGGGGCCACGCTGCTCGACCTCTGCTGCGGTCCGGGGCGGCACGCCCTGGAGCTGGCGCGCCGCGGCTTTCGCGTCACGGGCGTGGACCGCACCGCCGCCTTCCTGGACCGCCTGCGCCGGCGGGCGCGGCGCGAGGGACTGCGGCTTCAGCTACGCTGTCGCGACATGCGTGAGCCCCTGGGGCGGGATCGCTACGACGCCGTGATCAACATGTTCAGCTCCTTCGGCTACTTCGAGGATCCCGAGGACGACCGCCGCGTGCTGCGCCATGTGCTGCACGCCTTGCGTCCCGGGGGCGCGCTGCTGCTGGAGACCGAGGGCGTGGAGGCCCTGGTGCGGCGCTGGAAGGCCCGGGACTGGACCGAGCTGCCCGACGGCAGCCTGCTGCTGCAGGAGCGCCAGCTCGATCCCTCTCGCTGCTGGGTCGATCTGCGCTGGATCCTGGTCCGCGACGGGCAGCGCGAGGAGTTCAGGGTCGGGCATCGGCTTTTCGCAGCTTCGGAGCTGGAGCGCTTGTTCGCGGACGTGGGCTTTTCGGACGTGGAGGTCTACGGCGGCCTGGATGGGGCACCCTACGACGAACGGGCCGAGCGGCTGGTGGTGTTGGGCAGGAAGGGGCGGGCTCCTGCCAGCGCCTCGGCGTCGAAAGCCTGTCAGGAATCCCACCAGGGCGGGCTTGAGCGCTGACGGTCGGACCGGCCGGGACTATTTTGGGAATTGGAGGTGCCGTGAAACCGATTGGCTCAATCATCTTGCCGCTGCTCATCGGCCAGGCTTGCCGGAATTCCATCGACGTCATCCCCCCCGAGGACAGCGGCTCGGGCGACACCCAGGAGGGCGACACCGACGCGGATGTCGACGCCGACACCGACGCCGACGCCGACGCCGATGCCGACGCCGACACCGATGCCGACACGGACATCAGCGACCTGCGCTGGGTCCACGTCCACACCGGTGATTCGCACTTCTGCGCCCTGGACGACCAGGGGACGATCCGCTGCTGGGGCATGGATGACGGCGGCAAGCTGGACTACGGCCAGGTCTCCGACACCCCCACCTCCGGTGTCTACAAGGACGTATCTGCCGGCTTCTACCACAGCTGCGCCATCGGAGATGACGACATGGTGCAGTGCTGGGGCATGGACATCCGCGGCGAGTGCACCCCCCCCGATGACGTCGGTTTCAAGCAGATCGATGCCTCCGAGAGCTACAACTGCGGTGTCACCACCGACGACACGCTCAGGTGCTGGGGGGCCACGTACACCCCCGCGGCCTATCCGCCGTCCGGCGAGTTCAAGATGGTCAACACCCAGCACTTTGCCAGCTGCGGCATCACCTTGGACGACGAGCTGGCCTGTTGGGGCGCCACGGATGAGGGCAGCACCGACTACGGCCAGGTGCGAGACGCCCCCGACTCCGGCACCTACCTCGATGTCTCAGTCGGTCACTACCACGTCTGCGCCATCACCACGGGGGGCGAGGCCGTCTGCTGGGGTACGGACACCGAAGGGCAGACTGCGCCGCCCGGCGGCTACGATTTCGTGCAGGTAGGCTGTGGCGATGTGCATTCCTGCGCCCTGACCTCTGCGGGCGAGGTGGTCTGCTGGGGAACCGATGCCATGGCCGGGCGCGAGCCCGCTGGCGGCCCCTACGAGCTGCTGGAGTCGGGCTGGGTGTTCGCCTGCACCATCGACGACGAGGGTCAATTCCTCTGCTTCGGACACGATACGCCCTATACCAAGAAGTTTCCCAATTGGGAGATTGAGTAGGCGGTCCCCTCACCCCTGCCGCACCGCCTCCCCCGGATCCGCCCCCTGATCCACCGCCTCGTAGTCCAGCGTGCTGCCAAACAGGCTGTGGGGCACCAGGTACACTGCCATCATCACCAGCCCAGCCACCAGCATGACCAACCGCGCACGGCGCGTCACCTCGCCCCGCAGCCCCACGAAGCCGCAGCCCACACCCCAACAGATGGCCATCAGCAGGGTCTTGTTGTCGGTCAGATCCCAACCGAAAGGTATCCCGGTCCAGGCCTGGCCGAAGGCGCAGTGCTGCACGGCAGGGCCCAGCACCATGCCCCCCAGCAGCATCATGCCGAAGGCGGTGAAGACCAGGCTCCGCACGCGCGGGCGGCCGAAGGCTATCTCCAGCAGGGAGCGCAGGCCCCAGACCAGGCCCAGGAACATGAAGAGGATGTGCGGCACCAGCACCGGGGCCGGCACCTGGCCCTTGTAGCGCAGCACTGCGGGGCCCTCGCTGGGCAGGGAAGCGGTCTGCTCCCCGGAACCCAGCAGCACGCGATACTGCAGCTTGCCCGCGGGGGGTTGGGTGGGCAGGTAGGCCGCCAACTCCCCTTCCTCGCGCGTCATGGGCAGAGCGGTCCAGAGATCGTCCGTGGGGTAGCGGCGCCACTGTAGCTCCCCGGCCACCTGCTCCCCCTGCACGGGCAGGGCGATGCGCGCCTCGACGCCGGTGGTCTCGCTGCGGATCAGCTTGTAGGCCACCGTCTCGTCGGCCAGCTGCACTGATCCCCGCGCCGGGTGCGTGGGTCCGGTGCGACGCTGGTAGACGGCGGTGGCCAGCATCAGCGCCACCGCCAGGATCCACAGCAGCGCTCCCAACCACCTGGAGGCCGCGCGCCCGGCCATGGCCTACTTCTCCTCCAGGGTGGCGCTCAGCAGCAGCTCTTCGCCGGCCCTTTGCACGGTCACGAGCACCTCGTCGCCGGCCTGGTGGCCCTTGAGGGCGCCGGAGAAGGTCCGCAGCCCTTGCACCGCCTGGCCGTCCAGCGCGACGATCACGTCGCCGGCCAGGATGCCCGCGGTCTGCGCCGCCGAGCCCTGGCGCACCTCCTGCACCCTCACGCCCGGTCCGGGGAAGGCGAAGTCGGGCATGGTGCCCAGCGAGACCTTGCGGGCGCCGCCCCCGGGGTGACCACCCCCGGGGTGACCACCCCCGGGGTGACCTGTGGCGGCATGCCCCGCAGGGGCGTCTGCGATGGTCACCGTCAAGAGCTCGACGCGACCCGCCAGGTAATCAACCACCTGGTAGGAAGCTTCGGCAACCGCGGCCAGTCCGGTGTCATCCACTTTTTCAGCCACGTCCCCGGGCTGGTGGTAGTCGGCGTGGGGTCCGGTGAAGAGCTGCACCGCCGGCACGCCCGCCTCCAGGCAAGCCACCTGGTCCGAGGCGTCCAGGGGCTCGGGCACGATGGCCACGTCCAGCCCGGTGGTGTAGCCCACACCCATCAAGATGTAGCGCCACTCGCGGGCCGAGGCGCTGTCCAACACGTAGAGTCGGCCCGAGCTGAGGCGGCCCACCGTGTCCAGGTTCAGGCAGGCGAAGGGCTTGGACTTCCCCAGGCGCTGCATCAAGGCCCGTGAGCCGATGGCCCCCTGCTCTTCGGCCGAGGTCACGGCCAGCAGTACCGGCCGCGGGCGCGGCGGCTCGGCGGCCAGTACGCCTGCCAGTCCCAGTAGCGCAGCCACCCCCGAGGCGTTGTCGTCGGCCCCCGGGTGCACCTGGCCGGCTTTGTCGGCGGAACCCAGGGGGCCGCCCAGGCCCAGGTGATCCAGGTGGGCCATCAGCAGCACGGGCTGATCGGCGAGCGCGGGATCGCTGCCCGGGATCCTGGCCAGCAGGTTGCTGCCCTTGAGCCGGGGGCCCATCAGCGTGCCCTGGGGGGCGGGCAGAACGAAGCTGTGCAGGAAGCCGCCTTGGTCGCCGGCGCCCTCCAGGCCCAGGCGCTGCAGCTCGGCAGAGACCAGGGCCTGGGCCTCGAGCAATCCCGCCGATCCCAGCCCGCGGCCCTGCAGGGCCGGATCCGCCAGCTGGTCCACCCAGGCGCCCAGCGCTGCGCTGTCGAAGCGCGCCGGCAGCTCGGCCAGGGCGGCGCGCTCGGGGGCCGAAAAGGGCACCTGCTCGCCTTCGGAGAGCTGGACGCTCAAGGGCGATCCCTGGGCATCCCAGCTGGCCTTGTGCACATTGCTTGGCTCGTCGCCCTCAAATGCCAGCACGGAGTAGCGGCTGTAGTGGGGCAGCTTGCGGCCCAGTCCGGCGATAGCGGCCGCGGGCTCGGCCGCCACCAGGGCCCAGGCGGCCTCGGGATCCTGGGGCGAGCGGGCCACCAGCACCAGGGAGTGGTCCTGGCGTGGGAAGCGCTCTTCGCCCAGCTGGATGCGCTCTTGGTCGGCCAGCACCCCCTGGGCGCCCAGGGCCCGCTGCAGCTCGGCGGCGAAGCGGTTCTGCCAGCCCAGTACCCAGGCGGAGCTCGCGGGCAGGGCCTGCAGCTCCGAGTCCAGCACCAGCGTGGCCTCGCCCGGCTCGGCCCAGTCCGCTGCCAGGGCTTCCCAGGCCTGCCGTTCCTCTTCGCTGGCTGCGGAGGGCAGCACAAAGAGCGCCTTGGCGTCGCCCTGGACGGTGGAGAGGGAGGAAGGGGTCTCAAAGGGGTCCAGGTCCCGCATCAGGTCGAAGAGGGGATCAACGTCCAGACGCAGGGGCTTGGCCGAGCAGGGCAGCAGCGCCTTGCAGCTGCGCTCGGCGCAGGGCACTGCGTGCAAGGCGGGCTCGGGCTGGCCCTCGAGGGTCAGGGCGACGGGCACCAGCAGCGGGTAGGGTTCCGCTTGCTGGCGCTGCTCCAGCTCGAGCTCCACGATCCAGGGGTGGGCGTCGGCCACGTGCGCCTCGGCCTTGGCGATGCTCAGCTGCGGCGCGCCCGTGCGGTGGATCCAGGTGGTCACGAAGGCGCCCAGGCCTGGCTGCAGCGCCTCGAAGGCCGCGGCCAGGTCGCCCCAGGTAGTGCGGGCATGGCGGTGCTGGGCGTAGAACTCGCGCAGGGCCTGGCGGAAGGCCTCGTCCCCCACCTGTTGCCGCAACATGTGGAAGAGCAGCAGGCTCTTGCCATAGCCCACGGCCTCGGAGGCCGCCGAGGAGCGGGCTCCGAACTCGGTCAGCGGGAAATCGTCCTCCTCCGCCACGAAATCGTCGTACTTCTTGAGGATCGAGCGCCGGTAGACCAGGTCCTCGCCCTTGTGCTGGGCCAGCAGGTGATCCGCCAGGTAGCTGGTCAGCCCCTCGCACCAGTTGCCCGCCTCGTAGTCCACGTAGACGGAGTTGCCCCACCAGCTGTGGAGGATCTCGTGGGGATAGGACGTGGCCAGCACCCATGGGAAGCGCATCACCTGGGAGCCCAGCAGGGTGAAGCCGGGCATGCCGTAGCCGGTCTCCCAGAAGTTCTCGACCAGGGCGAAACTGGGGTAGGGATAGGGGCCTACGAGCTCTTGGTACATGGCGAGCGCGCGGCGGGTGGCCTCGGCGTAGCGATGGGCCAAACCGGGATCCGGCTGGCGCAGGAAGGCGTGGAAACGCAAGCCGTCCTGCAGCTCGACGGTGGTCTCTGCGAAGGGTCCCGCCACCAGATGGGCCTCTTCCGTGGGTCGATCCTGCACCCAGCGCACCTGGCGTCGGCCGTCTGCCAGGCTGTGCAGGCTGCGGCCGCCCTGACTGACCGCGTCCCAGCCCGGGTCCAGGTCCCGCACCTCCACCGAATAGGTGAAGAGCTGGTCCCCAAAACGCGGCAGCCAGGCGCTGGAGCCCGCCAGGTAGACGCCTTCCTCCGAGATCAAGCCGGGTGTCTCGGAGAAGCCGCGCTGGTACTCCTCGCCCTGGGCGGCCAGGGGGTGGTGCAGCGGGCCGCCGTAGCGCAGGCTCACCTCGTCGCCGGCGCGGCGCCTGGGCAGCAGCCGCCAGGCCTCCAGGGGCACCTGGGCCTCTTCGGCGGCGTCATTGATGCCCACAAAGGCGGCGGTGGCCTCCATGCTGCTGGGCTCGAGCCTCCAGCCGCGGCCCTGCAGCTCGGGTTCGAGCCCGGCGTGCAGCAGGAAGTGGTAGGCGCCGTCTTCCTCGGGCTGCAGCTCGCCCAGGCGGATGGTGTCGTCGACGGAGAAGCTGTGGCCGTTCGGATCCAGCCGCACCTGCAGCTCGTGGTGCGGGGGATCGGCCTGGGCCAGGGCAGGGGCCAGCAGCAGCAAGAGCACGGCGAACCTCCGGGAGGGCGAGGGGCGATCTCTAACGTGCGGCCGCCGGCGGGAGGCGCGGTGCGGTCGCTTCCGGGGTTATGAGGCCCACGGACCCTCACCAGCGCCCCTCACGCCACCAGCCCACGAGCGACGAAGCGTTGACCTGGATTCGAAGAACTCTCCTCTCCTCCATCGCCCTGGCGGCCGGGCCCGCCTTTGGGGGAGGGCTCGACTTCGTCGAGGTCGGCGGCCCGTGGGGCACGCCCACCTCCCTGGAGCCCACCGCCATCTGGTGGAATCCGGGCGCTCTGGCTGCCGGGCGCGGGCACCGGCTCTTGGTCGAGGGCGCGCCCAGCTTCGGCAAGCTCAGCTTCGAGCGCGCCGATCCCAACGGCGGCTCCTACGAGATGAAGTCCTCGGGGTTGGTGCCCTTCTTGGGTATCGCCACCGACCTGGGGCTGGACGGACCGGGCCTGGGCCTGGCCTTGGCCGTGCCCTCGGCGCGCAGCGGCCACGCCACGGATCCCGAGGGTGTCGGCCGCTACCACGCCAAGGAGGTGGACGTGCGCGCGATCCACCTGGTGGCCGCGGGCGGCTACGACATCCGCGACCGCGTCAGCGTGGGGCTGGCCGGCCACCTGGTGCTGGCGTCCTGGCAGGCCCTGCTGGACGTGGATTCCATGCCCGACACCTACGACGCCCTGCTCGAACAGAACATGGATCCCGGCTACACCGACGCCGACCTCGAGGATCCCTCCTACGCCGCCACGCTGGACTACGATCCCCTGACGGACCGCGCCTTCACCTGGAGCGCGGGCCTGCGCGTCCAGCTGCACGAGCGCGTAGCCGCAGGCGTGGCCTGGATCGCCCCCTACAGCCTCGATCATCGCGGCGACCTGCACATGACCTTCTCCTGTCCGCCCCAGAGCGACATCGCCGGGCGCGAGGGCGCCGAGCAGTTCGGCCTGTGCGACGCCGACGGCGCCCCGGTGGTGCTCGTCGCCGACGCGGGCATCGGCTACGGCATGCCCGGCCGGCTGCATCTGGGTGTGGCGGTCGATGCCAGCGACGCCCTGCGCATCGAAGGCTTTGGCGGGCTGGTGACCTGGAGCGCCTACAAGGACCTGCTGATCAGCATCGCCGGCATCGACGAGCGCAACAGCTTCGACGAGGAGCCTCCGGGGGGCGGCGAGCTCACCGCCAGCTTCGTGGAGATGGAGCGCAAGTGGGCCCGTGGGGGCCAAAACAGCTTCTTCGCCGGGCTCGACCTCAAGGCCCGGTTGCGGGAGCGCTTGGTCTTGGGCGGGCGACTGTTGTACGACAGGGCCGCTCTGGTCGACCAGGCCCTGTCCGTGAACAACTGGGACGCCGACGCCCTGGTGCTGACGGCCCTGTTCGCCGTGCGGGCCGGTGAGCATCTGCGCCTGGGGCTCTCCTTTGGCCACCATTTCTTCGCCACACGCCGCGTGAGCGGCAGCTATGCCATGGCCATCGATTCGCAGGACCGTCCGGACGACCGCTGGAACTTCCCCCACATGAGCGGCACCTACTCAGGCAACATCTCGCGGCTGGGCCTGTCGCTGGCGGTGGAGCTCTGATCCGCGGTCCCTACTCGCCGGTGTACTCGCCCACCTCCAGCTCGATCTCCAGCTGCGACGCATCCGCCTGGCTGGAGTGGGTGATGGCGGCCGAGGAGACGCGCAGACCGTAGACCTCGATCTCGGGCACTTCCGCCAGCACCTGGCCCAGGATGACCTCCACCATCACGGCCATGGCCTCGGGGCCGCCCAGCAGCTCCTCCATGGTGGCCGCCAGCAGGTTGGTGATGGCCTCCTCGCTGGCGCCCCAGTCGCTGTCGCGGGCCATCACCGAGTACTGCACCGCCAGCACGTCCACGTCCAGTGCGCCATCCTCGATGCTGACCGTGGCGTCCAGCTCGGCGAACGTGGCCAGCTTGACCCAGCTGCCCAGCGCGCGGTCAGGGGTGTGGATGGTCAGCGCCAGCTCGCCGGCCTGGATCTTCAGGTCCCCGCCCTCGCCCACGATCACCGGCGGCAGGCTGGCGGAGAGCTCCAGGTGCACATCGTGGTGGTTCAGCTGTTCGCGCAGCGGGTCGAAGAGCAGCGTCGAGACGAGCTGGCGCATGTCCTCGTCTTCGATGCTCTCTTCCGAGATCGTCATGTCGAACAGCCCCGTGGCCCACACCTCGTACAGGGCCGCGTTGAGCACCTCGTCGGCCACGGAGCCGCTCGCGTCGTCGCTGCGCTCGGGGCTGGGCAGCTCTTGCTCCGTGGCCAGGTAGCCGGTGCCCGGAGGATAGCTGGCGCCGCTGGCCGCCACGTCCACGTCCAGGCCCACCCGCAGGCCGTCGGCGTCGATGTCGGCCTGCGAGAAGTCGTAGCCGATGGTGAGCTCGGAGCCGAGCAGCTCGAAGGAGAGCTCCTCGGGCAGCTCGGCCAGCACCGAGTCTACAAGCTCGGGGATCATCTCCTCGGCCTGCTCCAGCAGCATGTCCTCGATGATGCCCGCCAGCAGGTCGGCCGTCAGCCACTCCACCACCTCGCTGGGCAGCAGCGACACGTCGTAGTTGAAGGGATCGAGCAGGAACTCGCTGAGCGACACGTCGATGTCCAGCTCACCGTCCTGCGCCCCCACGGTGGCCGCAGCTGTGGCCGCGGCGGAGGTGTCGTAGATGGTGATGGTCTCGTCGTAGTCGAAGAAGTAGAGGTAGGTGCCGTAGGCCCGCAGGCGCACGTAGACGTCCATATTGGCCCGCACCGTCAGCACGCCCTCCCCGGCCAGGGCCACCAGGTCCAGGTCGGAGATCTGCAGAGCGTCGTCGCCCTCGTCCAGCTCCAGGGCCAGGGTGACCACGCTCCAGTCCTCTTCGTGGAGCACGCCCATGTCGCGCACGGCCGTAGCGATGTCCTGGGCCTCGATGAGGTTCTCGGCCATCTCCATCAGGTCGTCGAGGCCCGGCTGGTTCAGGCGCAGCGACGCGGCGTCCGCCATGGTGCTGCCCGGTTCGGTGAACTCGCCGCCCAGCGCCCCGTGGCGGGCGAACATCAGGTCGCCGTCGAACTGGGTGGCGCTGGCCTCCACGATGTTGAGCCCGCGCGAAAGCTGGGCGAGGGCGCTGAACGCGCCAGCCTGCGCGTCGAGATCGGCGGGGTCGCCCTGGACCAGGACCTCGTCCACGCCCGAGGCCAGACCCGAGGCCTGCAGCGAGCCCGCCGGCAGCCAAGCGCCGGCCGCGGGGACCTGGAGCTCGAAGTGCGAGGAGACGAAGGGCTCCTCGGCCTCCTCGCTTGCGCAGCCCATCAGCAGGACCGCATGCAGCAAATGGCGCTTCATGGTGAACCTCTGGGCTGATGTACCATCTTCCGCGGCAGCTCGCCTCGCCGATGGCCCGCCCCTCGTGTGGACGACCTCAGTCCCTCCGGCGGCCAGCGGCGGCCAGCAGCAGGCCCAGCAGGCCCCACAGGCCCATGCCGCGCGCGGTCGCCTGGCTGGCGCAGCCGCAGCGCGCCTCTCTGGCGCGCAGCGTGAAGGAGGCCGGCTGCAGCCGGTCGTCGGCGTCCAGCTCGGGCGGGCCCAGGTTGACCACGGCCACGGTGATGGTCTGGCTCTGGGTGGGGCCGTAGCGGGCCTCGGTTCCGCGGGTCAGCTGCTGGGCCCCCGGCTCGACTACCACCAGCGCCCAGTCCTCATCGTCGAGGTCCTCGAGGCTGAGGTCCACCATGGCGCCCTCTTCGACGCTCAGGTCGTAGAACACCGCGCCCAGGGGGAAGGGCGGCATCTGGGGCTCGAGCTCGCTGGGCAGCTCCACGTCGGTCTCGGCACGAGCGGCGCGCGCCTGCTCGCCAGCGAACTCCAGCCAGGCGGGCCCGTTCGGTCCGCCCATGCGTGCGCGCTCGGCGGTGAAGGCCAGCAGCGATGTGCGCCAGTCGCCGGAGATGGCCTGCCAGGCGTCCAGCAGGTCGGGCTCGTAGCGGTAGCCCTCCTGGGTCATCTCGGTCCACAGCTCGGGGGCCACGCTGCCCATGCCGTCGCCGTAGCTGTGGTCGAGCCACCACAGCCAGATGACCGAGCCGTACTCGTAGTAGCTCCAGGCGCCGTAGTCGTCCCAGAGCATGTAGCCGTCCTGCAGCACGGCCGAGACCCAGGGGGTGGCCTGGTAGTCGGCGATGTCGCTGCTGCTGGGATTCCAGTCGGGCCAGCTCCAGTGCTCGGCGGCCACGGCCGAGGCCTCCCAGACCACCAGGAAGGGCTCGGCGTAGTCCATGGCGTAGTGGCAGGCGTGGTTGAACTCGTGCACCACGAAAGACGGCAGATCCTCGTCGGGGGTGGCGGAGTCGATGGCCAGCCACGAGGGGGCCGAGGCCCAGCCGTCGTCCGGATCCGTGTCCAGGCAGCCGCCGTCCTGCCAGTCGCACATGGCCCAGGCCGAGCCGGCGCCGCCCCCGTCCAGGGTCAGGTAGATGTCCAGGTCGTCGGAGCCGCCCTCACCATGGTCGGCGGGGGGAGCGGCGAAGCCGATGTCGTCCACCTGGATGTCCCAGGCCAGCTCCGCGTACTCCAGCACGTCGTCGCAGCGCGCGGCGTCCGCCTGCGTCTCGTAGTGGCAGCGGATCGGATGGGTGGGGCTGTCGGTGCGCTGCACGGACTCGGGCCGGCCGGCATGGGCCGAGAGCGTGGCGAGCAGGAGCAGGTGCATGGTGATTCCGGGAAGGCCTGTACGAACAGCATGCCCCCGATCGCGTCCGAGGACCAGCCCGGGCGGCGCTCAGTCCAGCTGGGCCAGGTCGGCCTCCGCCTGGTAGACCTCCTGCCACAGCACCGGTGTCTCTTCCAGGCCGTCCAGGGTGGCGACGGCCTCGCGGAAGGCGCCCAGGCTGTACTGCGCCCCGCGGCCCCCCGACTGGGCGCCCAGGGCGTAGCCGCCCTCGAGCACGCCGGACCAGGCGCCGCCCGGATCGTGCACCATATAGGCGTAGTCGTCGCGATCGAAGACCAGCACCGCGTGGCCGCCGGGTGAGAAGAGCCCGTGCACGATGGTGGGCTTTCCGCTTCGCAGCTGGGCGTCCACGGCCTCCAGGTCGTCGCTCTGCTGGGGAGCCAGGCGCATGGAGATGCCCGCCTGGATGGCGTAGTGGTTGAAGACCTCGGCCAGGCCTTCTGGGTGGCGCGCGCGGTCCTTGCCCCGGTCGCGGGTGATCTGGTCCGCGGTGATGGTGACGCCGTAGAAGCGCAGCAGCATGGCCACGGCGGTGTTCTGGCCGCTGGAATCCGGGAAGAGGTCGTTGTCGTGCTGGCAGAGGTAGGGCACGTCATCGGCCGAGAGCTGGAGGCGCTTCTGGGCCCTGCGCTGTCGCTCCAGCTCGGCCGAGGTCTCGATCGTCCCGGCCCGTTCCTCCACGACTCCCAGCTGCAGATCTGCGATACGGCGCTGGTCGTGCCAGCCGCGCGCCTCTCGCACGATCCCCTGGGAGTGCGCGGCGGCGGCGTCCAGGAAGCCGTCATTCAGGCCCTCCTGGGCGTCTTTCAGCCCGTCGGCCGCGCTCCATAGATCGCTGGACATGACGAGCAGCTTGTTGACCTGCACGGATGAGAGCCGGCCGTCCCTGCCCGCGGCGCGCACTGCCTCGTTGAGCCGCTGCGTGGCGGCCTTGGCGATGAAGGGCTGACCCTGCTCCAGCAGGCTCCAACCATCCTCCAGCTTGTCGGCCAGCGACCAGGTGAAGCGCGAGCGCTCCAGCAGCGCTTCCATCCAGGCGTGGTCCACGAGCTCGTCCTGCAGGGCCGTGTGCGCGCTCTCTTCCACCAACTGCACCTCGAGCTTGGCGCAATCGGTGCGCCCCTGCTCCACCAGGACAGCCAGGGCGTTCTCGGTCATGGCTTCCCACTGCGGGGGCAGGATGAGCAGGGGATCGAGCCCTGCCAACTCCTCTGCGCAGTCCGTCTGCGCAGAGGCGATGGGGATCAGCCAGGCGAAGAGCAGGGGGGCGGCAAACATGTGGAACTCCGGTGGTGGCGCCACCCAGATGATTCGCAACAAGCGTGCCGGCCTGCGGGGAAAGGGCCGAACGAGGTTGAACCTTGCTTTGCAGGAAGTTGACTGCCCGGGGAGGGATGAGCTGATCCCGGCAGGTCCGCCACAATTCGGGGTACGGGCACCCGAAGAGGAGGCGGGTCTGGGAAGTGGGGACCTTGCTGGCCGGGGGGCGAGGCGACGGCCGGGGTCGCGACACGGGGATCCGGCTTCTGCAGGTCCGGCGCGTCGGGAATCGGCGCTAAGCCCGTCTGTGACGACACGGTACGCTTCTTGCAAACCGGGAAGGTCATCCCCGTTCGCATGCTCATCGCCATCCCTGGGAGCCGACCATGACGCGCCGCACCCCGCTGTCCGCCCTTTTCTTTTCCGCCCTGATCGGCTGCCAGAGCTCGCAGCCCTCCGAGATCCCTCTGCTGCAGGCCGAGGCCGATCCGCGCAGCATCACCAAGGTCTACAGCGAGCTGGAGCCCGTGGTGGACGGCATCAACGGCTACGCCTGGGAGTCCTGGCAGGCATCTCTGCCCTACGCGCAGGGCAACCTGTTCAGCTCACCCTTCTCCCAGGCCGCCGCCATGTCCATGGTCTACGCCGGTGCCGAGGGCGAGACCGAGGCTCAATTGGCTGCGGCCCTGGGCGTCCCCGAGGGCGGCGAGCAGGCCTGGCACGAGCACCTGGGCGCCCTGATCGTGGACTTGTCGGGCGCGCATTCGCGGCCCTATACGCTCTACACCGCCAACAGGCTCTGGGGCCAGCAGGACTACCCCTGGGAAGAGCCCTTCCTGACCGTGACCGAGCAGGACTACCAGGCGCCGCTGGAGGAGACCGACTTCGTGGCTCATGCCGAAGAGGCCCGGCTGGAGATCAACGACTGGGTGGCCGAAAAGACCCGCGAGCGCATCCCCGAGCTCTTCGAGTCCGGCGACATCGGCTCGGACACGCGGCTGGTGCTGGCCAACGCCATCTACTTCAAGGCCGACTGGAGCCTGCCCTTCGACGAGGCCGAGACCCGGGATCGGCAGTTCACGCTGGCGGGGGGCGACACGGTCTCGGTGCCCATGATGCAGCTGGACGACGATTTCCTCTACGGCCGCTTCGACGCGCTGCGCGTGCTGGAGCTGCCCTACGAGAGCGACGAGGTGTCCATGGTCTTTCTGCTGCCCGACAGCCACGACGGGCTCGCCGCGCTGCAAGAGCAGCTGACGGACGAGCAGGTCTCGTCCTGGATCGACCAGCTGACCGACGGGGACGTTGACGTGCGCATCCCCAGCTTCGAGATGGACGCCGAGTTCCCCATGGAAGACGTGTTGATCGATCTGGGCGTGGAAGACGCCTGGCTGGGGGGAGTCGCCGACTTCTCGGGCATGCTGGATCCGGACGTGGAGGCGCTGTGGTTGGCCCGCGTGGTGCACAAGGCCTTCGTGCGCGTCGACGAGCAGGGCACCGAGGCGGCCGCCGCCACGGGTGCGGTGATGGTGGGTGAATCCGCCCCAGCCGAGCCGCGCGAGTTCCACGCCGAGCGCGGCTTCCTGTTCTTCATCCGCGACCGCTTGACCGGCACCATCCTCTTCCAGGGGCGCATGGAGGATCCCTCGCTGGCGCCGCTGCAGGGTTGAGGTCGCATCAGCTCGGCGCTCAGCCCGCCGTTCCCCCCCCCAGCACCAGCTCTATTCCCAGATTCGCCCCCAGCAGCCAGCGTTGTACGGCACCCTGATGGGGTATCAGATCCCAGCCGCCCAGTAGCTCCAGCCGTAGCCGTGAGGCACGCAGCGGGATGCCCAGCCCCCCTTGTGCCAGGGGCCCCGCAGCCATGCCGGGATGCCAGAAGGCGCCCAGGTCGGCGTCCAACTGCAGGCGGCCCTTGACGCCGCGCCTGCCCCCCGCGAGGTGACAGGCTCCCAGCATGCTGCGCTCGCGGCCGCCAGCCGTCCAGATGGGCTCGTTGGCCAAGGCCAATCCAAGCCGTCCGCGTAGGCCCCAACGCGTCGCGCGCCAACCCAGGCCCAGGCTGGCGCCAGCGGCCAGACTGCTGTGGGCGCTCCAGGCGGTCGAAGTGACACTCAGGCGCCAGGGGCTTGGCGTGACGGCAGAGAGCTCCCCCGCTGGCGTTCTTTCGGCGGCGGGACGGTCGTCAGTCAGGGCCAGCAGGGGATTCCGCAGGGCAGCGCCCGGCAGGTCGTACCAGGCGCAGTGGGTGGCCTCGCCGGGGAAGACCTCCAGCAGCTGTACGAGCAGCCCGTTGGCGCCAGGTACGGCCACCTCCAGGCGGTGCGAGCCGGTTGGCAGCTTGAGGACCAGCTCATCGCCGTCGACCTGCCGGTCCACGCCGTTCACCGTGACGAAGGCCCCCTCCGGCAGACCGACCCGTAGCTCGCCCTCACCCAGGCGGGCCACCTCGGCCTCGGCCCGCTCGAACCAGCACGCGATCCAGGGGGGGTAGGCCTGGGAGGGGGGCTCGCCGCTCGTCACTGCCGCGGCCTGTCGCAACAGGTCCCGGCCCTCCTCCCGTCGGCCCGCCAGCATGGCGGCGCTACCTGCGCGCCAGTGCAGGTCGCTCCAGGCCTGCTGGCTCATGCGATGGCGGCCCAGGGAGGCCTGCTTGCGCAGGCGGTCGTAGACGGTGAAGAGCCGCTCGGCCTCCTGGTGCAGCGAGGGCAGCTCCTCCCCTTCGAAGGCCTGGTCCAGTCGGGCGATGCGCTCTTCCAGCTGGCGCATGGCCGCCTGCATCTGGGCCAGGGCCAGCGTGGTCTCCTGGACGCGCACCATAGCTTGGCGGGCCTCATCCGCCCCTGCTTCGGCCAGGCCTGCGGGCACCAGCTCCGCGTTGCTGGCCTCCAGGGCCGCGCCGGCGTCCTCGGCCGCCGTCAACCAGGCGTCCAATGCCGCGCGCAGGGGCTGGCCGCTGGCCGCGTGGCTGGCACGCTGGCGATCCTCGGCGTGCAGGCCCAGGCGCGACAGCTCCCAGCGCTGCTCGTCCTGCACGTCCAGCCAGTAGCGGGCGGCCCAGAGCTGGCCGCATTGCAGGGCCAGCGCCACGCGGCCCCAGTTCTCCCGCGCCTCGGCAGCCTGCTCCAGGGCAGGATTGTTCCAGAGCCGATCTTCTGCCGAGAATGCCTCCCGGACCGCTTCCAGATCCTGCTGGCGCTGCGGATCCAGCGTCGTCTCGGCGGCCCTGGCGCGCCTGCGCGCCGCGCGACCGCCCGCCTGCGCCTCGTCCGCCTCCAGCACGCGCTGCGCCCGCTGGGTTGCGGCGCGGTCACGGGCCTGGCGCGCGATGCGCAGCTGGCGCTCCAGTTCCTCGCGGTTTTTGGTGCGGGCCTGGTGCCAGCGCGTCATGGCCCACTCCATGTCGGCCAGCAGAGCGGCCCTCACCAGAAGGGCGTCGTGCTCCTGGCCGGCGTTGACACGCTCCTGGTCCAGGTAGGGCTGCGTTGCCGCGTCTGCCCCGCTCGGCGTCAGCAGGAGCAGGACCAGGGATAGGACAGCGCAACGCGCCAGCAGGCGCCGCCGGCGGGCGCAGAAGCCAAGGAAGGGGAAGAGGAGCAGGGCCTGCCCGTTCGACTCGCAGCCGTAGACCGGAGGTTGGCTGCCGTCGCAGTCGTTGTCGCGTCCGTCGTGGGTATCTTCTGCGCCGGGATGCACGTCTGCCTGGCTGTCGTCGCAGTCGCCATCCAGCTCGCTGTAGCCGTCCCCGTCGGCGTCCACGTCGCCGTCACCGTCGTTGTCCAGGCCGTCGCAGTCGTCGTCGATGCCGTGGGCCTCGGTGCCGTCCGGGTCTTCGGCGTGAGGATGCACCAGGGGGTCGGAGGCGTCGCAGTCGCCGTCGCGCTGGCTCCAGCCGTCGCCGTCGTCGTCACCCCAGCTGGTGCCTTCGTCGACCAGGCCGTCGCAGTCGTCGTCCAGGCCGTTGGGCTCCTCGGCCGCCGCCGAGTGGGTCTGCGGATCGCTGTCGTCGCAGTCGCCGTCGCAGAGGGCGTAGCCGTCGCCATCGGCGTCGACCTCCCAGTCGTCCAGCCAACCCTGGCAGCGGTTGTCGCGGCCGTCGCAGAGCTCCGCCGCGCCCGGATAGGTGGCGGGATCGTTGTCGTCGCAGTCGCCGTCCGAGGACGACCAGCCGTCGCCGTCGCCGTCGGTGTCAGCGCGCAGCGGGATCGCTATCAGCATCACGATCAGAAACAGGGAATGCATGCTTTCTCCTATTCTTCTCAGTCGGCCTGGCACCAGGTGTAGCCCTGGCCCGCGGGCATCCCCAGGTCTCCGCCCCACTCCAGGGAGAATCCCGGTGGGCAGGCGCCCGAGAGGGGATCGTAGCCCTGGCAGTCGTTGACGGTCCGCGCTTCGTGGGAAAGGCCGCAGACCAGGTCTCTGTGCACCGCGTCGATGCAGCTCGCGTCCATGCAACCGGCGCCTCCCAGCTGGCACCAGCGATAGCCATCGCCCGACGGCATGCCCTGGTCGCCCAGCTCGTAGAAGGTCCAGTCGCTGGAGGGGCAGCTGCCCGAGGCCACGTCGGCTCCCAGGCAGGTGATGCCCTCGCCGGGGGGGGGGGGCGTTTTGCCCACGGCGCCGACCCCGCCCCCCCCCCCCACCCGGCGGGGGCCCGCGGCGCCGGGGGGGCCCGCGGCGCCCCCCCGCCCCCCAGACGCTGCCCTCGGGCAGCAGCGAGAGGTCGCAGTCGCTGCCCGTGCAGCTGCCTTCGGCCTCGCACCAGACGAAGCCGAGGCCGGAGGGCAGGCCGCGATCTCCGCCTTCGCGTTGGAGAAAGCCGGCAGGGCAGGACTCCGCCGCGTCGTGGCCCTGGCAGGTGGTGTGGGTGTCGATGGACTGGCCGGTGTTGTAGAGGCCGCAGATCAGCCCCTGAGGCACGGGAGCCGGTGGAACGAACCAGGTGCGGCCGGGCAGACCGTTGGCCGGAAACTGCGACACGCCCACGGTGGCGGAGCCGTCGCTGGACAGGGCCTCGAAATCCAGCTCGCGCTCGATGCCATTGGCATCGTCCGCCAGGGTCATGTCGGCCACCCAGACTTCGTCGTCGTCCAGCAAGGACCAGGAGACCAGGCTGGCCGCCGGGTCGGGTACGAAGCCCGTCACGTCCACGGTGACCTGCTCGCCCTCGGAGTAGCGCTGGTCCTCGATGCGCACCCAGCCGCCGTTCACGATCAGGGCACCCGCGAAGGGGTCGTCGAAGTCGA